>DATDKF010000233.1:0-4361 GCA_036520135.1 Solirubrobacteraceae bacterium
GGAGTGGCGCGAGGGCGGATGGCGAGCGCCGGGATCGTGACGTGCGAGATGGGGCCGATGGCGACCGCGTAGAGGACGGTGCCGACGCCGACCGTTCCGCCGAGCAGGAAGCCGGTGACGAGGACGGTCGCCTCGATGATCGTGCGGACGACGCGGATCGAGTGGCCGCGAGCGGCGATGCCGGTGGTGAGGCCGTCGCGGGCGCCCGGGCCGAGGCCGGCGCCGATGTAGAGGCCGGTGGCGATGCCGTTGCCGACGACGCCGCCGACGAGCAGCGCGACGCGCGCCCACGTTGCCTGCGGCGGGTCGAAGAGCGCGAGCACGACGTCGATCACGACGCCGATGAGCACGGCGTTGGCGACGGTGCCGACGCCCGGGCGCTGGCGCAGCGGCAGCCAGCCGAGCAGCACGACGAAGCTGGCCAGCACCGCCCAGGTCCCGATCCCGAGGCCGACCGTCCGCGAGAGCCCCTGGTGCAGGACGTCCCAGGGATCGAGGCCGAGGCCGGCGAGCACCATCATCGCCGCGGTCGCGCCGTAGAGGACGAGGCCGGCGAGCAGCTGGGCGGCACGACGGGCCCGGCGATCGGGCGGCACGCGGAGGAACGGCGAGCGCATCGCGAGGTAGACTGGCAGCCTTGGCACCATCTCAACAGGGCCAATTTCGCGACGATGGCCCCCTCGTGCTCCGCCGGCTCGCGACACCGCACCTCGTGCGGCTGCTTGGCGACTGGCGCGGCGGAGGCACCGCGTACCCCGCGCTCGCGGGAGCGCTGCGCGCGCTGATCGTCGAGGGCCGGCTGCCGCCGCACACCCGGCTGCCGTCGGAGCGCTCGCTCGCGGTCGCGCTCGGCGTGTCCCGCAACACCGCCACGGCGGCGCTCGACGTGCTGCGCGAGGAGGGCTACCTCGCCTCGCGGCGCGGCGCGGGCAGCTGGGTCACCGCACCGGCCGCCGCCGAGGACCGCCCCGACGAGCCGCTACCGCCGCTCGGCGACGTCATCGACCTCACGCTCGCCAACCTGCCCGCTCCTGCGGAGCTCGCCGAGCTGGCGGTCGCCGCGGCCCACGCGCTCCCGCGCGAGCTCGGCGGGCACGGCTACGAGCCGTTCGGCCTGCCGGCCACCCGCGCGGCGGTCGCCGACCGCCTTACCGCCCGCGGACTGCCGACCGAGCCCGCGCAGGTGCTGGTCACCCAGGGCGCGCTGCACGGGCTCGACCTCGCGCTGCGCACGCTCGCCCGCCCCGGCGACCGGGTGCTGGTCGAGACGCCGACCTACCCGGGCGCGCTCGACGCTGTTCGCGCGCACGGGTGCGTGCCGGTCGGCGTCCCGGTCGGGCCCGACGGCTGGGACCTCGCGCTGCTGCGCGCCGCCCTGCGCGACGCGCGGCCGCGGCTCGGCTACCTGATCCCCGACTTCCAGAACCCGACCGGCGTCTCCGCGACGGCCGAGCAGCGCTCCGCGATCGCCGCCGCCGCGCGAGCGGCCGCCGTGCCGTTGGTCAGCGACGAGAGCCTCGCCGACCTCGTGCTCGACGGCGACCGGCGCCTGCCGTCGCTCGGCGGCCCCGGCGTCCTCGCCGTCGGCTCGCTGTCCAAGCCGGTGTGGGGCGGCCTGCGCACGGGCTGGGTCCGCGCCGACCACGAGCTCGTGCGGCGCCTCGCGCTCGCGCGCGGGAGCCAGGACGTCGGCAGCCCTGTGCTCGACCAGCTGCTCGCCGCCGAGGTCCTCCCCCGCCTCGACGCGCTGCTCCCCGGCCGCCGCGCACTGCTGCGCGAGCGCCGCGACGCGCTGCTCGCCGCGCTCGCCGCCGACCTGCCCGCCTGGAGCGCGCCCCGCCCCGCCGGCGGCATGTCGCTGTGGGTCGAGCTCCCCAAGAGCACCGCGGCGTCCGCGCTCGCCGCTCGCGCGGCCGAGCACGGCGTGCGCGTCGCCCCCGGCCCTCGCTTCGGCGCCGCCGGCGGCTTCGAGCAGCGCCTGCGGCTCCCGTTCACGCACCCGCCCGAGCGGCTCGCCGAGGCGGTCCGCCGCCTCGCCGCCGCCGCGCTCGACGCCCGCGCGCCGTACGTCGAGCCGGCCGCGCGCTGGGTGGCCTAGTCGAGCCAGGCGAACGCGGCCAGCGTTACGCATATGGCGATCAGGGCGACGCCTCGTGGGCGGCCTCGCGCGGTTCGTCGGAGCGCAGGTACGACCACAGCTCCGCGCCGTAGATCGCCAGCAAACACACGGCGGCGACGGCCGGGAGGGTGTCCACGTGGCGCGACGCCTCGCCGTGGGACGCGACCGCCAGCGCGAAGAGCACGATCACTAACGACGCCGACAGGAGCAGCGTCGCGGTGTACTGCGGGAGCCGTGCCCGGAACCGCATGACCCCGTCGCGCCGCGCCCCCACGATCGCCCCACCTAACGGCGGGCGACGAACAGCGACTGGGCGCCCTGGGCGACGACGCCGTCGTCGTCGCTGAGCGTCGAGCGGGCGAGGCCGGCGCCGCCCTCGGTGATCGTCGTCGCGGCGTCGAGGCAGATCCACTCGCCGCGCGGCTCGCGCCGCAGGTGGACGGTGAGTTCTGGGTTGATGAACAGCCAGCGGTCGAGCGGGAGCACGGCGGACACGCCGTTGCCCGAGTCGGCGACGGCGAGCACGCGCTGCAGGCCGGTCGGCGCCTCGCCGGGGAGCAGCGGCACCCCGAGGCGCGTCCAGACCGTCGCCGGCCCCGCCTGGTTCCAGCCGCCGGCGACGAAGCGCAGCTCGACCGCCTTCCCGTAGCCGAAGCCGTCGAGCTCGGGCGGCAGCGGGGTGGCGGCGTCCGGCCGCGGCGGCAGCGGCGCGTCGTCGGCGACGGTCGGCGCGGAGGCGGCGAGGACCCGCCACGCGCGGACGGTCATCACCGGCTGGCCGCCGGCGGTCAGCTCGCCCTCGAGCAGCTCGACCGACCGGCCGGGGCGGATGACCCGGGCGGCGACCGCGACCTCGGCGACCGGCACCGGCCGCAGGATCTCGAACGTCAGCCGTGCGAAGACGAAGCCGTCGCGCGGCTCGCAGCGCTCCAGCGCGCGGCCCAGCAGCGCGGCGGGCGGGCCGGCGTGCTGGAACGCCGGATCCCACGGGCCGGCCGTGTGCGTCGTCGCGGCGAAGCGCCCGTCGCCGAGCGGCTCGTAGAAGCTCACGTCGTCGCGCGCTCCAGCGCCCGCAGCAGCATCTTGGAGTGCATGGCGCCGATCAGCTCGCGCAGCGGCTCGCGGCCGGCGCGGATGATCTCGACCGCCTTCTCGGGCTCGACCTCGCCGGTCAGCCGCTCGAGCAGGACGCGGACCTCCTCCTCGACGAGCGGCGCAAGCGCGTCGCGGTAGCGCAGCGTGTCGTAGACCGTGAAGCCGAGCGCCTCGTCGTAGCCGCCGGCGCGGAAGCGCGCGATCGCCTCGATGATCTGCACGTCGTCGGCGTCGTAGCCCTTGCGCGTGGGCGTGAGCACGCCGATCTCCTCGAGCCGGTCGAGCACGTTGGCGGGCAGCCGGTCGAGCACGTCGCGGCGCGGGGTCCGCGGCCGATCGGCCTGCTCGAGCACCTCGCGGATCAGCCGCAGCGGCATGAAGCGCTCCTCCTGCAGGCGCTTGATCGTCCGGATCCGGTCGACGAACTCGGGCGGGTAGTAGGCCATGTTCCGGCTCGTGCGGACGGGCTCCGGCAGCAGCCCCTCGCGCAGGTAGTGCTTGATCGTCCCGGCCGAGACGCCGCTCGCGTCCGCGAGCTCGCTCATCTTCAGCCCCGGCTTGCCGCTCATGCGACCGCCCCCGCCTCCCGCAGCGCCCCGATCTCCTGCGGCCCGTAGCCGGCCTCGGCCAGCACCGGGTCGGTGTCGGCGCCGATCGCCGGGCCGCCGGCGCGGGCGGGATCGGCCGGCGTGCGCGAGAGCTTGACCGGCGTGCCGAGCAGCCGCACCGGCCCGGCGCCCGGCTGGTCGACCGAGATCACCATCTCGCGCGCGCGCACGAGCTCGGACCGCAAGGCCTCGTCAAGCGCGAGCACCGGCTCCAGGCAGCAGTCGTGCTCGTCGCCGAACGCCTCCCACTCGTCGCGCGTGCGCTGGGCGAACACCGCCTCAACCTCGCGGTGCGTGTCCGACCCCACCGGGTCGAACTGGCGCTCGGCGAGGTCCTCGCGGCCGACGCCCGCGCACCACGCCTGCCAGAACTTCGGCTCGAGCGCGCCGAGCGTCACCCACCCGTCGGCGCAGCGGTACGGGCGATAGCAGATCAGCCCGCCCGCCAGCTCGGTGCCGCCGCGCCGCGGGACCGCGCCGTCGGCGAAGTGGCGGGCGGCGACCATCGCGAGCCACGAGAGCGCGCCGTCGGTCATCGA
>DATDKF010000234.1:0-10820 GCA_036520135.1 Solirubrobacteraceae bacterium
GAGGTTGACCAGCTCCAGCGGGTCGTCGAGGAGGTCGTAGAGCTGGTCGGGGTCGTCGCCGCACGAGACGAACTTGTGGCGCCCGCGACGGATCATCAGCGCCGGCGAGCGGACCCCCTCCGCGAGGTACTCGGCGACGACGGCGGCCGGTCCACCGGTCCGACGACCGTTGAGCAGCGGTGCCAGGCTGGTCCCGTCCGGCTCGAGCTCCTCGGCGCGCGGGTCGGCGGCGAGCTCGAGGAGCGTCGGGGCGAGATCGAGCAGCGAGACCGGCTCGGCCACCCGCCCGGCGCGGAAACGACCGGGCGCCGACACGATCAGCGGCACCCGCGCGGAGGGCTCGAAGAAGCACATCTTGAACCAGAGCCCACGCTCGCCCAGCATCTCGCCGTGATCGGCGGTGAAGACGACGATCGTCTCGTCGTCGAGACCCGCGTCGCGCAGGGCAGCCAGCAGCTCGCCGACGTGCTCGTCCACGTAGCTGATCGCGGCGAAATAGGCGTGCCGCGCAGTCCGGACCTGCGCCTCCGAGAGCCCAGCCTCGTCGACGCCGAGCATCTCGCGCAGGCGGCGGCTGTGGGGGTCGGCCTCCGACAACGGAGGCGCCGGAACGCTCGGCGCGGGGATCGCGTTGGGGTCGTAGCGCTCCCAATAGCGTGCCGGGATCTCCCAGGGATCGTGCGGATGGGTGAACGAGGCGACGAGGAAGAAGGGCCCCCGGCCGCGGTCACGCGCGAGATCGAAGATCCGGCGTCGACTGTGGAAGGTCACCTCCGCGTCATAGTCGAGCTGCATGCTCGCCTCGCACACGCCCGGGCGCAGGATGCTCTCCATCGTGTGGTACCAGGGCAGGCGCTCGCCGACCGGACGTCGCCAGTCCGGCGTCCAGATGAGGTCCGCCGGGTAGACGTCGCTGGTCAGGCGCTCCTCGAAGCCGTGCAGCTGGTCGGGGCCGACGAAGTGCATCTTGCCGGCCAGGCTGGTGGCGTAGCCGTGCAGGCGTAGGTGATGAGCGACTGTCGCGGTCGAGGCGGGCAGCTCCGCGGCGTTGTCGTAGGCCCCGATGCGCGAGGGGAGCTTTCCGGTGAGCAGCCCCGCTCGCGACGGAAGGCAGAGCGGGGAGGGACAGTACGCGCTCTCGAATACGACGCCGTCACGCGCCAGGCTCGTGAGGTGCGGCGCCTGGACGACCGGATGGCCGTACGCCGGCAGCCAGCCGGCCGCGAGCTGATCGACCATGATGAGCAGCAGGTTCGGCGGTCGGCCGCTCACGCCGCGTGCTCCGCGCGCACGACGCGCGCGTCCAGCCCGAGCACTCCGTCGGGCAGGGCAAGGAGGGGGTTGACCTCGATCTCCACGATCTCCGGATGAGCGGCAGCCACGCGCGACACGGCGGCGATCGCTGCCGCGGCTGCTTCGAGGTCCATGGCCGAGCGCCCGCGTGCGCCGCACAGGAGCGGCGCGGCCCGCAGCGACAGGAGCAGGTCGAGCGCGGTCGTCTGGTCGACGGGGGCGAGCGCCACGGCGACGTCGCGCAGCACCTCGGTGTAGATCCCGCCCAACCCCACCAGCGCCACCGGTCCGTGGCGGTGGTCCCAGCGAGCCCCGACTAACAGCTCGAGACCGTCCTCGAGTGGCGCCATCCGCTCGACCGAGAAGGCAGGTCGGGCCAGCCGCTCCTGCATGTCGGCGAGCGCAGAGCGCAGCGCTCGCTCGTCGCGCAGGCCGGTGACCACGCCGCCGACGTCCGACTTGTGCAGCACGCCGAGCGCCTTGAGCACGACCGGATAGCCGATCTCCGCCGCGGCGTCGGCGGCCCGCTCGGCGCCGTCGACCACCTGCGCGGGTGCGAACGGGACACCGCCGGCGGCGAGCAGGGCGCGCGCCGCGGCATAGCCGTCGTCCACGAGCGGCTCGGCGGCTGTCGGCAGCGCCGGTACCCCGCGGGCCCGGCGCTCGACGTGCTCGGCGAGGCGGCCGAGGACCCAGACGGTGCGCTCGATGGTGGGATACACCGCGGCGCCGCCGCGGCGCAGCGCGCGCGCCACCGCCCCCTGTGGGTACATCGTCTGGACCAGCAGCGGGCGTCCGCTCGCGGCGCGAGCGTCGACGAGCGCGTCGGCCACCAACACCTCGCCGCGCTCGAGCCCCTCGTCGTACTCCGTGTAACCGCCGAAGTAGCCGGTCATCAGCACGGCGTCGACCTCGCCCGACTCGAGCACCGCCCGCGCGGTGCGGTCGTAGCTGTGGATGTCGGCCTCGCCCCCACCGGCCAGGTCGATCGGGTTCGCCACCGCCGCGGTGGCGGGAAGCCCCGCGCGCAGGCGGCTGCGCAGCGGCGCGCTCAAGGCCCGCAGCTCGAGCCCCGCGTCGCGCGCGAGGGAGGCCGCGACGATGCCGTGGCCGCCGCCGTCCGCGATCACCGCCAGCCGCCGGCCGCGCAATGAGCGCGCCCGCAGCAGTCCCTGCGCGAGGTCCACCAGCTCCTGCGGGCCGCGCACCCGCTCCATTCCCGCCGCGCGGCAGGCGGCATCGATCGCGACGCTGTCGCTGGCGAGCGCGCCGGTGTGGGAGCGCGCCGCGCGGGAGGTGGCCTCGGAGCGCTCGACGGCTAGCAGCACTACCGGCTTGCCGGCGCGGGTCGCGGCCTCGGCGGAGCGGGCGAAGGCGCGCCCGTCGCGAAAGTCCTCGACGTAAAGGGCGATCAGCTCGGTGTCGTCGTGCTCCGCCAGCCCGTGGATCACCTCGGCGGCCTCCAGGTCGGCCTGGTTGCCGAGCGACACGAAGCGCGAGAAGCCGAGCTCGGCGGCGTCCGCCAGGAGGCCGATCTCCAGGGCCAGGTTGCCGCTCTGGGACACCAGGCCGATCGGGCCGCGCGGCAGCTCGTTCGGCACGAGCTCGAGCTGCGCGCCGGCGTCGAAGACGCCGAGGCAGTTAGGCCCGACGAGGATCACGCCGGCCTCGCGGGCGCGGGCGGCCAGCGCGGCGTCGCGGGCGCTGCCGGCGTCGCCGTCCGCATCGCCGGCCGTGATGACCACCAGCGCGCGGCAGCCGCTCGCGATCGCCTCGTCCACCGTCTGCCCCAGTGCGGCGGGCGGCACCGCCAACACCGCGAGCTCGGGCGCCTCGGGCAGCTCGCTCAGCGCGCGGTGGGCGCGTCGGCCCAACACCTCGCCGGCGCGCCGGTTGACCAGGTACACGTTCCGGCGCGTCGCTCCTCGGAGGGCGCCACGCGCGAGCCAGTTGCCCCACTTGACCGGATCGTCGGAGGCTCCCACGACCGCGACCGAGCGCGGGTCGAACAGCGCCGTCATGTCGCGCCACATGCTCGTGAGGACCTTAGGCGGACGCTCCGCCGGTCGCGGCGATCGGCTGGGCAGTGCCCTCGTGCACATGCAGCACCGTCGGCCGGTCGGACGCGAGCCCACGCTCGAGCGCGTCGACGAGCGTCGCGGCGTCGTCGACGACGGCGCCCGTGCAGCCGAGCGCCTTGCCGAGCCCCATGAAGTCGGGCGTCTCCAGGTCGACCGCATGCACGGGATCGTCGCGCTCGGCCATCTCATTGCGAATCTCGCCATAGCCGCCGTTGTCCACGACCACGACCGGAAGCGGGAGGCGCAGCTGCGCGGCGGCGGCCAGCTCTGCGACCGTGAACATGATCCCCCCGTCGCCGAGCAGCGCGATCACGTGCGCGTCCGGCCGGCCCAGCTTCGCGCCGATCGCGGCCGGCAGGCCGTAGCCGAGGGTCCCGTATCCGGTTGGGTACAGAAACGACGCCGGGGTGTACCTCGGCAGCGCCGCCACCGCCCCGTGGTAGCAGACCATCGCGCTGTCGCCGGCGACGATCCCGTCCCGGCCGAGAGCCGCGCCGACCGCGTCGAGGATCCACGACCAGCGCGCGCCGAGCTCCCCCGCCTCCTCGAGGTGCCGGGCCCGCCAGCGGGCCGCCCGCTCGCCGTCGCCCGCCCGCGCGCCGAGCCGGGCGAGCAACCCGGCGAGCGCGACGGCGGCATCGCCGATCACGGCGAGCAGCGGCACGACGTTGGTGACCGCCTGGGCGGGGTCGACGTCGACCCGGATGACCTTGTCCGCAAGCGGCAGCGGGCCCAACCATTGCTCAGACGGCGCCAGTCCGCTGCCGACGACGAGCACCACGTCGCTGTCCTCGACGAGCTCCCGGACGACCGAACGCGCGAGTCCAGCGCCGGCGCTGAGCGGATGGTCCTCGGGCAGCACGCCCTTGCCGTTGATCGTGCACACCACCGGCGCGCCCAGCCGCTCCGCGAGCGCGCGGAGCTCCGCCGCCGCCCCCCGCGCGCCGCCGCCCACGAGCACCGCGGGCCGCGCCGCCTCGGCCAGGCGCGTCGCCGCACCGTCCAGGGCCGCCGCGTCGGGGACGGATACCGGGACGCGGAGCGGGCGGACGACCTGGGCCTCCCCGCGCTCCTCGAGCACGTCCAGCGGGATCTCGAGGTGCACCGGGCGCGGACGGCCGCTCGTCATCGCGGCGAACGCCTGCGCGACCGCGACGGGGATCTCGGCGACGCTGGTGACGCGATGGCTGTAGGCCACGATCGCCTCGAGCGCGGCGCGCTGGTCCTTGGTCTCGTGCAGCTCGCCGTTGCCGCGGCCGGGATGGCGAAGCGGCATCCCCGCCGAGACGGCCAGGACCGGCACAGAGTCCGAGTAGGCCTGGGCGAGCGCGGTCGCAGCGTTCAGCATCGCCGGACCGGACGTCATGACGCAGACGCCCGGCCGCCCGGTCACGCGCGCGTAGCCGTCGGCCGCGTAGCCGGCGCCCTGTTCGTGACGCGGGCTCACGTGGCGGATGCCGGCACCCGGCAGGTGCGCGTAGATCTCGAGGTTGTGGGTGCCCGGGATGCCCCAGACGACGTCGACGCCGTGCGCTGCGAGCGCCTGCGTCACCGCCTGTCCGCCGGTCACCGTCCCGGTCGTCGCCACCGCCGCAGCCTACGCGGAAGGCGTCGTGACATGCCCGAGAGCGACCTCGATGCTCGGCGTGTTCGCCAGCAGCTTGCGCGTGTAGTCCGCGCTCGGACTCGTGAAGATCTGCTCACAGGGGCCGTATTCCACGACGTGGCCGCCCGTGACCACCGCCACGCGGTCCGCGATCGTGCGGATAAGGGCGAGGTCGTGTGTGATGAACAGGAGACTGAGCCCCATCTGGTTGCGCAGCTCGCCGAGCAGCTCGATGATCGCCGCCTGCACGGACACGTCGAGCGCCGACGTGACCTCGTCGCATACCAGCAGGGCTGGCTCGGCGGCGAGCGCGCGGGCGATGGCCACGCGTTGGCGCTCACCGCCGGAGAGCTGGTCGGGGAAGCGGGCGGCGGCGGAGGACGACAGCGCCACCCGCTCGAGGCACTCGCCGACCTTTGCGCCGATGTCCCGGCCCCCGCCGCGGCCGAAGAGCTTGAGCCTGCGCGCGATCGTCTGGCCGATGGTGATGCGCGGGTTCAGCGACGCGTAGGGATTCTGGAAGACGTATTGGATGTCTCGGCGCGCGTCGCCCGAGCGGTTGCGCGCCGACTGCTCGAGCGCCGTGCCGCGCAGGCTGACTTCGCCGGTCCAGTGCTTGTGGAGGCCGGCCACACAGCGGGCGGTGGTCGTCTTGCCGCTGCCGGACTCGCCGACCAGCGCCACACACTCGTTGTGGTGGACGTCGATGTCGATGTCGAACAGGATCTGGCTCTCGCCGTAGTGCGCGTTCAGGTTCTTGATGGCGAGCACCACGTCGTCGCCCACCCTCGGCTTCTCGGCCTGCCCGGCGCCCTCGGGCGGCGGCTGCTGCATGGCGTCGGCCACGTGATAGCAGCGCACCTTGTGGCCTTCCCCGAGATCGGTGACCGGCGGGAACTCGGCGCGACAGTCCTCGCGGGCGAAGTCGCAGCGGGGATGGAAGTAGCAACCCTGCGGCCGGCTACCGGGCAGTGCGGCGTGGCCTGGGATGCCGATCACCGTGCGCTTGCCGGCGATGTCGGGCACCGCGCGCAGCAGCCTGCGCGTGTAGGGGTGGCGGGGAGCGGTGAAGAGCTGGTCGCGCGTGCCGCTCTCGACGATCCGCCCGCCGTACATGACCGCCACGCGGTCGGCGAGCTCGGCGACCACCGCCAGGTCGTGGCTTACGTACAGCGCCGCCACCCGGTGGGAGCGGCACAGGTCGCGCACGGTCTCGAGCACCCGCGCCTGCGTCGTCACGTCCAGGCCGGTGGTCGGCTCGTCGCACACGATCACGTGCGGCCTGTTGGCGAAGGCCATCGCGATCGCCACGCGCTGCTGCTGGCCACCCGAGAGCTGGTGCGGGTAGTTCTTCAGGAACCCGTCGTCGGACGGCAGCGCGACCTCTTCGAGTGCCTCGCGAACTCGCGCCTTGCGCTGCTTGGCATCACTCCCCGTCGCGTGCGCCTCGAGGATCTCTTCGAGCTGCGTCGAGATCCGCAAAGCCGGGTTCAGCGAGGTGCCCGGATCCTGGGGGATGTAGGAGACGACCCCGCCGCGCAGGCGGCGCAGCTCGCGGTCGCCCAGCGAGCCGAGGTCGCGGCCGTCGATGCGGATCACGCCGCCGGCCACCTCACCGCCGCTCCGGACGTGCCCCAGCAGCGCCATCCCGACGGTGGTCTTGCCGGAGCCGGATTCGCCGACGAGGCCCAGAACCTCTCCGGGACGGACCTCGACGCTGATCTCGTCGACCACGTCGACGCCCGAGGTGGTGAGCGCGATGCGCAGGTCGACTACGTCGACGGACGGCTCGTGCGCGGTCTCGGTGGCGCTCATTACTCGTTGCTCCTCTCAAGGCCGATCGCGGCGCGGGCGATGCCGTCGGTGATCAGGTTGGTACCGACGGTCAGGACGGCTATCGCGAGCACTGGGAGAAGCACGCCCCACGGCATGACGGCGATCGACAGCCGGTTCTCGTTGATCATGAGGCCCCAGTCGGCAGTGGGCGGCTGCAGGCCGAAGCCGAGGAAGCTGATCGCGGCGATCAGGCCGATCGAGAAGGTCATGCGCAACCCGAGCTCGACGAGGAGCGGGCTGGTCACGTTGGGCAGCAGCCCCTCGAGGATGATCCGCGAGCGCTTCTCGCCGGCGACCTCCTCGGCCTTTATGAAGTCACGCTCGACGATCTGCTGGGCCGCACCGCGCATGACGCGCGCGACCCGCGGCGCGTGGGTGACTCCGACGGTCAGCACGATCAGCCACAGCTTCGGGCCGATCGCCGAGACTGCCAGCAGCACGAAGATGATCTGCGGGAAGGCGAGGACCACGTCGTTGAGCCGCATGAGCACGTCGTCGAGCCAGTTGCGCGAGTAGGCGGCCACCAGTCCCACCGCGGTGCCGCCGACGACGCCGATCAGCGTCGCCGCGGCGGACATCCACAGCACGGTGAGGCCGCCGTGGAGGAAGCGGCTGAACACATCGCGCCCCAGCGCGTCGGCGCCGAAGATCGCGTCGCTCGTCGGCCCGTGGTTCGGCGCCGCGACGAACTCGGTCGGGGAGTGGGGCGCGAACAGCGGCCCGAACACCGCAATCAGCACGATCACGCCCACCATCCCCAGCCCGAGGCGGGTGCGGGTCAGCCGCGCGGCGTTACGCAGGATGCCGAGCCACTGGAAGCGCTGCAGCCGCGGCGGAGGCAGCGACGGTCCCGCCTCCGGCACGAGGTCGAGGGCCTGCTCGACGGTCTGGTCGCTCATCGCGCCTCCGTCCTGAGCCGTGGCGTGACCGCGATCGTCGCCAGGTCGGCGAGCAGGTTGAGCACCACGTAGATCGCCGCCGCCAGCATGGTGATCGTCTGCACCACGGGCATGTCGCGGTTGGCGACCGCGTCGATGAACAGCGCGCCGATGCCCGGATAGGAGAACACGAACTCCACGACCACGACGCCGCCGGCCATCCACGCCAGCTGCAAGGCGGTCACCTGGATGGCAGGGACGATCGCGTTGGGAACCGCGTGGCGCCAGATCACCGTGCGTTCATGGAGCCCCTTCAGGCGGGCCATCGTCACGTACTCCGACTCGAGCACCTCGATCATCGACCCGCGCATGATCCGGCTGATGTACGGCGTGACGGCGAGCACGAGTGTGGCGGCGGGCAGCACCACCACGCTCGGGTCCGACCAGGCTCGCTCGTCCGGCGCCAGCAGCGACACCGCCGGGAACCAGTGGAACACGCTCGTCGCGAACAGCAGGATCAGCCCGATGCCGATCACGAACTCGGGCAGCGCCGCCAGCACGAGCGTGCTCGTGGAGATCACGTGGTCGACCGCACGGTCGCGCCGCATGGCCGTCCAAACGCCGATCCCGATCGACAGCGGGACCGCCACCACCGCTGCCACGAAGACAAGGAACGCCGTGTTCGCGACCCGGTCCGAGAGTAGCTCGCTCACGGGCTGCTGCGTCGCGGCCGACTCGCCGAAGCTGCCGGTCAGCACCCCGCCGATCCAGTCGAGGTACTGCGTGATCACCGAGTCGTCGAGGTGGAGCTGATCCCGCAGCGCTGCGATCCGTTCGGGTGTCGCCTGCCTGCCCAGAATCGCCGTGGCCGCGTCACCCGGCAGCGCGAGCACGGCGCCGTACACGACCACCGAGATCAGGAACAGCGTGAGGACGCCGAGCGCCAGCCGGCGTGCGATCAGCCTAGCCAACGAAGCCCACCCTTCCGAAGCCGTAATTCGTCAGCGGGAAGCCCGACCCGGCCGGGCGGAACCCGCCGACGTTCGTGTTGTAGGCATCGACCTGGTTGCTGAACGACCAGACGATGTAACCGCCCCGTTCCCATTCGATCTTCTGCGCCTCGTGGAGCAGCTCGGTGCGCTTGGCGTCATCCAGCTCGGCTCGGGCGTCCGCGATCAGGTCGAGGAACTCGGGGTCCTTCCAGTGCGTCTCGTTGTACGGGGAGTCCGGGAGGCTGCCCTGCGCGACCTGGCTGAGGTAGGTTCGCGTAGCCCAGAAGTCCTGGGCGAAGGTCCACTGCAGGTAACTGTCGCCATAGAAGGTGCCACTGTCGACCTTGCGCACCTTGATGGTCACGCCGGCGCCCTTCGCTTGCTCTGCGATCACCTGGGCCGCTTCGACGATGCCCTGGAACACCGGTGAGGTCACGAGCTCGACGCGTAGGTCGCTCTGTCCCGCCTGCCTCAGTAATGACTTTGCCTTGTCGAGGTCCTGCCGGCGCTGCGGCAGATCGTGGTTGTAGGCAGGGTCGTACGGCGAGTAGAGGTCGTTGGCCACGCGACCCTGCCCCGAGAGCACCTGCGCGATCATCTGCTCTCGATCGACCAGCAGTCGCATCGCCTGCCGCACGCGTTCATCCTTGAACGGCGCCTGATCGACCCGCATGGTGAACGGCTGCCAGCCGCCGGTCTCCGAGATCAGCACCTGGAACTGGTCGTTCGCCTTGACCTGGGCGATCTGCCCCGGGGGCAGGTTCGTGATCGCATCGACCTGACCGCTGAGGAGAGCGTTCACACGCGGCGTGTCGTCGGGGAAATCGATGATCGTGACCTCGTCGACCAGGGGCTGGCCCTCGCGCCAGTAGTCCGGGTTCTTCTTGAACAGGCTGCGCTGACCGGGGCTGAAGCTGTCGAACATGAACGGCCCGGTCCCGACCGGCCTCTTCGGGTCGTAGTCGGTGGGCACGATCGAGTTGAAGTACTGGCCGACGTCGTCGGGGAAGCCCACGTTCGGGAACTTCAGCTGGATGCGGACGGTCCGACTGTCGAGCTTCCGCGAGCGGTCGATGTCGACGTAGCCGATCGAGGCCGCGCCGGTCTTCGGGTCCTTGGGGTCGATGATGCGCCCCAGCGAGAACAGCACGTCGTCGGCCGTCACCGGCTTGCCGTTGTGGAAGGTGAGGTCCGGTCGCAGGCGGACCGTCCAGACATCCGCGCCCTTGTTGGGCTCGATCGACTCGGCCAAGACCAGCTCGAAGTCGGACGCGGGGTTGCGCCCCGCCAGCGGTTCGTAAAGCTGGAACACCCGGGAGATGTCCGGGACGGTCGCGGGGATGTGGGCGTCGATGCTGTCGTCTGCCCCACCTCCCGCCACGCCGATCCGCAGGGTGCCACCGCTTCGCACGTCCTTGAGCGAGCTGGCGCCGAAGTCCGTCGTGGGCACCTTGACGTCCTCGCTGCCGCAGGCGGCGAGCAGGCCGCCCGCCCCGAGCAGCACGCCTCCGGCCAGCGCGCCGCGGAGAGCCTCGCGGCGGGTCAGCCCGGATTGCTCGAACAGGCGGCGATACTCGTCGTCGCCGCTCATGCGACCGAGCCCGCCCCGGCCGAGCGTGCCGGCCGCTCTCCGCCCGCGCCTGTCTCGCGGGCGAGCTCCTCGCCGATCAGCCGTGCCGACAGGCGGAGGTGGTCGCGCACGACGTCTGGCGCTCGGGGATCCCGGCGTTCGATCGCTTCGAAGACCCGCTCGTGATCGCCGACGTAGTCCGACCAGGGATAGGTCGGGTGGTGGCGCAGCAGCATGCGCGTCTCCGCCGCGAGCGTTTCAAACGTCCGCGTGAGGCGAGGGCTGCCGGCAAGACGCACCAGCTCCTCGTGGAAGCGGATGTCAGCCGCGATCTCCTCCTCCGTCACGCGGTCGTGCCCCTGGGCCGTCGCCCGCAGCACCGCCAGCGCGTCACTCAGCCCGGACAGGTCCGCCGGCTCGGACGCCTCGACCACCCGCTTCGCGACTCCCGCCTCGATCGCCTCCCGGGCGACGTAGACGTCGAGACGATCGGCGAGCGACATCACGCGCACGAAGGCGCCGCGGTGCAGCTCGTACACGACCAGGCCTTCCTGCTCGAGCTGC
>DATDKF010000235.1:0-17451 GCA_036520135.1 Solirubrobacteraceae bacterium
TCGGCGAGCACGCCCAGCGCCTCGAGCTCGACCTCCACCCCGGCGCGATCACCGAGCATCCAGAAGGACTGCAGTCGGTAGTCGTGGCCCGCGAAAACTCGCTCCTTGTCGCCGATCTGCTCGCCCAGTGCAACCAGCCTTTCGCCTTGGGCGATGCCGTCGCCGCGAGAGAGAGCCTCTGGTCCCTCGACCGCGATCCACTGGCCCTCGAGAGCAGCGGCGAGGGTCACGGGGTCACCCATCCGCCGTGCGATCTCCACCGCCTGCTCGGCCAAGCGGACCCTGCGCTCGCGCCCGGGATCGTCGCGGCGCGCGGCCGCGAGCCGGGCGAGCAGCATGACCCGCGTGCGGCTGTCCTGCTCGCCGACCGCCGCCAGGGCACGCTCCAACAGCGGAACCAGGGCCGGGTCGGTGCTGGCGCGGGCCCAGGCGAACCTCCCGCCGTACGCCAGCGCCGCTCGCGCGAGCTGGTCTGAGCGGCCCGCCTGCCCGGCGAGTGTGGCCGCTCGCTGAAGCGCCCGCTTCGCCTCTTGCGCGTCGCCCGCTCGGCTCTGGACCTCGGCGAACGAGAGCAGCAGCTCGCCGGCCCTGTCGGCCTCACCCGATCCCGTGGCGTCGAGGACGCGAAGCGCGCTCGCGTAGTGACGAGCCGCCTCCTCGTAACCGTGCTGCGAGGCGGCCCGGTCACCAGCGAGCTGGGCGTAGTCGATCGCCTTGTCCGCGAGCGCGATCCCGGCTTCGAGGTAGTGGTGAGCGAGCTCTGCGAGGTGCGGCTCCGGATTTCGCGCGTAGAGCACCTCGAGCGCTTCGGCGACCGCGCGATGCAGGCGCAACCGCCGCGGAGCCGAGAGCTCCTCGTACAGCGCATCCCTGACCAGGATGTGCGAGAAGCGGAGGCGTCCGCTCGAGTCGGGAACGCCGCCCACCAGCCGCGCCTTCGCCGCTTCCTCGAGAGCGGCGAAGAGCTCGTCCTCCTCGAGCCCACTGACTCTCCCGAGCAGATCGGGGTCGAACTCCCGGCCGACGACGGAAGCCAGCGTCAGGACATGCCGGCAGCGCTCCGACTGGCGCTGAAGCCGCTGGCCGATCGCCTCCCTTACGCCCTCCGGGATGGGGAGCTTGCCGGGAACCGCCGCACGCGAGCCCTCCGACGCAAGCAGCCGCCCGATTTCCGTGGCGAACAGCGGGTTCCCCTGTGTCCCCGACTGGACCTTCGCTGCCAGCTCGTCCGCCGGCACATGACCCATGGTCAGCTCGAGCAGCCTCGACGTGTCGGACTCGCTCAGCCCCTTCAGCGCGAGCCGGAGCACGGCCGGTTCGCGCGACAGCTCGGGTAGCGCCTCCGCAAGCGTCGGTCCGACCTCCGTGTCGCGATAGGAGCCGACGATCAGGATCGGCGCGCCGGCGAGCTGACCGGCGACGAAGCGCAGGAGGAGCAGCGAGGGGGCGTCCCCGGCGTGCAGATCGTCGAGGAACAGGGCCAGCGGCGTGGCGGACGCGGCATTCCTGAGAAAAGAGGCGACCGACTCCAGCAGGCGAAAGCGTGCGCCGTCGGAATCGACTGCGGGCGGAGGCGGAAGGTCCGGCAGCAAGTCGCGCACCTCGGGGAGAACGGCGGCCACGTCGGCGCCCGTTTCGCCGAGCTGCGTGCGTAGCGCTTCGCGGTCGGTCTCGCGCAGGTATCGCCGCAGCGCCTGAACCCAGGGCCAGTAGGCGGGAGCGCCGCCCGCTTCCCAGCAACGGCCGACCAGCACACGCGCCCCGCGCGCTCGCGCATATCCCATCAGCTCGTCCGCGAGCCGGCTCTTGCCGATGCCGGGTTCGCCGCCGAGCAGGAACAGGCGCCCGCGGCCGGCACAGGCATCATCGAGGCCTGCGACCAGCGCCGCCAGCTCGCGCTCGCGGCCCACGAAGGCGCTCCGCGGCTCCACGGCCGCCGCGGGCTCCTCCGACGCCGGGAGCTGCAGGCTCGGATCCTGAGCGAGGATCGCGCGCTCGAGCCGGCGCAGCCGCTCCCCGGGCTCGATGCCCAGTTCCTCGACCAGCGTCCTGCGCGCGTTCTGGTAGGCCTGGAGCGCGTCCGCCTGGCGGTCCGATCGATACAGCGCCAGCATCAGCTGCGCCCGCAGCCGTTCGCGGTAGGGGTGCTGGGCGATCAGCGTCTCGAGTTGGCCCACGAGCTCGGCGTGGCGGCCGAGCGCCAGTTTCGCCTCGACCAGCTGCTCCAGCGCCACGAGCCGCAGGTCCTCGAGTCGGGCGATCTCGCCCTGGGCAAAACGCTCGTAGGCCAGATCGGCAAGCGGGGCGCCGCGCCACAGCGCGAGTGCGTCCTGGAGCGTCGTGAGCGCCAGCTCGGGGCGACCCGCCGCCAGCGCGCACCGGCCGTCGCCGAGAAGACGTTCGAACCGGTGCGCGTCCAGGCAGCCCGGATCGAGCTCGAGCTCGTACCCGTGCGCGCGAGTAACGACCGCGCCGCCGTCGGCGGCGAGCGCCTTGCGCAGCCGCGAGATGTGCGCCTGCACGGTCTTGGCGGCCGTGGCGGGCGGATGGTCGCCCCACAACTCGTCGATCAGTCGATCCGGGGTCAGCGTCTCGTTGGCATGCAGCACCAGCAGTGCGAGCAGGGCGCGCTGCTTGCTCCCGCCCAGTGCCACCGCCCGGCCCTCGGCGAGGACCTCCAGCGGCCCGAGGATGCGGAACTCCATTGGCGGTCACGCCGAACCTACCGCAGGAGCGCGGCCCCAGCCAAGAGTGACGGCGGCCTGTCACCGCCCCGTCACCGGTTCGCAACCGGCCCGGGGGACCATCGCCGCCGATGTCAGCCCACAAGCCGCCCCGATGAAGGAGGCAGTCATGGCCGTTCCCACCCAGCACCCCGCAGTCGTCCTGCGCTCGCACTACACGCACGTGCGAGTCCTGCTCGCGATCGCGATGCTCGCGATCGTCAGCCTCACGGTCGCCGTCGTCATCCTCGCCGCCAACGCCGGCACGACCGCGCCCTCGGCGCCCCAATTCAGCGTGCCGTCCTATGCCCGCGACCACGGCGGCGCGCCGGTGCCCGACCTGCGCGTCGCGCGTGGCCAGCGCTACGACGGCGGGCCGGAGGAGGGCGCCCGCGGCATCGCCGCCGCCACGGCACCGAGCAACCGCTTCGACGGCGGACCTGAAGAGGGATCGCGCGGATCCGGCCGGTAGCCGCATACCCGCAGACCAGCCCGCCCGCAAGACAGAAAGGAACCGCCTTGACCACCGAATCGACACGCCCGGCGAGATGGTGGAGTGCTCTGATCACGCTGCCCACCCGCATGCGCACAGCCCTCGCGGACAACACCCGAGAGTGGCGCCGCGGGTGCGGACTCTGACGCACCGCAAGAACCCTGCCGAGCGGAACGGCGACGCACTCGCCCCTCCCTCCGCGGAACTGCGAGAGCGCTCGCGACATGCGCGAGCGCTCCTGCGTCGGACGAGATCCAGCTGCGCGGTCCCCGCCATTTCACGCCGAGATGACTCTGATAAGGAACAGGTCCCAGGTTCGAGTCCTGGATCGCCCACCTACGAGGCTCCGCCGAGGCGGGGCCTTTCTCGTTCTGGGAGCGCGGCGACGATCAGCGCGTAGGAGTCCTCGATCATGTCGCGGACCATCGCGTCGGGCAGCGAGCCGTCGAGCGTGAGCGTGTTCCAGTGGCGCTTGTTGAGGTGGTAGCCGGGCGTGATCGCCGGATAGGTCAGCCGCAGCTGCTCGGCGAGCTCCGGATCGCACTTGACCGACACCCGCAGCGGCGCGCCGTCGAGCCGGGTGATCGCGAAGATCTTGCCGCCGGCCTTGAAGACGGTGACGTCCGGGTCGCGGAAAGGGCGCTCCTCGACGGCGCCCGCGAGCGCCAGGCATGTTGACCGCAGGTCGTCCGGCGTCATCGCCTCGAAGGCTACGGGGCCTGGATTTCCGGGCTCAAACGCGGCCCCGGGGCACCGCTAGACTTGGCCGTCACGGCCCCTATGAAGGAGCGCCCCGGTTGCAGGAGATGGTCATCTACGGCGTCAGCTTCGACATGGTCGGTAAGCAGCCGATCGTGCTGCTGAAGGCTGTCGACACGAACAAGTTCCTGCCTATCTGGATCGGGCATCCCGAGGCGGCCGCGATCCTCATGAAGCTGCAGGGCGCGTCGACCCCGCGGCCGATGACGCACGACCTGCTGTTCGACATGCTCGGTGAGCTCGAGGTCGCGTGCACGCGCGTCTCGGTCACTGAGCTGCGCGAGAACACGTTCTACGCGTCGATCACGCTGTCAGTAAACGGACGCGAGGTCGACATCGACTCGCGGCCCTCGGACGCCCTCGCCCTCGCCGTCCGCTCCGGCGCCCCGATCTTTGCCGCCGAGGACGTGATCGCCGAGTCCGCGATCGAGTTCGAGCACGAGGTCGAGGACACCGAGGAGGTCGTCGACAAGTTCAAGGAGTTCCTCGACCAGGTCACGCCCGAGGACTTCAAGGGCGACCAGTAGGGCGTCAACCGCTCTCCCGCTCGAACGTCCGCGTGCCCAAAGCCAGCCCGGCGGCCACGAGGCCGAGCGTGGCGACGACGCCCCACACCACGGTCATCGTGACGCTGCCCTCGAGGAACAGCGCGCGCACGCCGTCGACCACGTGCTTGACCGGGTTGGCGTCGGAGATCGCCTCGAGCCAGCCCGGGGCGAGCGACATCGGCAGCAGGATCCCGGACAGCAGCAGCAGCGGGACCGCGAGGCCGTTGGCGAGCGGCGCCAGCGCGTCCTCGCTCTTGAGCATCAGCGCCGCCGCGTAGGAGGCCGACGAGAACGCGGCGCCCAGCGCGGCGACCACGAGCAGGCCGAGCACGAGCCCAGCGAGCGGGGCGTCGAGCCCGAACAGCTCCGCGCAGGCGACGAGGATCACGCCCTGCACGAGCAGCACGACGACGTCGCGCAGCACGCGCCCGAGCAGCAGCGCCAGCCGCGAGGCGGGCGTGACCCGCATCCGCTCGACGACGCCCGCGCGCATCTCGGCCACGAGTCCGAAGCCGACGAACGCGGCGCCGAAGATCCCGAGCTGCACGAGCAGGCCGGGCACGAACACCTGCCACGGGTCGCCCGTCGGCCAGCCATGCACCCGCGTCATGTTCTCCAGCAGCGGGCCGAACATCGTCAGGTAGAGGATCGGCTGGATCAGGCCGAGGATCACCCAGATCGGGTTGCGCAGCGACAGCCGCATCGCGCGCCGGAAGATCAGGTTCGTCTCGTGCAGCGTTCTCATGCGGGGACCCCTTCGTCGCGCAGCGCGTGGCCGGTCAGGGAGAGGAAGACGTCGTCGAGCGTCGGCCGGTGGACGGCGACGCCGAGCGGGGAGATGCGCGCCTCGTCGAGCGCGCGGAAGACCACGGGCAGCCCGTCGACCGCGCTCGGGAGCTGCAGACGCACGAGCGGGCCGTCGATCTGCCCGTCGAGGAGCGCCGCGGCGGCGACGGCCGCGCCGTCGTCGGGGAACGTCAGCTCGACCGTGTCGCCGGAGATCCGGCGCTTGAGCTCCTCCGGCCCGCCGGCCGCGACGATCTGCCCGTGGTCGATCACGAGGATCCGGTCGCACAGCGCGTCGGCCTCCTCGAGGTAGTGCGTCGTGAGGAAGACCGTGGCGCCGCGGTCGTCGCGCAGCCCCCGCACGTGCTGCCAGAGGTTCGCGCGCGCCTGCGGGTCGAGCCCGCTGGTCGGCTCGTCGAGGAAGATCAGGCGCGGCGAGTGGACAAGGCCCATCGCGATGTCGAGCCGGCGCCGCTGGCCGCCCGACAGCGTCTTGGTCTGGCGGCACCAGACGCCATCGAGGTCGAGCCCGGCCAGCAGCTCCTTCCCGCGCGCCCGGGCGTCGGGCACCGACATGCCGTAGAGCCGGCCGTGGTCGACCAGCTCCTCACCGACCCGCGCCTCGGGCTCGGTGCAGCCGCCTTGCGCGACGTAGCCGATCCGTCGCCGTACCTCGACCGGCTCGCGCAGGAGGTCGTGCCCGGCCACGCGCGCGCTGCCCGAGGTCGGCGCGATCAGCGTCGTGAGCATCCTCAGCGTCGTCGTCTTGCCGGCGCCGTTCGGGCCGAGGAAACCGACGATCTCGCCTTCCTGGAGGTCGAGGTCGATGCCGCGCACCGCCTCCACTTCGCCCGCGCGCGTGCGGAAGGTGCGCGCGAGTCCGCGTGCTTCGATCACCGCGGAAGTCCTTTCGTCAACTTTGACTAACTACAGATAGTCAAGCTTGACTATCGCGTTCTGTCAAGGTCCACGGGTGCTCGGGTTCGCCGTCGAACACGTAGGCGCCGTCGCGGATCCGCTGCAGGCACGCCTCGGTCCACGCGCGCTCGCCGAGCACGAACTCGTCCTGCAGGTACGCGAACTCGGCGATGTGGCGCGGCTTGTCGGCGTGGCCGATCAGCGTGCCGAGCATGTACGGCATGCCGCGGTGCAGCGAGTCGAGCTGCGCGAGCCGGCTCTCGAGCGCCTCGATGACCTCCTGGCGCGAGAGTGCCCACAGGAAGCTGATCGCCGTGTAGATCCGCGCCGGATCGTTGGGCACGACGTGCCACAGCGCCTCGCGCAGCAGCGAGAGGAACTCGGTCTCGCCGTCGTCGGTCAGCTCGTAGGTCGTCCGCGCCGGCTTGCCCTCGGTGTCGACGGCGCGGATGAACCCGTCGCGCTCGAGCGTGCGCAGTGCGTTGTAGATCGAGCCGGGGTTGATGTTCGCCCACTGCTCGACGCGCCACGTGAGCAGCTCGCGCCGCACGAAGTAGCCGTGCACGGGCTGGAAGATGCGCACGGCGCCGAGCATCAGGAGGCGGGTGGAGCTCATCAGGCGGGGGTGCGCGCCACCGCCAGCTCGACGATGCGCGCGATCAGGTCCTCGAACGAGATCCCTGCGGCCTCGGCCGCCAGCGGGAGCAGTGAGGTGTCGGTCAGGCCGGGGATCGCGTTCGCCTCCAGCAGGTACAGCTCGCCGGTGCCGTCCTCGAGCATCAGGTCGATGCGCGCGAAGCCCGAGCAGCCGAGCGTCGCGTACGCCTCGAGCGCGAGCTCCTGGGCGCGGGCGGTCGCCTCCTCGCCGATCTCGGCCGGGCATCGGAAGGTGGTGCGGCCGATCTCGTAGCGCGCCTCGAAGTCGTAGAAGTGCTCCTCGTGCGGGATCGCCTCCACGACCGGCAGCGCCTCCGGGCCGGCCGGCCCGTCGAGCACCGAGACCGCGAGGTCGCGGCCCTCGACGTGGCGCTCGAGCAGCACCTTCGTGTCGTAGGAGAACGCCGCGACGATGGCGGCCGGCACGTCGGCGGCGGTGCGCGCGAACTTGATCCCCAGCGCCGAGCCCTGGGCCGCCGGCTTGACGACGATCGGGAAGTCGAGCCGCTGCTCGAGCGCCGGCAGCGCCCGCCCGGCGCCGAGCTCCTCGAACGCCGCCTGGCTGAACGCGTAGAAGTCCGGCGTCGGCAGGCCGGCGCCGCGCAGCTCGTGCTTGGCGACGACCTTGTCCATGCAGCGGCTGCACGCCGACGCGCGCGACGCCGTGTAGGGCACGCCGACCAGCTCGAGCAGCTCCTGGACCGTGCCGTCCTCGCCGCCGCGGCCGTGCAGCGCGACGAACGCGACGTCGGGAGCGACCTGCTGTAGGCGGTCCACGAGGTCGGCGCCGACGTCGATCGGCACAACGTCGTGCCCGAGCCGCTGCAGCGCGTCCGTGACCCGCGCGCCCGACCGCAGCGACACGTTGCGCTCGAGCGAGCGGCCGCCCTTGAGGACCGCGACCCTCATCCCGCCCGCCTGCGCAGCTCGACGACGTTCTCGGCCGCCGGCTCGGCCCGCTCGGCCCCGGTCAGCGTCGAGTACAGGCCGACCTGCTCGCGCACGACCTTGCCGATCCGCCGGACGCCCTCGCGGATGTCCGCGTCGCTCACGCCGGAGAAGTTCAGCCGCATCTCGGTGCCGCCGCGGCCATCGAGATAGGCCGCGCGACCGGGCACGAACGCGACGTGCTCGCGCAGCGCGCGCGCCAGCAGGTCGGTGGTGTCGAGGTACTCCGGCAGCCGCGCCCAGATGAACAGCCCGCCGCCCGGCCGCGTCCACGACGCCTCCGGCGGCAGATGCTCGGCGAGCGCCTCGAGCATCGTGTCGCGCCGCCGGCGGTAGAGGTCGACGAGCGAGCGCAGGTACTGGCGCCAGTCGCGCTCGGCGAAGTAGGTCACGACGAACTGCTGCGAGAGCGTCGACGAGCACAAGTCGGTGCCGCCCTTGCCGAGGTTGAGCTTCTCCAGCACCGGGCGCGGCGCGGCCGTCCAGCCCAGCCGCAGCCCCGGCGAGAGGATCTTCGAGAACGTCCCGAGGTAGATCACGAACTCGCCGCCGTCGAGCGAGTACAGCGTCGGCAGTGCCTGGCCCTCGTAGCGCAGCAGCCCGTACGGGTTGTCCTCGAGCACGAGCAGCTCGCGTTCGTGGGCGATCCGCACCAGCTCGCGCCGGCGCTCTAGCGCGAGCGTCACGCCGGCCGGGTTCTGGAACGACGGCACCGTGTAGATGAACTTCGGCACGCGGCCCTCGCGGTCGAGCCGCTCGAGCTCGGAGCGCAGGACGTCGGTCCGCATGCCGTGCTCGTCGATCTCGATCTGCACGACGTCGGCTTGGTAGGAGACGAACACGGGCACCGCGCCCGGGTAGGTCGGCGCCTCGGCGACGACCACGTCGCCGGGGTCGAGCAGCGTCTTGCACACGAGATCGATCACCTGCTGGCCACCGGTGGTGACGAGCAGGTCCTCGGGCTCGACCTCCATGTCCTCGGCGGCCATGACCTGCGCGATGCAGCGCTTGAGCTCGTCCAGCCCCTCGGTCGGCCCGTACTGCAGGGCCTTCGCGGAGGCGTCGACGGCGACGCGCGCCATCAGCGCCGCGAAGTCCTCGGCGGGGAACGTGGACGTGTCCGGGAGGCCGCCGGCGAGCGAGATGATGTCCGGTCGCGCGGTCACCGCCATGAGGTCGCGCATGGCGGAGGACTTCATCGCTTGTGTCCGGCCGGCGAACAGTCCGGCGTAGCGCTCCAGGTCGCGCGCGCCCGAGCGCTTGGGTGTGTCGTCGCGGCCCATCCGCCGCTATCGTCGCACGCTCCGTGGACTTCGTTCTTGATCTGCTCCAGGGACTGGGGATCGCCGCCGGCGTCGGGATCCGACCGTTCCTGCCCGTGCTGCTGGTCGGAGCGCTCGCCCGCGGCGACCTCGGGCTCGACTTCGAGGGCACGAGCTTCGCGTTCCTCGAGAAGCCCTGGTTCCTGCTCCTGATGCTCGCGCTGGTCGCGCTCGACTACGTCCGCGAGCGCCGCGCGACGCAGCTCGACGTCGTGTGGCTCCTGCTCGCGGTGGCGGTCGTGCTGGGGGCGCTGCAGGGCGCCGCTTCGCTGGCCGACCGCGACAACCCGATCGCGCCGGGCCTGGTCGGCGGCGCGCTCGCCGCCGCACTCGGCTTCTACGCCGCGCTGCTGCTGTTCACGCGCGTGCGGCGGCGGCTCGACCCCGAGTCGCAGGCCGTGCTGCCGCTGTACGGCGAGGGCGCGGCGATGGCCGCGGCCGGCCTCTCGGTCCTCTTCCCGCCGCTCGCGATCCTCGTGCTCGGCGCGCTGGCCTGGCTGGTCCTGGGCAGCCGCCGGCGGGCCGGCGAGAAGTACGCGGGCCTCCGGATTCTCCGGTGAAGAAGCTCGTCCTCGCGGTCATCGACGCGATGAAGCCCGCGATGCTCGAGCGCGCGATCGCGAGCGAGCGGGCGCCGATGCTCCAGCTGCTCATGGAGCGCGGCCACCACGTCGACGACTGCGTCGCGGCCTTCCCGTCGGTCACGCCGGTGTGCGCCGCGTCGATCGCCACCGGGACCGCGCCGGATGAGCACGAGATCCCGGCGATGAACTGGTACCACCGCGGCGAGGCGCGCTACATCGAGTACGGGACGAGCTTCCGGGCCTCGCAGGCGTTTGGGATCAAGCAGTCGCTCACCGACACGATCTACAACATGAACCTCGAGCACCTGTCCAAGGACGTGCTCACGGTGTTCGAGCGGCTCGACGACGCGGGCGTGCGCACGGCCGGCACGACGTACCTGATGTACCGCGGCCGCCACCGCCACGAGGTGTCCGCCGACACCGCGCTGACCCGGATCGCGGGGACGATCTTCCGCCACGCCGTGTACGGGCCGAAGGAGCTGTTCTACGCGGACATCTTCGCGTCGCAGCGCACGCCGTGCCGCTCGCAGCTCGGGCTGCCGGGCATCCGCGACCAGCACTCCGGCTGCGTCGGCGAGTTCCTCGTCGAGAACGACCTGTTCGACTTCCTGCTCTTCTCGCTGCCGGACAACGACACGCACTCGCACAAGAACGGCCCCTTCGCGCAGGTCGACTCGCTGGCCGCCGCCGACAAGCAGCTCGAGCGGCTGATGGCCGCCGCGGGCGGGCCCGACGCGTTCCTCGCGGAGCACGCTGTGATCGTGTGCTCGGACCACTCGCAGTCGCGCGTGGAGGCGGAGATCGACCTGTTCGGCGCGCTCGACGAGCTCGGGGTGCTGCCGGCGGCGCGGGCGCGCAGCGACGATGCGCAGATCGCGGTCTGCCCGAACTCGCGCGCTGCGCAGGTCTACGTGCTCGACCGCGACCGCCGGCGCGAGCTGATGCCGCGGATCGTCGACGTGCTGCTCGACCTCGAGGGCATTGACCTCGTGCTGACGATGACGGACCACCCCGACGGCGAGGCGGCGATCCGGGGCGCGCGCGGCAGCGGGCGCAAGGAGCTGCGGTTCGCGCCGGGCGGCGACCTGGTCGACGCGCGCGGCGGCCGCTGGCACGTGGAGGGCGACCTCGACCTACTGGCCCTGCAGGTGCACGACAAGCGCATCGGCTCGGTGACGTACCCCGACGCGCTCGGCCGCGCCTGGGCGGCGCTGCGCACGCGCACGGCCGGCGAGGTGCTGGCGTCGGCGCGGCCCGGCTACGAGTTCCTGGACTGGGGCGGCGCGCACCACGTCGGCGGGGGCTCACACGGCTCGCTGCACGCCAACGACTCGCTCGGCTCGCTGCTGTGGTGCGGCACCGGCCCGGCGTCGGCCGACGAGCGCGAGCAGTGGTCGCTGCGCGACATCGTCCCGATGATCACGGAGCACTTCCAGGTCTGAGCACCTGGTCGATCGAGTCGGCCGCGCGGCCGCCCGCGCGGACGACGACCGCGTTCAGCCACGGGTCCTCGTCGGCGGCGTCGTAGCGCTGCGGCATGTGCGTGCGCATGACCGCGATCGACTGCTCGCGGCGCACGCCGATCACCCCGCCGCGCGCGCCCGTCATGCCGACGTCGGTGATGTACGCGGTGCCGCCGGGGAGCACGCGGGCGTCGGCCGTCGGCACGTGCGTGTGCGTGCCGACCACCGCGGTCACCTTGCCGTCGAGGTACCAGCCGAGCGCGACCTTCTCGCTCGTCGCCTCGGCGTGCATGTCGACGAGCACGTGGTCGGCGCCCTGGACCTCGCGCAGCGCGTCGTCGATCGCCACCAGCGCCGGGCTGCCGGTCTGCATGTAGAGGTTGCCGCTGAGGTTGACGACGCCGAGCGAGCGGCCGTCGCGCTCGAAGACGCAGGTGCCGTGCCCGGGCTGTGTGCGCAGGAAGTTCGCCGGGCGCAGGATGTGCGGCTGCTGGTCGAGGTACGGCCAGACCTCGCGGTGGCGGTAGGTGTGGTTGCCGAGCGTGATCACGTCCACGCCGGCCCGGAACAGCTCCTCCGCCTCCTTCGGGGTGATGCCGATGCCGCCGGCCGCGTTCTCGCCGTTGGCGACCACGAAGTCCAGCTCGAGCTCCGCTCTCAAGCCGGGCAGGAGGTCGCGCACGACCCGGCGTCCGACCCGCGCCACCACGTCTCCGATGAACAGGATGGCCGTCAACCGCGGTGACCATACTTTCTCCATGCCCGACAACCGCGTCGTGGTGCCCCGGTGGATCCAGCTGGTGCTGCTGCCGCTCGCGGTCGTGTTCCTGTGGGCGGTGCTGCGGGCGGCCGGGCCGGTGCTGCTGCTGTTCATCATCGGTGGCCTCGTCGCGCTGTTGCTGAACCCGTTCGTCACGCTGCTGCGCCGGGCGCACGCGCCGCGCGGCCTCGCGGTGCTGATCGTGATGGTCGGCCTGATCAGCACGGTTGGCCTGATCGGCGTGATCCTGTCCAACCCGGTCGCCGACCAGGTGGGCGCGTTCCGCGACAACGTGCCGGAGATCGTCGACGACGCGAACGCCTCGCTCGCCGACGTCCAGCACTGGCTCGACGACAACGGGATCGACGTGCAGATCGCCGACGAGGGCCAGACGGCGCTCGGCACCCTCGGCCGCAACCTCTCCAAGGGCTCGGGCGACCTGCTGACCTTCACGCAGGACGCGCTGCGCACGTTCGTCGAGGCGTCGCTGGCGCTGATCCTGATCATCGTGATCAGCGTCTACATGCTGCTCTACGGGGAGCGGATCGGGAACTACCTGCGATCGGTCGTCCCGCGCCGGCCCGGCGTCGAGGACGACTACCCCGCGCGGATTCAGCGCGCGGTCATCGGCTACGTCCGTGGCCAGCTGCTGTTCTCGCTGATCATGGGCACGAGCGCCGGCGTGCTGCTGTGGGTGCTCGGCTCGCTCGGCATCTTCCCCGACGGCAAGACGTACGCGCTGTTCTTCGGCGCCTGGTACGCGTTCGCCGAGCTGATCCCGTACGTCGGACCGGCGATCGGCGCCGGGCCGCCGGTGCTGATTGCGCTGTTCAGCGGCGAGCCGCTCGACGCGCTGTGGCTGACGATCGCGTTCACCGTGCTGCAGCAGATCGAGGGCCACATCGTGGCCCCGAACGTGTTCGCCCAGGCGCTGCGCATCAACCCGCTGCTGGTGATCTTTGCGCTGTTGCTCGGCGGCCAGCTCTACGGGTTCATCGGCGCGTTCATCGCGCTGCCGATCGCCGCGTGCGTGCGCGAGACGTTCGACTACGCGCGCCAGAACCTCGTGTTCGAGCGCTGGGACCTGCCGAGCGCCGCGCCGGTGCCGGACGCGCCGCCGGAGCCGCAGCGGACGTGTCCGGAGTGCGGCCGCCAATGCGCGGAGAGCGCCACCGAGTGCCCGTCGTGCGGCACGGAGCTGGGCGGGGCGGACGCCGAAGCCGCCGCCGCGTCGACGGCGCCCGGGTAGCCTCACCGGCGCGATGCGCGCCGACTCGATCTCGAAGCGCTACGGCACGCGCGACGCGCTGCGGTCGGTCACGTTCGAGGTCGCCGACGGCGAGAAGGTCGCGATCATCGGGCCGAACGGGGCCGGCAAGACGACGCTGCTGCAGATCCTCGCCGGGGCGCTCGTTCCGACCTCTGGCACGGTCTCGCTCACGCCCGAGGAGGCAGGCTGGGTCCCGCAGCATCCGGCGCTCTACTCGAAGCTCTCGGTCGCCGAGAACCTACGGCTGTTCGCGAGGTTGGAGAGGGCGAAGCCCGGTCAACGGCGCCGTTTGCGGTCATGGGGCCGGCGGGATGTAGGCCCGGGGAACACCCTTCTGGACGTCGAGCGGACGGTCGCCCGGATGCTCGAGCAGACCGCGCTCGGAGATCGTGCCGGCGACGAGGTCAGCCGCCTGTCGGGCGGCAACCGCCAGCGCGTGAACATCGCGATCGGCCTGCTCGGCGAGCCCGCGGTGCTGCTGCTCGACGAGCCGTCGGCGTCGCTGGACCCGCGCCAGCGCGAGCGGCTGTGGGCGTTCCTAGCCGACCTCGGCACAACCGTGGTGTTCTCGACGCACGACGTCGGCGAGGCCGAGCGCTACGCCGACCGCCTGCTCGTGCTCGCCGACGGCGAGCTGCTGTTCACCGGCACGCCCGCCGAGCTGGAGACCGAGACCGGCGGCCGCGCCGCGGCACCCGACTTCGAGACCGCGTTTGTGGCCTTCCTGCGGGAACGAGGGCATTAGGCGTGCGCTGGCTGCTGCTCAAGGACCTGCAGATCCTGCGCCGCTCGCCGCTGCTGGTCGCGCTGCTCGTGATCTACCCGATCGTGATCGCCGTGCTGTTCGGGCTCGCGCTGTCCGGCGGGCCGTCGAAGCCGAAGGTCGCGTTCGCCAACCTCGTCGCCAAGGGCGACAGCCAGTTCCAGGTCGGCGGCCGCACGCTCGACGTGCAGGACTACGCGGGGCGGCTGTTCGAGTCGATCGAGCCGGTCCGCGTGAACAGCCGCGAGGAGGCGATCGCCAAGGTCCGCGACGGCGAGGTGCTCGGCGCGCTGGTGATCCCGGAGGACGCTACCGACCGACTGCGCTCGATGCTCGGGCTCGGCAGCGGCAGCCCGCCGACGGTCGAGGTCTACTACAACGCCGAGGACCCGGTGAAGCGGCGCTTCGTCGAGTCGACGATCGAGGCGCGGCTGGCCGAGGCCAACAAGGCGCTGTCGGACACCGTGCTGCGCGCGGCGGCCGGCTACATCGACGTGATCGTGCGCGGCGGCGACGTGTCGCTGCCGCTCGTCGGCGCGATCAACATCCTCGGGCTCCAGCGGGCGCGGGCGATCATCGACGGCGTCGCGGCGACGCTGCCGCGCGACTCGGGCGAGCGGCAGGCGCTCGACCAGGTCTCGCGGTTCGCGCGCCTAGCGGCGGACAACCTCGACGTTTCCAAGCCGATCCTCGGCTCGATCGGGTCGCCGGTGCGGATCAAGAAGACGATCGTCGAGGGCGACCGCACGTCGCTCGACGCGTTCGCGGTGGCCGTGGCCGTGGCGGTGTCGCTGATGTTCGTGACCGTCCTGCTCGCGGCCGGCCTGCTGGCGCTCGAGCGCGAGGAGCAGGCGTTCGGCCGGCTCGTGCGCGGGCTGGTGTCGCGGTCCGCGCTGCTGGCCGAGAAGGTCGTCCTGAGCGCGCTGTGCGCGATCGCGGTGACGCTGCTGATGCTGTCCGGGCTCGCCGCGTTCGTCGGCCTCGACTGGAGCCGCATCCCGGCGTGGCTGGTCGCGCTGGCGGGCGGCGCGCTCGGCTTCGCGGCGCTCGGCGTCGCGATCGGCGGCCTCACCCGCGAGGTCCGCGCCGCCTCGCTGCTGGCCTTCCTGCTCGCCCTGCCGATCGTCTTCCTCGCGCTCGTGCCGTCGGGCAGCGTGAGCCCGGCGCTCTACGACACGGTCAACTTCGTGTCGGGCCTGTTCCCGTTCAAACCGGCGCTGCGGGCGCTCGACGGGGCGATCAACGGCGGCGAGCTACTACTTCCGATAGTCCACCTGCTGGCGCTCACGTTGGCCTTCTCGTTGTTGGCGAGGATCGCACTGCGGCGGTTCGGCTGACCTATAGTCGGGACCGTGAGCTTTCCCGCCACTCGCCTAAGACGCCTCCGCCGCACCGGTCTGCTGCGCGGCCTTGTGCGCGAGACCGAGCTGTCGGTCGACCACCTGATCTACCCGCTGTTCGTCGTCGCCGGCGGAGAGCGGCGCACCCCGATCCCGACGATGCCGGGCATCGAGCATCTCTCGATCGACGGCGCCGTCGAGGAGGCCGGCGAGGCCGCCGCGCTCGGCATCCCGGGCGTGCTGCTGTTCGGCCTGCCGTCGCACAAGGACGAGCAGGGCTCGGGCGCGTGGGACGACGAAGGTGTCATCCAGCTCGCCACGCGGGCGATCAAGGCGGCGCATCCCGACCTGCTCGTGATCGCCGACCTCTGCCTGTGCGAGTACACGAGCCACGGCCACTGCGGCGTGCTGCGGCCGGACGGCGTGGTCGACAACGACGCGACGCTCGAGCTGCTCGCCCGCACGGCGGTCTCGCAGGCCGAGGCCGGCGCCGACGCGGTCGCGCCGAGCGACATGATGGACGGCCGGGTGGGCGCGCTGCGCGCGGCGCTCGACGAGCACGGCCTGTCCGAGACGCCGATCATCGCCTACAGCGCGAAGTTCGCCTCCGCGTTCTACGGCCCGTTCCGCGAGGCGGCCGACTCGGCGCCGCAGGAGGGTGACCGCCGTGGCTACCAGATGGATCCCGCCAACGCCCGCGAGGCGCTGCGCGAGGTCGCGCTCGACGCGCAGGAGGGCGCCGACGTCGTGATGGTCAAGCCGGCGCTGCCGTACCTGGACGTGATCCGGCGCGTGCGCGAGAGCACCGACCTCCCGGTCGCCGCCTACAACGTCAGCGGCGAGTACGCGATGATCAAGGCGGCGGCCGCCCAGGGCCTGCTCGACGAGCGCGCCGCGGTCCTCGAGGCGCTCACGGGCATCCGCCGCGCCGGCGCCGACATCGTGATCACCTACCACGCCAAGGACGTCGCCCGATGGCTTCGCTGAAGGTCCGCTCCCGCCGCGACGGCGCGGCGATCCCGCTCGACGAGGCGGACAAGAGGCTCCTGAACCTCATGCAGGGCAGCTTTGCGCTCGCTGCTCGGCCGTTCGCCCACGTAGCCAGGCTCGCGGGGCTGACGGAGGACGAGGTGATGGCGCGCGTCCAGCGGCTGCTCGACAAGCGGATCATCCGCGAGATCACGCCGATCTTCGACACCCGGGCCCTCGGCTACCAGTCGATGCTCGTCGCCGCCAAGGTCGACGCCGAGCACCCGCACCGGGCCGCGCAGATCATCAACTCGCACCCCGGGGTCACGCACAACTACCTGCGCAACCACGACTTCAACCTCTGGTTCACGATCGCGGTCGAGCCCGGGTCCAAGCTCGGGCTCGACGGCACACTCGACGTGCTCGCCGCCGAGACCGGCGCCCAGTCGATCCGCCAGCTGCCGACGCTGAAGCTGTTCAAGATCCGCATGGACCTCGAGATGGAGGGCGGCACCGACGCCCTCGCGGCGCCCGGCGAGGCGGTCGAGCCGCTCGAGCTCGACCCGATCGCGGTGAGCGACGAAGACGTCGCCACGATCGTTGCCACACAGGGCCCGATGCCGGTCGTCCCCGAGCCGTACGCGCCGGCCGCCGAGCGGCTCGGCGTCTCCCAGGACGAGGTGCTCGCCCGCCTGGGGTCGCTGCGCGAGCGCGGCGGCCTGCGGCGCGTGGCCGCGATCCTCTACCACCGCCGCGCGGGCTTCTCGGCCAACGGCATGGGGGTCTGGAAGGTGCCCGAAGCGGAGATCCTCGACACCGGCAAGCGGATGGCCGCGTTCCGCGGCATCTCGCACTGCTACCAGCGGCCGACGTATCCGGACTGGCCGTACTCGGTCTTCACGATGGCCCACGGGCGGTCCAAGGAGGAGTGCGACGCGATCCTCGACTCGATCGCCGCCGCCACCGGCATCACCGAGCGGGCGACGCTGTACTCCTCGACCGAGTTTAAGAAGGTCCGAATGCTCTACTTCACCGACGCCTTCCGGCGCTGGGAGGAGGAGCGGGCCTGACCACCTCGCTCTCCGACGTCCGATCGGCGGAGCTGTACCGGCGGGCGGTGCACGTCCTGCCGGGCGGCGTGAACTCGC
>DATDKF010000236.1:0-4749 GCA_036520135.1 Solirubrobacteraceae bacterium
CGGTCGCCGACGGTCGTACGGGCCGCGAGGGCTGCCGCCTCTCGCGCCGCGAGTCCACGCGTCATGTGCTCCCGCATGAGCCGGACGCGCTCGACGTCCTCGCCCGAGTAGAGGCGGAGGCCGCCCGGCGACCGCGTCGGCTGGAGGAGGCCGTAGCGGCGCTCCCAGGCGCGCAGCAGCTCAGGGCTCACGCCGGCGCGCCTGCTCAGCTCCCCGATCCGCAGATGTGAGTCCTCGGGCATGGCTGAACAATACAGAAGCTGTACAAGGTCTTGACAGAATCGCTTGATCCCGCTACCTTGCGTCTCTGTAGTTGGACAAAACCTAGACAGGAGGTATACCGTCATGAAGAAGCTCGACCTTCTCGCCGCCGCCTTGCTCATCGTCGGCGGCCTCAACTGGGGCCTCGTTGCAATCGCCGAGTTCGATCTCGTCGCGTGGCTCTTCGGCGAGGACTTCGGCACGACGAACGTCGTGACCCGCGTCGTGTACGGCCTTGTCGGCCTGGCCGCCGTCTATGGCATCGCCTCGCTGCTCAGCAGCCGCAGCACCGTCGGCGCCACCCGGCCGGCGGCCACCATCCGCTAGCCGCCCTGGGCATGCCGACCGGCAGAGGCTCCCGCCGCCGCGGGAGCCTCGATGCCGTCGTCACCATGCGGATCTGGGACCTCGACCCCCGTCTCCTCTGCGACCAGCATCTTCTCGGTGAGCACCGCGAGCTCCACGCGATCTGGTCGATCCTGACGACCGGCAAGACCGGTTATGCCCGCCACCCCGAGACGCGCCGCTGGCGCGGCCGGCTGGCGGCGCTCTACGCCCGGCACGACGAGCAGATCGCCGAGATGGATCGGCGCGGCTTCCGCCATGCCAGCCCGCTGGACCATCGCCTTGCGACGGGAGCGGCACAGCAGACCGAGTTCGTCGACTCGCTCGAGGCGCAATGCGTGCGCCTTGCGCAGCGCGGGTGCGGCTGCCGGCCCGGGCGTCGTCAGTCGGCCGGCACGAGCGCCGCGGCCGCCTCTTCGCGCGAGCCGTAGAGCACGAATAGCTCGGCGCTCCCTGACACCTCGAACACCCGCCGCACGGGACCGAACGGGCAGACGACGCCGAGCGCGCGATCCTCACGGCCGAGTACGCCGCGGGCTCGCAGCAGCGCGTGGACGCCGCTGGAGTCGATGAAGTCGACGTCCGAGAGGTCGATGATGAACGCGCCGACGCTGTCGCGGATCGCGGCGTCCAGCGCGGCGCCGAGGGCTGGGGCGGCGTTGATGTCGACCTCCCCATGAACGACGACGCCGGGCGCGCCCTGCAGCCCGACGTCGTCCACCTCGAACGCCCGCGGTGATCGACCCCTCACGGCGCCGTGCGGCCGCGCCCGCCCACGAAGAAGGCCAGCAGCGCGAGGATCGCCAGGACGAACAGCAGCGGATGGACGATCGCCCCGCCCGCGATCGCGATGATCAGCAGCACGACCCCGATTACCAGCCACAGCATGCGGTGCTCCTTTGAAAAGTTGACAGTCGTTGCCTAGTCGGCTTGGGGACCGTAGGACGGCCCGTGAGCGGTGTCCGCCTCGCGCGTCGGTGGGGCGACGTCCGAGCGCCGACATGCGCGCTCGCGCCCCGCGCTGGGTAGAGGGTTCGCATGGCCGGCTCCGGATCGTCTGTGATCAGCCTCGTCGACGCCGACCCCGACCTCGCCGACCTGCTCGACGCCCGGGAACTCGAGAGAGCGCGTCGCGAGGCCCTCACCCGCGTCCAGCGCCTGTCAACGGGTGAGTGGGACGCGGCTGCCGCGCATGAGCCGGCCGAGCACCATCGCGGATTCCTGATCGTCGACGGTCTGCTCAGCCGCACGGTCGACGTGCTCGGCCGCCGCTGCGTAGAACTCGTCGGGCACGGCGACGTCATGCGCCCCTGGCGGTGGGACGACGAGGGGTCCCATGTCCGAGCGGAGATCGGGTGGACGGTCCTCGAGCCGAGCCGTCTGGCCGTCCTCGATCACGAGCTCGTCCTCCGCATGGTCCCCTGGCCTCAGCTCGGGCTGGAGCTGTTCAACCGCGGTACCAGACGAGCTCACCACCTCGCCGTGGCGCTCGCGATCGCCCACCATCAGCGCGTCGACGATCGCCTGCTGCTGACGCTCTGGCACCTCGCCGAGCGGTGGGGCCGCGTCCACACCGACGGCATCGTCGTTCCGCTGCCGCTGCGGCATCAGCGTCTGGCCGACCTCGTCGGCGCCCAGCGTCAATCCGTCACGACCGCCATGGGCGCGCTTACACGAAGCGGGTCGATCAGCCGACGTCAAGACGGCAACTGGGTTCTTCACGGCGACCCGCCCGCCGAGCTCCGCCACCACAGGCTCGTGGCTGCGCTGACTTGACGCAGCGGCGGCTTCCTCAGAGCCCTCTACCGGACTTGAACAGACTGTCTCGAGGCCGTGCAGCAGCGCGTGTCGTCCGCAAGCGACCGTAGCGTTCGGCGAACGGATGTTCGTCGCGACGGAGGCCGCCAACACCTGGCTTGATGAGCTGAACCCAGAGCAGCGCGCCGCTGTGCTGCACCGCGACGGCCACCTGCTCGTGCTCGCGGGTGCCGGGACCGGGAAGACGACGACGCTCTGCGCGCGCGTCGCTTCACTGGTCGCCGGCGGCGTCCCCGCCGAGCGGATCCTGCTGCTGACGTTCACGCGCCGTGCGGCGAGGGACATGCTCACGCGCGCGCAAGCGATGGCCGGAGGCGCGGCTCGCCGCGTCCTCGGCGGGACGTTCCACTCGGTGGGCCACCGCTTCGTGCGCGGGCATGCCGCGTCGCTCGGCCTGGGGTCGGACTTCGCGGTGCTCGACGCCGGTGACGCCGCCGATCTGCTCGACCTCGTCCGCCAAGAGCAGGGTCACGGCGAGACCGGGAGGCGCTTCCCTCGCAAGCACACGCTCGCCGACATCTACTCGCGCACCGTGAACGCGCAGCGGCCGGTGCGGGAGATCGTGGCCGAGAGCTTCCCGTGGTGCGAGGAGCACCTCGACGTCCTTGCCCCGCTCTTCCAGGCGTTCACGGCGCGCAAACGCGCCCTCGGCGCGGTCGATCTCGACGACCTGCTCGTCCTGTGGCGAGCGCTGATGAACGACGAGGACGCGGGCGCGCACATCGCGTCCTCGTTCGACCACGTGCTCGTGGACGAGTACCAGGACGTCAACGGGCTGCAGGTCGCGATCGTCGAGGGCTTCGCCCGGCGGGGCTGCCACGTGACCGCGGTCGGTGACGACTTCCAGGCGATCTACGCGTTCCGCTCGGCGTCGGCGCGCCACATCCTCGAGTTCCCGGACCGCTTCGCGGCCGCGACGGTGACGCTCGAGCGCAACTACCGTGCGACCCAGCCGCTGCTCGACGTCGCGAATGCCGTCGCACGACAGGACGCCGACGGCTTCCCGAAGGTCCTGCGGGCGGCGCGCGAGGGCGGGACGCGGCCGGCCCTCGTGTTCTGCCGCGACCAGCTGCACGAGGCGGCCGACGTGTGCGACCGCGTGCTGGCCGCGCGCGAGGAGGGGATGCTGCTGCGCGAGCAGGCCGTGCTCGCGCGTACCGGCCATGACACCGACGCGCTCGAGCTCGAGCTGTCCCGCCGGCGTGTCCCGTTCGTCAAGTACGGCGGGCTGCGCTATCTCGACGCCGCGCACGTCAAGGACTTCCTTGCCGTGCTCCGCCTTGCGGACCGCCCGGCGGACGAGATGGCGTGGTTCCGCGTGCTGCAGCTCGTCGAGGGCGTCGGACCGGCGCGTGCACGCCGCGCAGTCGACCGGCTCGTCGTGGACGGCGGGGAGCTCGCGGAGCGGTGGGCGACCGCACGCGCAGAGCTGCCGCTGTCAGCGCTCGAGCTCGCCGACCCGCTGATCGCCGCAATCGCCGCTGCCGGAGAGAGCGCGCCGGGTCCGGCCGTCGAGCGGCTGCGCGACGTGCTCGCCCCGCTCGTGCGCGGCCACTACGTCGACGGCGCCGCGCGCCTGCACGACCTCGACACGCTCGCCGGGCTGGCGGGCGACGCGCGCGACCTGCGCTCATTCGCCGCCGAGCTCGTCCTCGACCCGCCGGCCTCCTCGCAGGACCTCGCCGGGCCGCCGCAGCTCGACGAGGACTGGCTTGTGCTCTCGACCGTGCATTCCGCGAAAGGACTGGAGTGGCAGTCCGTGCACCTGCTCGCGGCCTACGACGGCAACTTCCCGGCCGACCTCGCCGCCGGGACGAGCGAGTCGATCGCCGAGGAACGGCGACTGATGTACGTCGCGCTGACGCGCGCGCGGCGGTCGCTTTCGATCTACGTGCCGCGGCGCTACTACCGCCGCCCGCAGGGACGCGATGACGGCCACGGCTACGGGAAGGTGTCGCGGTTTCTCACGCCCACAGTGCAGGGCCTCTGCGATGTCGCTCATCTCCCGGACGACGTAGCTCGCGGACCGTTCGCCGCTGCGCCGGGGCCGCCGCGGCGAATCGCCGTGTCGGTCGACGATCTCTTCAGCTAGCCCCAGGAACGCGCCCGGCGGGCATGAGGCGTCAGACCCCGTGTCCTGCCGTACCTATACCGGCGGGTGAGCCGCCCGGCGCTGTTCGGTTAACCGCCCGCAAGACGGGGGTTCGCTCAGGGGGATCGTCGAGGTCACACGATGGCCCGGCGGCCCCTGGGCGGGCAGGCTTGCACTATGACGATGCAGCCCAACATGAAGCAGCGCGATCTGGTTCGCCTCGCCGTTCTCAT
>DATDKF010000237.1:0-22465 GCA_036520135.1 Solirubrobacteraceae bacterium
GGTGGGTGTCCCGATCGTCGTCGACGGCGTCGTGTGGGGCGTGGCCATCGCCGCCTCGACCCGCGAGGAGCCGTTTCCAGAGGACACCGAGACGCGGCTGGCCGAGTTCACGGAGTTGTTGGCGACGGCGATCTCGAACACCGAGGCGCGGGCCGACGCGAGTCGCCTCGCGGAGGAGCAGGCCGCGCTACGGCGCGTGGCGACGCTCGTCGCGCACGAGTCGTCGCCGTCGGAGGTCTCCGCAGCGGTCGCCAAGGAGGTGGCAGGGCTCCTGGGCGTCGAAAACGTGAGAATGGCCAGATACGAGGCCGACGCGACCGTCACCGTGGTCGCGGAGTGGGGCGAGCCCGACGCCGCCTTCCCGGTTGGTTCCCGTCTGCCCCTGGGGGGAAGAACATCGCCTCGCAGGTGCTTAGAACAGAGCGGCCCGCGCGCATCGAGTACGCGAAGGCCACCGGAGCAGTCGGGGCCTACGCGCGCAGCATGGGAATCCGCTCCGCGGTCGGCGCTCCGATCGTGGTCGACGGACGACTCTGGGGAGTCATGGTCGCGACGTCGCCGGAGGCCGGGTCGCTGCGGGCGGACACCGAGTCGCGCCTGCAGAACTTCACCGAGCTGGTCGCGACGGCGATCTCGAACACCGAAGCGCGGGAGGAGGTGGCGGCGTCCCGTGCGCGGATCGTGGCGGCGACCGACGAGGAGCGCCGCAGGGTGGTTCGCGATCTGCACGACGGCGCGCAGCAGCGGCTCGTCCACACGATCATCACGCTCAAGCTGGCGCGCCGCGCCTTCCAGAACGAGGAGGCGGATGCCCCCGCCCTGCTGACCGAGGGACTCAACCACGCCGAGCAGGCGACGGCCGAGCTGCGCGAGCTCGCGCACGGCATCCTCCCAGCGGGCCTGATCCAGGGTGGGCTTCGCGCGGGCGTGGACGCGCTGGCTTCGCGGATGCCGGTGCGGGTCCAGACCGACGTGTCCGTGGGCCGGCTCCCTGCCGCCGTCGAGGCGACCGCCTATTTCGTCGTTGCCGAGACGCTCACCAACGTCGCGAAACACGCTCGCGCCCAATGCGCTGCGGTCACGGCGCGCGTCGAGGACGGCACCCTCCGGGTCCAGGTGCGCGACGACGGCGTCGGAGGCGCCCGGCCCAACGGGAGCGGGCTCCTCGGGCTGGCGGACCGGCTTGCCGCCCTCGACGGCCGGCTCCGGGTGGAGTGCCCGACCGACGGCGGCACGCTCATCGCCGAAGACATCCCCCTCCCCCGCTAGCTAGACGCAGAGGCGGCGCAGCGTGGGCATGGACGCGCAGGCTAGGCGTTGATTCCACGCCGCGGCTCATGGGTGAAGGTGCTCGTCGATAGCGGATCCAGCTCGCGGCATCGGCGCTCGCGCTTGGACCGTCGGCCGTCGCCCGCGAGGATCGCCGGGTGGTGAGTGAGATTCCCGAGCACGCGAGCTCCGGGGTCGGCCGGTACGAGATCCTGCGGGAGATCGGCCACGGCGGGATGGCGAAGGTCTACCTCGCCCGTCAGACCGACCTGGGCCGGCTCGTCGCCCTCAAGGAGCTCTCCGCCCTGTCGGCCGCGGATGCGTCCGCTGCTCGTCGCTTCGTGCGCGAGTCGCGGCTGGCCGGCTCGCTCAATCACCCGAACATCGTCACCGTCCACGACTTCTTCGAGGACCACGCGACGCCGTACATCGCCATGGAGTACCTGGAGCACGGCTCTCTGCGACCGGTCATCGGCGACCTGACGTTCGCACAGATCGCGGGGGTGATCGAGAGCGTGCTCGCCGGGCTCGGGCACGCGCACGACCGCGGCATCGTGCACCGAGACGTCAAGCCCGAGAACCTGATGATCAGCGGGGAATACCGGCTGAAGATCGCCGACTTCGGGATCGCGAAGGCGACCGACGAAACGCGGGCGGGGACGCTCCTGACCGCGACGGGGACGACGATCGGCACGCCGATGTACATGGCACCCGAGCAGGCTATGGCCCAGGACGTGGGACCGTGGACCGATCTGTACGCGGTTGGCATGATCGCCTTCGAGCTGTTGGCCGGTCGCGCGCCGTTCGACACGACCGGCTCGCCAATGGCGATCCTGCTGCGGCACGTGAACGAGCCCCCGCTCCTCCTGAGCTCGCTCGAGCCGTCGGTGGATCCGCGCCTGTCCGACTGGATCGACCAGTTGCTCGCGACGGACCCGGAGGACCGGACGCAGAACGCAGCCGCGGCCTGGCTGGCGTTCGAGGAGATCGTGCTCGACCAGCTCGGGTCGCGCTGGCGGCGGGACGCGCGGCTGGGCGAAGTGACGCCGGGTCCGGCGGCGCCGGGCCCTCGGACGCCCGCAACGATGCCGATGGCGCGTGCCGGGACGGACCCTCGCGCCATCCCGACGGCGATGCCGCGCGCAGCGCCGGCCCTCGTCGCGCGCGCGGCGGCGCCCTCGCGTCGCCGGCCGGCGCGGCGTCTGGCGCGCTCGTTGCTGCTCGTGATGGCGCTGGCGGTCGCGGTGGCGGCCGCCCTGGCCATGGCGCCGGGCAACGGGTCCAGCCCGTCGGGCGGTTCGCCGACGACGTCACCCGCGACGTCCGGCACGTCGACGGCGCCGTCGCGAGCCTCGAAGGAACATCCCCGTTCCACGTCGCGCCGGACACCGAGCGGTGTCGGCGACTCGCTCTCGGACGATCCGAGCGACGACGAGGAGGACGGTCCCGAGCCGTGAGACGGCTCAGCGAGAGCGCCGCCTGACCTGGTCCGGGCGGATCGCGGGGAGCACCTGCACGTCGTGTTGCTTGCGGCTCTCCTGCGCCTCGATGGCTCGAAAGAGCCCTGAGCCCGGGCGACTCACCTCCGCAGCGTCGCGCTCCAACGCAGCCCGTGCCGTTGCGGCGTCACCGGGACGTGCATCCGGGCTCGATCCTGCGCCCGCCGGCGCGTCGAACCGGCGACCGCCGGTGAACTGCTGGCGGTAGTACGGCTCTTCGAGGCTCGAGACCTTCACGACGTCGCCGGTGTGGGGGGCGTGGAGAAACCGCCTGCCGCCGAGCGAGATGCCGACGTGATGCACGTAGCCGGTCGGGTCGCGGAAGAAGACGAGGTCGCCCGGCAGGAGGTGGTCTCGGTCGACCTTCGCGGCGCCGGGCGCCAGGATCTGCTGGTCGGTGACCCGCGGGATCCGGATGCCGGCCTTGGCGTAGGCCCACTGTACGAGCCCGGAGCAGTCGAAGCCGGTGGTCGGCGTCGAGCCGCCCCAGCGGTACGGGGTTCCGAGGTAGCGCCGAGCCTCGGCGAGCGCCGCTCGCGCTCGCGGGCCGGCAAGCGGCGCACCGGTGGCTGCCCCGTCAACGAGGTCCTCGCCCGCCCCGCCGCCCGACCCGCGGCGCAGCAGGTCCCGTGCCTCGGCCAGTCGCAGCTGGTAGCGGCCGCGGTACTGCTCGGCGGGTCGCTCCACGTCCGCGATCCACTCGCCGTAGTGATCAGGGTCGCGGAGGGGCAGGCCGCCGGCGACCCGCTGGCGGCGCACGGCCTCTGCGTGATCCAGGAACCAGTCGAGTTGCAGCTCGGGTCGATCGGAGTAGCCCGCGTAAGCGCCGTTGTCCCAGATCCCCGCGCGCATCTGGAAGAAGCCCGCCGAGTCGGCGTCGCCTCCGGGAAGGTTGCGCATCCCCGACTCGACAAGCGCCGCCATGACGGGGAGCTCCGGGGGCAGCCCGCGCCGCTGCGCCTTCGCGGCCATCCATGCGGCGACCCGTTCGCGGGGAGCCTGATCGCCGGGGTACGCCGAGTCGGCGTCGCCGAGGTCCAGCTCGGCATCGCCACCGCCGTCGTCCGAGCCCTGGGCGGTGTCCTCATCGCCATCGTCGTCGCCTCCGCTCGCGGAGTCGTCGGAGTCGCCATCGTCGTCGCCTCCGCTCGGGGAGTCGTCGGTGTCGCCTCCGTCGGCGCCCAGTTCGTCGTCCGTCAGGTCGTCCTGGTCGGGGCCGACCTCGTCGGGCTCGTCCTCGTCGGGCTCGTCCTCGTCGGGCTCGTCGTCTCCGTCGTCTTCGGTGTCGCTGTCGTCGTCGTCCTCGTCGTCCTCATCGTCTTCGGTGTCGCTGTCGTCGTCGGCGTCCTCGTCGTCCTCGTCGTCCTCGTCGTCCTCGTCGTCCTCGTCGTCCTCGTCGTCCTCGTCGTCTTCGGTGTCGCCGTCGCCGTCGCCGTCGTCTTCGGTGTCGCCGTCGTCGTCGCCGTCGTCGTCGGCATCGTCGCCGTCGTCGGCATCGTCGGCGTCAGCGTCGTCGTCGTCGGCATCGTCGTCGACGTCGGCGTCATCCTCGGGAGCGTCGGCGCCCTCGGCTCCCGCGGCGGACTCGGGGTCGCCGCCCTCGCCGGCGTCGGCGTCCTGCGGCGTGGCAACCGGCGGCGCGCGGCCGGGCTGAACGGGGTCGTCGAACGCGACGTGGATGTGATCCTGGTGGTCGCCGTCCGTGAAGGCCACCGGGTCGGGCAGCGCCCATGGCGACCCGAGCTCGGTGGGACGGATCCGGGGGTCGAGGCGCAGCAACGCCGCCGCCAGCTCGCGGGCGGCACGGTTGTCCGGAGAGACGGGGCGGCCATCGATGACGGCGATGTCGACGGCCCGACCGAAGTGGTGATTGGAGACCGAACCGTTCGCCGTGTTGACGGCGTGGTCGGACATCAGCGCCGAGACGCTGATCCGGTGGCTCTTGGCGACCTCGTGGAGAACGGCGACGATGCGCGGGTCGATCCGCCCTGCCCGAAGGTCCGCGACCCCTTCTGGGTCGAACTCGACGTTGCCGTCGCGCAACAGGGCGAGCGTTTCGGGTGATGCGGGGGCGACGGCCGCCTCCGCATCGGAGACGCCGATCCCGGACAGCGCCCGGCTGACGACGTCGCCGCCGCGGCCGCCGGCGAGCTGGTCGACGAGTTCGTAGAGCCCGACACCCTCGACTGCCGCGGCCATGAGCGCCCCGGCCAGGCTCGACTTGGACTCACGCAGCTCCAGCGTCTCGAGGGCCGGGTTCGCTGCCGCGGCCTCCTCGAGCGGCTCGACTCCCGCCTCTCGAGCTGCCCCCACCGGATCGCGGCGGAAGCGAGCCCGGAAGGCGGAGTCGGAGAGCACGCGCTCGATCATCCGGGCGGCCGCTTCGTCGGGGCCAGATGTTCCCCCGCGCCTCGATCCCATATCCGGCGCTCCGCTAACGGAGCCCGTCTTCGATCAGCCCTCGGAGCTCGGTCGCCGCCGGTGGATCGAGCTGGACGTCCCAGTCGACCCGTCCGGCGGCGCCCGTCCGGTGCGCCTTGCCGCGGCTGGGCAGCTGCGACCACATCACGGCGCGGACCCACGGCATGCCGCGCAGCATCCGGCGCAGCGCGCGCAGCCAGGCGACGCGCCCGTCGTACTCCGTATTGGTCTCGGCGAGCACGATCGGCTTGCCGAACTCCGCCCGGAGCGTTCGCAAGCGAGGTGCGAACCGCGCGACCGGATAGTCCTTGTCTCCGCCGAAGTCGATCATGGTCGAACCGACGGCGTCGACGTAGCGGCTCCCGGGCCAGTACCGGCGGGCGTTGCGCAGCCACGCGCGCTCGGGCTCGTACAGGTTCGCGTTCACCGACCACACGAACCGTACGTTCCGCGCCCCCGCGACGCCGAAGAGGCGGACGATCCGGCGCCACGCCCACCGGTAGGCCCGCGCGTCGCGGCTCCACGGATACCAGTAGCCGTTCATCTCGTGCGCGTATCGCAGCCACACGGTGCCCCGGAAGCGCGCCACGCTGCGGGCGAAGCGCATGATGTAGTGATCCTGGGCTCCGCGCGCGATGTCGATGTTGCGGTACCCCCGCTGTGGGCGTGACTGCGCAGCGATGCCGAGCGCCGTCGGCACGGGCGTCCACGGCTCCCACGACACCAGCATGCGCCGGATGCCCTGCCGGCGGCTCTCGGCTGCGTAGTTGTCCACGGTGCGTCGGCGCGAGAAGGCTTCGAACTTGGCGATCGCCTGGGGCGCGGCGCCGACGGCACGGCCCCAGTCGTCGATATGCCAGGGATCGACGTAGGCGCCGAAGATGCGGCGCGGACGAGGTGCCGGCAGCTGGCGGGGCAGGGCGACGGTCGCGCGCGCCTCGCGCAAACGCCGACCCTCGTCGAGCGTCTGCTTGGCCGGCATTGCCAGGACGGCGAGGAGCAGCAGTGTCGCTCCGCAGGTCAGGGCGTTCAGGACGGCGAGGCGCATGCGGTGACCGGTCGACGCTCGTCGCTCATGCCCTCAACCGTCGCTGGCGAGGGCGGTTCGCTCAATCGCTCTTGCCGATCGCTGCATGCGCACCGCCGATCGGCGGCGAGCTGATCCTCGCGCGGTATCGCCCGATCACCGGCTCCTGTTGCCGGGGGACGCCACAGAGCGCACGCTCGGGCGGTCATGACCACAAGTGCGATGACCCACGAAGCCGGCGACATCGAGATGATCAATGGCACGCGAGCCGTGCTCGAGATGCTCGCCGGGAAGTGGAGAGTGGACATCCTCTACCTGCTCGCGACCGGCACCCGGCGCTACAGCGAGGTGCTCTACGAGGTCGGCGAGATCTCCAAGAAGACGCTGACGCAGACGCTGCGCTCACTCGAGCACGACGGCCTCGTCGGACGCCGCGAGCTCCCCGACCTTCCGGCGCGGGTGGAGTACTCGCTCACGCCGCTCGGCTGGAGCATCACCGAAACGCTGATGGGCATGTACGAGTGGGCCGCCCAGCACCTCGCGAGCGCCGACCGGTACTGCGAGCGGCTCGCCGCCTGAACCGATCGACGCTCCCTTTCGCGCGAGTGCCAGGGGTTGTTGCGGGCGTGGGAGCGGTCGCCGACGCTGCAGGAGCGGTGGTCCCCCGCCGCGCTCCCCAACCAGACCCGAGGGGGTTCTGATGCATCGCACGCAGCACCGCTTCCTGTCCATCTTCGCCACGGGCGTGGCGACCCTCGCCCTGGGCGCCGCGCCGGCGCTCGCCGGCTCCGAAGGCTGCGGCGGCGCCGATTGCCAGGACGAGAATTCGCCGGCGACCGTCGTCCCGGTGGCGCCGACGCCGGTCGCGCCCTTGCAGTCGCCGCTGATCCGGAGCGGCCACACCGCGCCCGAGCGCTCGAGCAACGCACCGCACAGCCACACCGCGTCTCCCGTGCGGCATGTGGTTCGCGGGACCCGTACGCGTCACTTCGTCGTCGCGCAGCGCACGGTTCCGCGCGGCGCCGTCGCCGCCGGCGCCGGCGGCACGGCTCAGCAGGGCCCTGAGAGCATGCTGGTCGGCCTGGCCGGCGCCGCGCTCGTCCTGCTGGCCGCAGGCGGCGGCCTTGTCGCCTCCGGGCGTCGCGCGGGGTCGTGAACCGCGAATCGTCGCCGCGCCGCCGGACCGCGAGGCGTGTTCCCACGCTTCTCGGTCTGGCGGCGCTGGTCGTCGGCCTCGCTCTCCTCGCAGCGGTCGTAGGCGCCTTCGCCGCGTCACGCTGCGGCGACGGAGGCGAGGCGCGGAGCGGGCAGCTCACGGTCCAGCTCGACGCGGTGACGCCCAGCGCGCGCGTTACCACCACGCCGGGCCGTCGGCGCGCGCATCGCCCGGCGCGACCGGTCCGCATCGAGATTCCCACCATCGGCGTCAACGCGCCGATGGTGGCCCTCGGGCTCAACAGCGACCACACGCTCGAGGTGCCCGAGGACTTCGGCGACGCGGGCTGGTGGACCGGCGGAGCGCGCCCGGGCGCGCCCGGCCCGGCGATCGTCGCCGGCCACGTCGACTCCCATACAGGCCCCGCCGTCTTCTACAGGCTCCGCGAGCTGCGTCCCGGTGACGTCATCGTCATCGACCGCCGGGACGGGAGCCGAGCGCGATTCACCGTCCAGGGCAGCGAGCGGTACCCGAAGGACCACTTCCCGACCGCACGCGTCTATGGCCGGACGACCCGTCCGACGCTCCGGCTGATCACCTGCTCCGGCGACTTCGACCGCGCCACCGGCCACTACGTCGACAACACGGTCGTCTACGCCGCCGCGGCCTAGTCGAACGGGTCAGCTAGCGCCTGAGTCGGCAGCGTCGCGCCCCGGGCGGCCGCACGCGCAGGATCCGGTCGTCCGCGCGAGTCGGCTCGCCGCGCCCGTCGCGGTTGCTCGTGAGTACGTACAGGCAGCCGCGCGGTCCCTCCACGACCGTCCGCAGGCGCCCGTACCGCCCGCCAAGGAGCGGCTGGTCGCGGATCACGCGGCGGCCGCGAAGCACCAGCCGCCGCAGCTGCGAGCCGCGCAGCGCGGCGAGCAGATAGTCGCCCGTCCAGCGGGAGCCGGGCCGGCTGACGAACGTCGCTCCCGACGGCGCGATCGGATCGAGATAGACGCGGAGCGGCGCGACGAATCGCCCACCGCCCGTGTCGTCGCCGATCGCCTCCGGCCAGCCGTAGTTGCCGCCCGGCACGATCTCGTCGACCTCGTCGTAGCCCTCGGGACCGTCGAAGCCGCTCGGCCCGTGGTCGTTGGCGATCAGTCGCCCTGTGCCGGGCTGCCAGTCGAAGCCCTGCGGGTTCCGCAGGCCGCCGGCAAGGATCCGCGGCGCGACATGGCCCGGCCCGCGGTACTGCCGGGGCGTGAGGACCAGGAGCTTGCCGTTCAGCGAGGCGGGGTCCTGCGCCAGCGCGGGCACGCCGCCGTCGCCCGTGCTGACGTACAGCTGCCCGTCGGGCCCGAAGGCGATCCGCCCGGAATCGTGAACCGGCCCCGAACGGATGCCGTCGACCAGCGAGGCGCGGTCGACGAGGCGGCCGCCGGTCCAGCGCCGCCGCTCGAGCCGCATCTCGGTCGCCGTCGTGAAGTACAGGTAGACGAAGTGGTTGGAGGCGAACGCCGGATCAACGGCGAGGCCGAGCAGCCCACCCTCGCCGAACGCGCTCACGGGCAGGCGGGCAACGGGCGCCGGCCGCAGACGGCCGCCGCGCGTCAGCAGGCGCACCCGGCCCGGGCGCTCGGTCACGAGCGCGCGCCCGTCCGGCAGGAACGCGATCTCCCACGGGATCTCGAGTCCGCTCGCGACGGTCTCGACGCGCACGCCGCGGGCCTGGGCGTCCGCGGAACCGCCGCCCGCTGTCGCGACGAGCGTCGCGGCGGCGATCGTCAGCGCGCGGCGGTGCACTGGTCGGTGGTGGGGCAGACCGCGAGTACCGTGATCCGCGGCGCGCCCCGGCGCCAGCGCAGCCGCAGGAGTGAAGACGACGCGTTGTTGTCGTAGGACGACTCGACGAGCCGGCGGTCGGCGTTGACGCGATGCACGAGGACGTAGCGGCCCGCGCGCATGCCGTCGAGCGGCAGGTACTGCCCTTCGAGGTTCGCGCTGTAGTCGTCGCCGTATCCGACGGAGATCCCCTCGCGCACGCCGGTCAGACCGGGACGCTCGATCCCGCAGTTGCGGGTGTAGACCGGGTCGGGCGGCCGTGCCGGCAGTACCCGTGTCGTGACCTCATAGCGGTCGCCGAGGCAGAAGCCGGTCTTGCGGTCGCGCACCACCGCTCGCGTGCCGCGCGGGCGGCGCAGCTCGTAGTCGTCGAACCCGAGCAGATGCCAATGCTGGTGGTCCGGGGAACGCACGTAGCGCAGCTGACCTACTCCATGCACCACGGTGCGCGGGCCCTCGGTGCGCACGATCATCTGCTCCGCATCCATCGTCCGCTCGATACGGCTCTGGCGGTGCCCGCTGATGGTGAGCGGACCGTCGCCGACGTTGCGCACCGCGGAGCGGAAGCCGAGCCGCCAGCTGTGGGCGGCCTTCGTGACAACCAGCTCCGTGGGCATCTCTTGGTCGAGGTCGGGAAGCAGCGGGTCCCCCTTCGGCGGGGCTCCGCTGACGGCCAGCGTAGCGGGGATCATCGCGGCGATCGCGGCAATCGCGGGGACGAGGCGAACGAGCGCGCGGTGCCCGTGGCTCATGACAGCCGGGGGTCGTCCGGAAGCGCGGGATGCAGGCCGCCCGCGCCGGGAGAGGCAGGGCGCGGGCGGCCCACGGGCGGCCGCATGTGGGAGGGGATGCGGCCGCTCTCGGCGCCCCGCGGGGGGATGGGCGGGACGAAGTCGTTCACGGCGCCGATTCCGATGGCATGACCGCCACGGTCTCGTGCGGGCGCTCCACTCGCAACAGCGAGGAGCGAACCGGTGATAGGGCCGACCGATCGCTGCGGCTGCCCCAGCTCTGATGGAACATCGTCGCGAAGGCGGCGATCCGGATCGGCACCAGGACGAACGTGATCTGCAGCACGAACACCGGCAGGCGGAGGAGGTCCTTCGGCGCCCGTCGCACGTGTGCGGCCTGGCGGACGCCGATGCTCGCGAGCATGCCGACGTAGCCCAGCGGCAGCTCGACCGCGAGCGGCAAACCGCCGGCGCCACCGTGGCCCTGGATCCCGTGGGCGACCGCGACCGTCAGAACCGCATAGAGGGCGAACGGCGTCACGATGTCGGTGGCGAAGCAGGCGAACGCAACCGGCCTGCGCCACAGCCAGCGCAGGCTCAGCAACGTCTCGCGCTGGCTGGACCGCCCCCAGCGCAGCTGCTGTCGCCAGAAGCTCCGCCAGTCCGATGGTGCGTCGGTGTGCACGAGCGCCGTCGACTGGTACACCGTGCGCCAGCCGTTGCGCAGGAGCTCGTTGGTGAGCACGCGATCGTCGCCGACATGCTGCGGGATGCCGAGCACGGTCTGCCGCACGATCCGTTCCACGGCCGGCTCGAACGCGGCGCGCCGGTACGCGATCGTGCGGCCCGCGAGGCAGCCAACCTGGCCGAACACCGACTGCGCCGGCACCGTGAGGTGGTAGCGGATGTCCTCCATCCAGTCGGCCAGCCGCCGCACCGGATTGGCTCCGGCGTCGAAGATCGCCTGCCGGGGCGTCACGCCGCCGACGCGCGGGTCGGCGAACGGGCGCAGCATCTCGTGCAGCGCGCCGGGGGTCCAGATCGTGTCCGAGTCGAGCACCACCACTACGTCGGTCGTCGGGTCGCTCTCGCGGAGGCCCGCCGCGATCGCCGCCCGCTTGCCGACCTTGGGAAGGCGCAGGACCCGGTCGCAGTACTCCGCGGCGATGGCGGCCATCTCAGGATCGCCGCCGTCCACGACCGCGATCAGCTCGGTCGGGCTGCTCGCCACCACGCTTGCGAGCGAGCTCCGGAACACCGCCTCGGACTCGTTGAAGACGGGGACGATGACTGTCGTCGCGAGGTCGCGGACGCGCCGGTTGGACGGCCGGTAGCGCCGTGCCGCGAGGGCCTTCCCCGTCCACAGCACCCAGACGTAGGCGAAGAAGATCATGAACAGCGTGGGAGCTCGGCCGTGGCTGAGCTCCCAGGCGTCACGGAAGAAGCTGAACATCGCAGGGGGAGACGGGCATGGCATCCCATCGTCGGGGCTGCCGGCGCCCGGTCCAATCGCGATCGCGGTTTGTTGGATCGGCGTTCGTTCTGAGGGCACCGTGAGGTTCCCTCGTCGGCGGGAGCATCGCCTAGCGTGGCCGGACAGCGGCGCTCTTGAGGCGCCGCCGGTCTGTTCCTCCCCGATAAAGGAGTCCGCTCCATGCGCTCCATCAGAGCTGCCGTCCCACTCGCCCTCGCGGCGGGGCTGGTCGCGGCGGCGCCCGCCGTCGCCGACTCGAAGGCGCCGTCGCCCGCCCGGGCGGCCGGCGGTGACGTCGCCGTCGTCACCTATCCCTCGATCGTCCGCATCCGCGTTGCGCGCACCGAGCGTGCGCTCGACCGCGCGACGCGGAAGATCGAGAACGGCAAGCCCGACGAGGCGGCCGTGACGTTCAAGGTCGTCCGCCGCCAGATGTCCGCCGCCTGGCGCGGCGCCAAGTACGTGATCCGTACCACGCCGCCGCCGCCCGCCCAGGAAGACATCTTCCGGCCGAGCGCCCGCAAGAGCGGCGGCGCTCCCGTGGGCCCGAGCTACGCGAGTCCGCCCGAGACCGCGGTGCGAGTGCTCACGCTGCAGCACGACGTTGCGGCTGCCGTGGGCCAGCTGATCGACGGGTCGCACGGCACCGGCCTGAACGCGCTCGCGACGACGCTGAACTTCACGGACGATCGGCGTGACGGAGCGCTGGCGTACATCCTCAGCGTTGCGCCGCCCGCGCCGCCCGAGGGCGAGGACGCGAGCGTCGGCGCCCGGGCGAGCCAGGAGGAAGAGGACGCTGCTCCGTCGTTCGACACCCTGATGCCGGACGTCGCCCCGCAGCTCGACGACGAGCTGCAGGCGCTCGAGGGAACCAAGAGCGACGCCACGGACCTCACCGCCGGTGGGCTCCGCCTGCTCAACGCGGCGAGCGCGCAGGTCACCAAGACCAAGGCGTTCATCAACACGAACTGGCCGCCGGTCCTGCCCGAGGACTGAGTCGACCGGAGACCCGATGGTGCGAGAGCGGCCGGCGTCATGCCGGCCGCTCGTCGTTCACGGCCGCCGTCCGATCCGCGATCCCGATCGGCCGGTCACGGGATCGTGTTGCGACGGAAACCCGCCGCGGCGACGCTGGAGCGGATGACCGCAATGCCCGACCGCGATCCGCCGTCACCGCTCACCGCCGATTCGAGCGTGGGTGCCGTGATCGCCGAGTTCGTGCGGGCAACGGCGTCGGGCACAGAGCGGCGCGAGCTGCGGTCCGCGCTCAGCCACGTCGACGCCGAGCTCGGGACGATGCCGGTGCGGAGCGTTCGCGCCCGCCACGTCACCGCGCTGCTCGAAGAGTTGCGTCGCGCCGGCCTCAGCGCCAGGCGCGAGGCGGCGATCGTCGAGGCGCTCCATTCCCTGTTCGCGTTCGCGGCCGCGCGCCGCCTCATCGCCATCGATCCGGTGCCGGGATCTGGGCCTCCGCGGCGGCGCGAGCGGCCACGCGGGCAGGGCGCTACGTCCGTGCCGGCCCCGACGCCGACGTTGACGATGCTGGCGGTCGGCGCGCGAGTGGCCTTCTGGACCGCGTTGATCGTCGCGCTGGGCTTCGTCCTCCTCGTGCTCGCGCTGCTCGTCGAGCTCGGATGACGCTTCCGCGGCAGCACTGATCGTGCCCGCCGGCCTCACGCCCTGGCAGCAGCGGCTCGCCGGGACGGCGGCCGGCACGGTCCCGGGCATCCTGGTGCGGCTGAGCGGGGGCCTGATCCCGTATCCGCTGCAGGTTCTCGCCTATGGCGCCGCGGTGATCTGCGCGGCGTTCATCCTCGCGTGGGCGTGCGAGGCGGCCCAGGTGGACGTCGCGCGCGGCGCGGTCGTCGCCGCGGTCGCGTTCGTCGCGATCCTCCCGGAGTACATAGTCGAGGTCCATTTCGCCTTCAGCGGCAGGGCCGACTACGTGACGGCGAACCTGACCGGCGCCAGCCGGCTGCTGCTGGGCGTGTGCGTGGCGCTGCCCGCAATGGTCGCGGCCTTGCCGCGCCGGTGGCGACCGGGGCCTCTGGGGCCGATCGTTCTCGCCCCGGCGCAGCGCGTCGAGCTCGCGATCCTCGGCGTCGCGGCCCTGTATGGGCTGTGGTGCGCGATGCGTGGAGAGCTGAACATGCTCGACGCTGTCGTGCTCGTCTCGCTCTACGCGCTGTACCTGCGCCGCGCCGTCGCGTCCGAGGGCGACTCGCCCGCACCGATCGGCGTCGCTGCCCAGCTCGCGGAGCTGCCCGCTAGGCAGCGCCGGCAGTGGGTCAGGGGCCTGATGATCTTCGCGGCGGCCGTGATCCTGCTGACCGCGGTCCCGTTCGGCGACGCCGTGCTCGGCAGCGGCGCGCTCGTCGGGATAAGCCCGTACCTGCTGCTGCAGTGGCTCGTGCCGGTCGCGACCGAGGTGCCCGAGCTCGTCGTCGCGTTTGTGCTGATCACGCACGGTCGCGGAGGGCAGAGCGCGGCCGTGCTCCTCGCCGGCGCGGTCAGTCAGTTCACGCTGGCGGTCGGCACGCTGCCGATCGCCTATGCGCTGGGTCCCGGCGCCGGCCCGTTGCCGCTGGCGGGGCGCGAGCGGATCGAGCTGTTCCTGTCGGCGGCGGTAGCGCTCTATGCGGTGGCCGCGCTGATCACGCTCCGCCTCAGCCGCGGCGATGCCGCGATCATGCTCACGCTGTTCTCGATCCAGTTCCTGCTGCCGGCCGTGTTCACGCGCGCCGCGCTCGCCCTGGCGTTCACCGTCGTCGCGGTCGACGTGCTCAGCCACGAGCGACGGCATCTTCCGGCGCTCCTGCGCGCGCTGTTCTCGCGGTCCCGTGGCGACCCGCCGTCGCAGACCTACCGCGTGAGCGACGGGCCGGCGGCCGGACCGGTGATGCGGCGCAGCGCGGCCTCGAGATCGCGGCCGTAGCCCACGCGCCCGTCGGCGTACGCCGTCACGAGCTGCAGCCTCGGCACGCCGCTGCCGCCGGCGACGAGGTAGACCGGCTGTACGTGTACGAGCGCATGTCCGATCGGCACCGTCCGGGCGTCGCCGAGGATCGTGCGGTTGACGGCACCGCGGCCGAGGTCCCGTGACTCGCGGTTGAGGAGCTCGAGCCGCCGGTTCACTTCCGGACTGGCGAGGATCCTGCGGGTGGCCTGGGTCGGACCGATGGTGAGCCGGTCGCGCGGAAGGCTCAGAAGCGTGAGCCGGGGGTTGCCGCGACCGTCGACCGAGCCGGCGAGGTAGCCGGCGAGGTTCTCGCGGCCGCGGGGCGTGAACGGGGTGACCAGCATCAAGCGCTCGCGCGCGTCGCCCGGGAGCCGCGCGAACAGGTAGTCCGGCCGCATGTGCCAGCGGGGCGGCGTCCCGTCGCCTTCGCGCCGCTCGTCGGCGTCGACGCTCGCCTTCGGATCCGGGAAGTGGATCTCGCCGGCGCCTTCGACCGGTCCCGCCAGCTGCAGGGGGAGCTGCCAGGCGTCCGCGCCGTTCCAGAAGCCGGTCGCGTCACCGGCGTGATACGTGGCGTACGCCCGGGCCTGAGCCATGAACAGGGCGCGTGGGTAGCGCAGGTGTGCCCTCATGTCGCGCGGCATGCGCGAGGCGGGGAGGAACAGGCCCGGGTATGCCGATCGCCACGCCCGCAGGATCGGATCGCCCGGGTCGACGGCGTAGATGCTCACGCGGCCGCTGAACGCATCGACCGCCGCCTGAGCCGGCGCCCGCGCGTAGTTGACCCGGCTCCCTCCCAGCCGCACGGACGCCGCGTAGGGGTAGTGGGTGCTCGTCGTGTAGCCATGGAAGAGGTACTGGATCCGGCCGTCGATGATCGCCGTCTGGGGGTGGGCGTCCCAGCGCAGGAACGGCGCCAGCATCCGGAGCCGTTCGCCGACGTCCCGATGCAGGACGATCCGCGAACCGCTGGCGAGGGTCTCGGTCAGCATGAGCTTGAGATCGCCGAAGCGGGCGGCGAACGCCAAGCGCCTCAGCGGGCTCGTCAGCGCGATCCCGCCGGTGCCGTCGTAGTGGTACTCCGGTGCGCGGGACCCGGGAATCGGTTCGTCGATCTCACCGCGCCGGCTTTCGACGATCACGTACGGCGGATCGGTGTCGGGCTGCTCGCCGAAGTAGATGCGCGGCTGATGCACCTGCAGCGGGTTGCTCGACCCGCGGAACTCGCGCTGCGTGAAGCGCGGATGCCCGGCGGCGTCGACCTCGCCCGCGCGGACGGCCACGACGCCGTAGCCGTGCGTGTAGGCGAACCGGTCGTTCGCCCAGCCGCGCGCGCCAGGCCCGAGACGCGTCCGGTCGAGCTGGCGTGCCGCAATCGCCATGAGCCGGGGGACTCCGTCGACCGTGTAGCGGTCGACCGTGCTGCTCGGAAAGCTGTAGTACCGCCCGATCGACTGCTGCTCGTTCATCGCCGGACGCAGGACCGTGGAGTCCCAGAGCGGCACGTTCTCGAGCGTTCGGCGGTTGCGAGCGATCGCGCGTGCGGACAGCCGGCCGCTCGCCGGCAGCGCCCGCTCGCTGACGTCGTCGAGCGCGAACGCGCGGCGGGTCGACGCGATCGCGTCGGCCAGGTAGGGCCTCTCCCGCGAGAGCTGCTGAGGCTGGACGTCGTAGTGCTCGATTGCCGCCGGCAGCGCGCCCTGGCCAACGACCGCGAGCCCTGCAAGCCCCGCAACGACCATCGCTGGCGCGCGCGGCACTCGCCGCCGCGCGGCGCAGAGGCACAGGACCGCGCCCGCGAGTGAGAGGACGACGAGCACGCGTCGTGCCGGCAGGCGGACGTGGACATCGGTGTAGGACGCCCCTGGGACGACCGACCCCTCGTGCGGCAGCGCGAGCGCGAGCTGCTCGAGGCGGTAGCGCCAGGCCACCACGACAAGCCCGAGCGCGGCCAGCGTGAGCAGGTGCGCGCGGGCCGCGCGCACCGCAACGTAAGGTCGAGCCGTGCGCAGGCCGCCGGCCGCCAGGTACGCGGCGACCGTGGTGACGACGGCCATGGCGAGGGTGTCCAGGAGCCAGCTCGCCACCTGCTGGTACAGCGGCAGGGAGAAGACGAAGTAGCCCACGTCGCGATGGAACAGCGGGTCCTGGACGCCGAAGTCGTTGCGACCGGCCCAGAGGGCGAGCAGCCGCCACGCGCCGTCGGCACGCCACTGGGCGCTGATGACCCCGGCGACCACCGCGGCGGCCGGGTAGGCGAGGCGCCGGTAGGGCCGGAGCGGCGCATGAGAGGCCATCGCGCGCTCGACGGCTGCGAAGTTGACGAGCAGGAAGCACGCGGTGCCGAAGCCGGGCACGCCGCGCCCGAGGAGCTTCCACTTCAGCGTGGTCCAGAAGACGTCCTCCTGGCCGAGCTCGCGGTACCACAGCAGGTCGGTGTACGCATGTGCGACCAGTGACACGATCCCGCCGACGATGGCCAGCAGGCCGAGCAGCAGCAGCGACCGCGACCGGGGGGTTCGCCAGAGCGAGATGTTCCGTGCGGGTGCCGATGCAGGGTCGCCCTTGGGCGGGCTCCTCGTCACGCCGCGCCGCGGGGAGGGACGGGGCGCTGCGTGAGGGTGGCCTGCCGCTGCAGCGCGTCGAGGGCGGCGCGCAGGATCCGAGAGACCTGCAGCTGCGAGACGCCGACGCGCTCGGCTGTGTCCCGCCGGCGGAGGTCGAGCTCGAACGGCAGTCTCACGGCTTCTCACGCGCGGCGGTCGAGGGTTCCAGCGCCTGGCCGTCCATCGCGATCAGGCGGCAAGCTGAAGCCGGGCGCGCTGCGGCTTCGCCGCACGCGTGAGGACTCGGAGGAAGGCGTGCGTCGTGAGGTGCTCGGTGTCGGGATGCGTCAGCACCGCCGACTCGAATGCCGGCGCCACACCGGTCAGCTCGACGAGGCGGACTCCCGGTGCGGCGTAGCGCTCGGTGACCGACGCGGGGAGGAGTGCCGCGCCGCCGCCTGCCGCGACCGCCAGCAGGACGGCCTCGACGCGCGGCTCCGCCGCTTCGATGAACGTCGGCGACAGACCGGCCTGGTGGCAGAGCGACACCACGGCGTCGTGCAACGCAGGGTTCGCCGAGCGGGGCAGCAGGACGACTCGATCGAGTGCGAGCCGCTCCAGCGTGAGGTCGGTCTCGTTGCAGCGCGCGTCCGCCGCCGGCAGCGCGGCGACCAGCGGCTGGTGGCCGAGCGTCGTGATCCGCAGGCCGTTCGTGGGAGCCGGCAGCCCGACGACCGCGGCATCGAGCCGTCGGTCGCGGACCGATTGGATGAGCCCGAGCGCTGCGCCCGTCTCGAGCGAGACTTCGACACGCGGGGCCGCGGAGGCGAGGTGGTGCAGCGCCCGCGGAACGCTCGCCGGCAGCGCGTCCGGCACGTAGCCGATCCGCAGGCGGGCGCCCTCGGAGTGGTGCGCGTTGCGCGCGGCGTGCATCGCGACCTCGGCAAGGTGGAGGACCCGGCGCGCCTCTTCGAGCAGCGCCTTGCCGGCCTGCGTCAGGGAAACGCTCCGGTGCGTGCGATCGAAGAGGCGCACCCCCAGCTCTGCTTCCAGCTTGCGGATCTGCTCGCTGACGGCCGGCTGGGCGACGTACAGGCGCTCCGCGGCACGCCGGAAGTGCAGCTCCTCCGCGACCGCGACGAAATACCTCAGGTGTCTGAGCTCCACGAGGGACCTTTCATGCGCAGGGTGGCGTCGGCATGCACCGCACTGTCCCGCGAGTGATGGCGGCACGCCATACTGCCTGGCCGGACACGATTGTCCGGTTAGCCCACCCCTCGGGGTGCCCTGCGGTTGACAGGATTCAGTGTGATGCACTGCTTCGTGCTCGTCGTCGACGACGACCGCGCCTTCCGCGGACTCGCATGCCGGATCATCGTCGCCATGGGCCTGCAGGTCGCGGCCGAGGCCGGCACCGTCGCGGAGGCGCTCGCCGCCGCCGCCGAGCTGCGCCCGGACGCCGCCCTCGTCGACATCGGATTGCCCGACGGAGACGGAGTGTCGCTGGCACGACAGCTGGTCGCGCTCCCTTGGCGGCCGGGCGTCGTGCTCACCTCGTCGGATCCGGACGCGATAACCCCGGCCGCCGCTCGAAGCATCGGCGCGCTCGGCTTCCTGCCCAAGGCCGAGCTGACGAACGGCTCCCTACGAGAAATGCTCGGCCGCGAGTAAGAGGGTTCGCGCTGGAGTACGGTAGCCACGTGCCCACCGCCCTGCGAGTCGTGATCGGGGAAGACGATGTGCTCCTGCGCGAGGGGATCTCCAGGCTGCTCGCCGAGGCGGGATTCGACGTCGTCGCGCAGGCCGGCGATGCCGACGACTTCCTGCGCAGAACCCTTGCGCACCGCCCCGATGTCGCCGTGGTCGACGTGCAGATGCCGCCGCGGCACGAGGATGACGGCCTGCAGGCGGCGATGACGCTGCGCACCCGCCTTCCCGACATGGGGGTCCTCGTGCTCTCGCAGTTCTACGAGGAGTCCTACGCGTTGGATCTGATCGGTGACCGCGCGGAGGGAGTCGGCTACCTCCTCAAGGAGCGGGTGGCCGACGTGTCCGCCTTCGTCGACGCGGTCGAGCGCGTGGCTGCGGGCGGAAGCGCACTGGATCCCGAGGTGGTCGCCCGGATGCTCGGGCGCCGTCACGCCGGCGGGCCGCTCGACGAGCTCACTCCCCGTGAGCGGGACGTCCTCGCGGCGATGGCGGAGGGCAAGTCCAATCGCGGCATCGCCGAGGCGCTCGTGGTGAGCGAGACCGCGGTCGAGAAGCACGTAACGCGCATCTTCAGCAAGCTCGGGCTGGGCCACTCGAGCTCCGAGCACCGGCGCGTCCTTGCGGTGCTCACCTACGTCCGCAGCGCCCGCTGATCGGCGCCGCTCACGGCGGAGGCCAACCGTCGACCTCGCGCCCGCCGGCGATCTCGTCGCGCTGCCACCAGCGGCCGCCGAAACGGACGAGGGGCGCGGCCGGACTGCTGCGCGACATGTTGGCGCGCGGATCGAGCTGGTCAGCCCATGAGCGGAGCTTCGATGCGGCGCTCTTCCGGACGGGGGGTGTTCGGATGGGCCGCATCGACCTCGCATCGTGGCGGCTCGCGCCCCGCGGTCCAATCGCGATCGCGACTCGTCGGATCGGCGAATCGGAACGACGCGATCGCCGCCACGTCAAGCGATCGACCGCGCCTTTCGACCGAGCCTGAATCGTTGTTGCGACCCTGCGCGCGCTGGCGAACGATGACCGCGACGGACTCCGCGGAGTCCGTCCGGCCAATCGACCCAAGGGGGTTTCGATGCACCTCAGCCAGAATCGCGCCATGTCCGTGCTGGCCGCCACGATGGCGGTCCTCGCGCTCGGCGCTGCGCCGGCGCTCGCCGGCGAGAACGACGACGGTGACGACGAAGACGCGCCGGCGCAGACCGCCCCGGCGCCGGCCTCCGGCCAGGGCGCCGACACCGGCTCCGTCTCGGTGAGCGGCGCCCCGCAGGGCGGGGTTGCGACAGGCGCCGGCGGCATGGCGCCCCAGGGCGCCGACGCCACGCTCCTCGGCCTCGCCTCGGGAGCCCTCGTGCTGATGGCGACGGGCGGCGGCCTGCTCAAGGCCGCTCATCGCCGGGAATCCTGAACGGCCCGCCGGGTCCATGGCGTCTAACCCCCTCCTGCCGCGGCGCGTGGCGCGCAGAGCGCCGCGCGCCGGCGGGGCGGACCCGCTGGAGCTGGTCGTGGCGGGCGAGGCGCGAGTGCCGCTCATCGACCGGGTCACGCTGGGGCGGGCGCTGGACTCGACCGTGGTGCTGAGCGACCCGGCCGTGTCGCGATGGCACGCGCGGATCTGCTCGACCGACGGGGGAGCGCCGATGCTGGAGGACGTGGGGTCCGCGCACGGGACGTTCCTGGACGGCGTGCGCGTCACTACGCCCGTGCCGCTGCGGGACGGTTCCACGATCGCGCTCGGCGACACCGAGATCGCGGTCGAGCGGCGCCGGGACGCATCCGAGGCGGGTCGCACGCTCGTCGTCGCCGCCGGTGCGAGCATGGCCTCGCCTACGGCGCTGCACCCCCAGGTGCGCCCCGGCTACGCGCTGAAACGCCTCGAGGCCGCCGAAGGTGACCGCCGGTGGGTGCTCAAGGACCTCGAGACCGGGAGCTTCCTGCGGCTGGGCGACGACGACGCGCTGCTGTTCGAGTGGCTCGACGGCTCGCGCTCGCTGTCCGATCTCATCGGCGAGGCGGAGCGGCGGTTCGGGCCTACGGGCCCCGCGCGCCTCGCCCGGCTGCTCGCAGATCTCGGCGAGCGCGGCTTCCTGGCCGGGATGGACGGCGCGTCGGCCGAGCAGGTCGAGTCATCCCAGCCGTGGTACGGGCGTTTCCTGCGCCCTCGGGTGAAGACGTTCGCCGGAGCCGGCGACTGGTTCGACGCGCTATACCGCCGCGGCGCGTGGGTGCTGCTCACGCGGCCGGCGCTGATCGCTCTCGCGATGCTGACGGTCGCCGGCGTCGGCGTGTTCGCCTTTCTGGTGGCCGGCCGCTACGGCACGCCGTTCGTCGTCGCGTCCAAGATCGGCATCGGCGGGCTCGTGTTCCTCCTCGGGCGCCTTGCCGTCGTCGCCGTGCACGAGCTCGCCCACGCACTCGCGATGGCGTCCTACGGCCGGCGGATCGGGAAGGCCGGTGTGAAGCTCTTGGTCGTCTTCCCCTACGCGTTTGTCGACACGTCGGAGGCCTGGTTCGAGCCGCGCCGGCGGCGGATCGCGATCAGCGCCGCGGGGCCTGCGTCGGATCTCACGCTCGGCGGGCTGTTCTCGGTCTGCTGCCTGCTGCTCGCGCCGGGAGCGGTGCGCGACATCTTCTTCCAGCTCGCGTTCGCCGCGTACGTGGGGGCGTGTTTCAACCTCAACCCGTTCCTCGATCGCGACGGCTACCAGATCCTCGTCGACGTGCTGCGCGAGCCGGGGCTGCGGCGGCGCTCGCGGGAGCAGTTCGCGCGGCGGCTGTCAGGGCGGTCGTCAAGCGGGGACTCGCCCGTGCTCGCCCGCTACGCGCTGTTCGGCGTGGCCTGGTCGGTGCTGGCGGCGCTGTTCGCGATCGCCATGACCCTTCGCTACCGGCCGACGCTCGAGGCGGTCGCGCCCGGCGACTGGCTCGTCTGGGCGCTCATGGCCGCCGTCTGGATCGCGGTCTTCCTGCCCGTGGGCGTCGTGCTCGGGCGTCCGATCTGGCAGCGGCGAGGGCGCGGATGACACCGCGCAGGGCGGCGGCGCCGACGGGGTCGCGCTGGACGTCCCAATCGAGCTTGCCGGCATGCTCGATCTGCACCTGGGCGCGGCTCCGGTGCTGGAACCACGCGACCGAGCGGATCCACGGCGTGCGGCGCACCAGGCGACGCAGGTCGCGGAGCCAGCGCACTCGGCCGCGATGGACGGTGTTCACCTCTGTGAGCACAACCGGCCTGCGGTAGAGGCGGCGCAGTGCTCGCAGACGCGGCAGGAAGCGCGCGACCGCGTAGCGCTTGCGACCCCCGAAGTTGATCATCGTCGAGCCGACCGCTCCCACGTACCGGCGCCCCGGCCAGTACACACGGACGCTCCGCAGCCACGTTCGGAACGGGAGATACAGACTCGGGTTCGGCGACCACACGAAACGGACGTTTCGCGCGCCCACGGACCGGAACAGCCGGACGACGTGACGCCACGCTCGCCGGTACTCGATCGGGTCGTGCGACCACGGGTACCAGGTGCCGTTCATCTCATGCGCGTAGCGGACGTCGACCCGGCCGTGGAACGTCGCGAGGCTCCGCGCGAACGCGAGGACATACGAGTCCTGCGCCCCGCGGGCGATGTCCCTGTTGCGGTAGCCGGGCTGGGCGCGGAACTGCTCGACGACGCCGAGCTCTGGCGGGACCGGCCGCCACGGCTCCCACGAGACGAGCACGTGACGGAGCCCTCGCCGCTCGGCCTCGCGCAGGAACGCATCCACCGTAGTCCCGCGGGAGAACGCTTCGAAGCGGCCCACGTACTCCGGGGCGACACCGACGCTGCGAGCCCAGTCGTCGACGTGCCA
>DATDKF010000238.1:0-10435 GCA_036520135.1 Solirubrobacteraceae bacterium
CGTAGCGGATCTTCCCGGACTCGACCGCGTCGGCGAGCCACTCGGTCGTGACCTGGCTCTCGCGGCCGGAGAAGCCGCCGATCCCCACGACGTTCGCGCCCGAGGTGATCAGCGAGCCCTCGGCGGCGGTCTGGCTGGCGATCGCGATCGTGCCGCCCCCGTTCGCCTTGGCGTAGGCGATCGCCTCGCTGAGCGTGGAGGTGTCGCCGCCGAACATGCCGCCGCCGGCACCGAAGCCACCGCCCTGCGTCCCGGCTCCGCCCGGGGCCGGTCCGCCCATTCCGCCGCCGAACGCGGTCGTGGCGGGGCCGCCCGAGGGGAACGTGCCGTTGGTGGCGTGGCCGAGCGTCTGCACCGCCCACGCGCCGGGCGCGAGCAGCAGCACCGCGATCGCGGCGGCCACGACGAGCGCGCGCATCCTCGGCGCGAGCACCAGTGCGAGACCGACAGCGGCGAGTACGCCGCCCGCCGCCAGCGGCCCAGGCCACCACGACAGCGACGTCGGGTTGTCGTGCAGGATCGCGATCTCGGTGACGACGCCGGCGAACACCGCGGCCGGGCCGACGATCCGCGCGATCGTGCCTCGGCCGAGGATCAGCGCGGCGATGGCACCGACGAGCGCGGCGGTCAGCGGCGCAAGCTGCGCGACGTAGTACGGGTGGAAGATCCCCTCGGCCTTGCTGAACGCGACGGCGGTCGTCAGGAACGCGCCGCCGACGAGCACCAGCCAGGCGCTGCGCGGGTCGGCGCGGCGCAGGCGGGTGACGGCCAGCAGGCCGGCGCCGCCGACGAGCGCGACGCCGAGCAGCCAGCCCGCCTGCCCGCCGAGCGCCTCGTTGAGCAGCCGCAGGGGTCCCGGCTCGCCGCCGAACAGGCCGTTGCCGCCGAAGCCGCCGCCACCGCCAGGCCCACCGGCGCCGCCGCCGGGCCCGCCGCTCTGGCCGAACAGGCGTCCGAGGCCGTTGTAGCCGAAGATCAGCGACCAGATGCTGTTGTCGCTCGTCCCGGAGATCCAGGGGCGGTCGGCGGCGGGCGTGAGCCACATGAGCAGCGGCCATGCGAGGCCGACGACGGTCATCGCCGCACCGCCCGCGAGCAGCTGGCGCACCGCGACGCCGCGGCCGCGCGGCGCGATCCACAGCCACGCGGCGGCGATCGCGGGCACGACGAGCAGCGCGGCCGCCATCTTGGCCTCGAAGCCGAGGCCGACGGCGACGCCGGCGAGGACGAGCCAGCGCGTCCGGCCGTCCGCGAACGCGCGCACGACACACCACAGCGCGGCGGTGCAGCACAGCGCGAGCAGCGCATCCGGGTTGTTGTGGCGCGCGATCGCGACGGTGATCGGCGTGAGCACGAGCGCGAGCCCTGCGGTGAAGCCGGCGACGCGGCCGAACTGGCGGCGCGTGAGGTCGTAGGCGAGGCCGACGGTGGCCACGCCCATCAGCGCCTGCGGCACGAGCAGGCTCCAGGAGCTGAAGCCGAAGATCCGCGCCGACAGCGCCTGGGCCCACAAGGCCAGCGGCGGCTTGTCCACCGTCATGATGCCTGAAGCGTCGAACGAGCCGTAGAGGAACGCATGCCAACTCGAGGACATCGAGCGCACGGCGGCGCTGTAGTACTCGTTCGCGAAGCCGTTGCGGTCGAGCGCCCACAGGTACAGGACGGCGGCCAGCACGAGCAGCGCGCCGATCTCGGGAGCGGGGACGGGAAGCGAGAGGGCCCGGGGGCGGCGGCGAGCGGCCGGCAGGGCGATCGATGACGTCGACATGCGGGCCAGCTTCGGCACGGTCTGCGAGAGCCGGCTGGGACGCACCTGGGAGTTCCCTGAGCCGGGCGGCGGTCTCAGCGGCCTCTCAGGTTCCTCTCACCGATCTCCCACACGGCGGGCCGACGCTTCATGTCATGACCGCGACCCTCCTCCGCCGGCGCGTCGCCCCGCTCGCGACCGTCGCCGCGCTGATCGCCGCCGGGATCCCGGCGCTGCTCGCGCCGGCCGAGGCCGGCGCGCGCCCGCTGCCCCCGCGCGCCTCCGCTCCGCCGGATCGCGTCGCGTACGTGCAGCGCCCGACCGTCGTCGTCAATGCCGTGCCGCAGCGCACGACCGCGATCTGATGTCCGCGCTCGCCACCCGCCCCCAGTCGCTGTGGCAGCGGCCCGCGGCGCCGGCGCCCGAGGTCGAGATCGTCGTCCCCGTGCACAACGAGGAGCGCACGCTCGCGCTCAGCGTCCGCCGCCTGCACCGCTTCCTGAGCACCGAGTTCCCGTTCAGCTGGCGGATCGTCATCGCCGACAACGCGAGTACCGACATCACGCCGGACATCGCGGCGCTCCTCAGCCGCGAGCTCCCGTCGGTGTCGTGGCTGCACCTCGAGCGCAAGGGCCGCGGCCGTGCGCTGCGGGCCGCCTGGTCGCGCAGCGACGCGCGGGTGGTCTGCTACATGGACGTCGACCTGTCGACCGACCTGCGCGCGCTGCTGCCGCTCGTCGCTCCGCTGCTCTCCGGCCACAGCGATCTCGCGATCGGCACGCGGCTCGCGCACGGCGCGCGCGTGGTGCGCGGTCCCAAGCGCGAGCTGATCTCGCGCGCCTACAACAAGCTCCTGCACGTCGCACTGCGCGCCCACTTCAGCGACGCGCAGTGCGGCTTCAAGGCCGTCCGCCGCAACGCGCTCGCCGACCTGCTGCCCGCGGTCCGCGACGACGCGTGGTTCTTCGACACCGAGCTGCTCGTGCTCGCGCAGCGGCGCGGTCTGCGGATCCACGAGGTGCCGGTCGACTGGATCGACGATCCGGACTCGCGCGTGAAGATCGTGCGCACGGCGGCCGAGGACCTGGTCGGCGTCGCGCGGCTGGTGGCGGCGTCGCCGATCATGCGCTTCCTCGGCATCGGCGTCGCGAGCACGGTCGCATACGCGCTGCTGTTCCTGCTGCTCACCGGGCCGCTTGGCGCGGTCGCCGCCAACGCCATCGCCCTGGCGATCACCGCCGTCGGCAACACCGCGGCCAACCGCCGGCTCACGTTCGGCGTGCGCGGCCGCGCGCACCTCGTCCGCCATCACCTGCGCGGCGCCGTCGTCTTCGTCCTCACGCTGGCGCTGACCAATGGCGCGCTGGCGGTGCTGCACGACGTCGAAGCCAGACCGGCGCGCTGGGTCGACCTCGCCGTGCTCGTCGGCGCGGGGCTCGTCGCCACCGTCACCCGCTACGTCGCGCTCAAGACCTGGGTGTTCGCCCATCGCCGACGGCGCCGTCCCTCTCCCCTCATGACGACAGATAGGAGCACTGCATGACCCCCCGCTTTCGACGCGTCGCCGTCTTCGTCGGCACCGCGGCCATCGCGGCCGGCGCCGGCGTCGGCGTCGCCGCGCAGAGCGACTCCTCCTCCTCGCCCGACCGCTCGTCGGGCGCGCCGAGCATGACCCGCCAGCCGGGCCCCGGCGGCGGACTCGACATCAGCGCCCTGGCCGACGAGCTCGGCGTCTCCGAGGCCCGCCTGCAGTTGGCGCTCGAGAACAGCCGACCCGCCACGCCCGGCGCCGGCGGCCCGGACGAGATGATCCAGGCGCTGGCCGACGAGCTGGGCTTGTCCGCCGACAAGGTCCGCGAGGCGTTCGCGGCGGCCCTCGGATCCGGCGGCCCGCCGCAGGCCCCGGACGGCGGCGGAGCCCCGCCGAGCGACGGCCAGACCACCCCGCCGGCGACCAGCCAGTCCTAAAGGGGTTAGTCCCCTTTATGGTCACCGACAACTATTTTTTTCTTGACAAACTACTGAGTCGGTGACACCCTGCGGTGGCATGCACGACGTCGAGGTCATCGACGACCCGGCCGCCGCGGAGATCACGCTGGACCCCATGCGCGCGCGGCTGCTGGCCGCCCTGGTCGAGCCCGGCTCGGCCAGCACGCTGGCCGCCAAGGCCGGGCTGTCGCGGCAGAAGGCGAACTACCACCTGCGGGCGCTCGAGCGCCACGGGCTCGTGGAGCTCGTGGAGGAGCGCCGCAAGGGCAACTGCACCGAGCGGGTGCTGCGTGCGACCGCCGCGTCGTACGTGATCTCGCCGACCGCGCTGGCCGATGTCGCCCCCGATCCCGATCGGGCGCCCGACCAGGCGTCCGCCCGCTGGATGCTCGCGATCGCGGCCCGGCTGGTGCGCGAGGTCGGCGAGCTGATCACGCTCGCCGGCGCCGCCCAGCAGCCGCTCGCGACCTTCGCCGCCGACAGCGAGGTCCGCTTCGCCTCGGCGGCCGACCGCGCGGCGTTCGCCGGCGAGCTCGGCGAGGCCGTCGCCGGCCTCGTCGCCAAGTACCACGACCCCACCGCGCCGGGCGGGCGCAAGCACCGCCTGGTCGTGGCCCTGCACCCCAGCATCACCAACGACCGCGACGCGGCCGAGGCGGCGCTGGGCGACACCACGAACAAGGAGCAATGACGATGGGCAAGGAGTTCGAGATCCGCCGCGAGGTGGAGCTGCCCGCCACCCCCGAGGCGGTCTGGGAGGCGGTCGCGACCGGCCCCGGCACCGCCTCCTGGCTCTTCCCGGAGGAGCCCGGCCCGGACAGCACGGTCGAGGCCGACCGGCCACGCCGGTACGCCGTTCGCACCGAAGGGCCCGACGGCTTCAACGCCGTCGAGTTCGTGATCGAAGGGCGCGACGGCGGGACGACCGTCCTGCGCTACGTCCACAGCGGCGTCTTCGACGAGGAGACCTGGGACGCGCAGTACGACGCCGTGAACCAGCACACCGACTTCTACCTGCACACGCTCGGCCAGTACCTCGAGCACTTCGCGCCGGAGGCGGCCACCTATATCGGCGGCGGCCCCGGCGGCGTCATGGGTCCCGAGGCGTCGACGACGCCGGACGCGTTCGACAAGCTGCAGCGCGCGCTCGGCGTGCCCGAGGGCGCGTCAGAGGGCGACACGGTGACGATCGCGCCCGAGGGCGTCGAGGGCGTCGTCGACTACCGCCGCGGCAATTTCCTCGGCATCCGCACCGACACCGCGCTGTACCGCTTCTTCGGGCGCAACGCGTTCGGCGGCCCGGTCGGCATGAGCATCCACGACTTCGCCAACGGCGCCGACGCGGCCGCCGCCGAGCGGAAGTGGAGCGGCTGGCTGGCCGAGACGTACGGCTGAGCCTGGATCCATCGATGACCCGTGGATGCCGCGGAGATCGGTGGATTCAGGCTAGAACAGGCGCGGCAGCTCGACGGTGAACACCGCCCCGCCCCCCGGAGCGTTCGAGGCCGCGACGCGGCCGCCGTGCGCATCGACGATCGCCGCGACGATCGCCAGCCCGAGGCCCGCGCCCGCGCGGCCGCGCTCGCGCCCGCCCTCCGCCCGCCAGAAGCGCTCGAACAGCGCGTCAGCCTCGGCGGAGGGCAGGCCCGGGCCGTGGTCGCGGACCGCGAGCCGCACGTGGCCGTCCTCGGACGCCACGAAGACGTCGATGTCCGTGCCTTCGGGCGTGTGGACGAGCGCGTTGCGCAGCAGGTTGGCGAGCACCTGGCGGAGCTGGTGGGCGTCGCCGCGCACGTTCCCCTCCGCGCCGTGGTTGAGCGCGATGTCGCGATCCGGCGCCATGGCCCGGGCGTCGGACACGGCGTCGACCGCGAGCGCGGCGAGGTCGACCTCGGTGTGCGGCGCTTCGGCGATCTCGTCGAGCCGCGCGAGCGTCAGCAGGTCCTCGACCAGCACGCCCATCCGCGCCGCCTCGTCCTCGATCCGGCGCATCGCCTTGTCGACCTCGCCGGGCTCGCGCGCGGCACCCATGCGGAACAGCTCGGCGTAGCCGCGGATCGACGCCAGCGGTGTGCGGAGCTCATGCGACGCGTCGGCGAGGAAGCGGCGCAGCCGGTCCTCCGACGCCTGGCGCTGAGAGAACGCCTGCTCGAGCCGGTCGAGCATCGCGTTGAGCGCGATCCCGAGCCGGCCGACCTCGGTGCGCGGGTCGGTGGACGCGACGCGGTGCGAGAGGTCGCCGCCGGCGATCGCGCCCGCCGTGTGGCCCATGCGGTCCAGCGGCAGCAGGCCCACTCGCACCACGGCCCACGCGACGGCACCGAGCACGAGCAAGATGGCGGCGATCACGAGGATCTCCACCAGGAGCAGGCGGTTCAGGCGCTGGTCGACGTCGCCGAGCGGCACCGCGACGACGGTGGTCGTCGCGCCGCGCGGATCGTGCTCGGCGAACACGCGGTATGTGGCGTCGTCGCCGTTCTTGCCGTGTGCGGTGAAGACCCGCCCGACCGGAATGTTGCGCGGCAGGTCCGGGTCGGCCGTGATGTCCAGGCCGTAGTCGAAGACTTGGCTGCCGATGACGTTCCCGTCCGCGTCTCGCACCTCTCCGTAGGTGCCGGGCGGCGGCCCGCTGCCGGGCCCGCCGCCTCCCGGCGGCTCGGGCCGCTCCTCGCGCCGGGGGAGACCGGCGATCCCCCGATCGTCCAAGGCGCCGCGAACCGCGGGCGGCGCCGAGCGCGCCTGGTCGGAGATCCGGTCGAGCTCGAACGAGCGCTGCTGGACGTAGGTGATCGTGCCCAGCAGCAGCAGCCCGAGTGCCGTCAGCGCCAGCAGCGCGGCCAGCAGCCGGGCGCGCAGCGAGGCCATCACGTTCGCGGCGGCCGCAACGCGTAGCCGACGCCGCGGACCGTTTGGATCAGCGGCGGGCCGTGCGAGTCGAGCTTCTTGCGCAGGTAGCTCACGTACGTCTCGAGCACCCGCGCGTCACCGCCGAAGTCGTAGTCCCAGACGTGCTCGAGCAGCTGCGCGCGCGTGAGCACGCGGCGCGGGTTGAGCAGCAGGTAGCGCAGCAGCCGGTACTCCGTCGCGGTGAGATCGATTGGGGAACCCGAGCGGGTCACCTCGTGCGTGTCCTCGTCGAGCTCGACGTCCTCGAACGTCAGCCGGCTCGACTCGGGCTCGGCCAGGCCGGCGCGGCGGAGGATCGAGCGGATGCGCGCGACCAGCTCCTCGAGCGAGAACGGCTTGGTCACGTAGTCGTCGCCCCCGAGCGTGAGGCCGCGGATCTTGTCCTCGGTCGCGTCGCGCGCGGTAAGGAAGATGATCGGCACGCGGTTGTGCTGGGCGCCGAGCCGCTGCGCGACGTCGAATCCCTCCATGTCCGGGAGCATGATGTCGAGCACGATCAGGTCGGGGCGGAAGCTCGACACCGCGGCAATCGCCCCGGCGCCCGTGCCCGCGGACTCGACCGCGAAGCCTTGGAAGCGCAGCGCCATCGTGACGACGTCGACGATGTTCGGCTCGTCGTCGACGACCAGGACACGGTGGGCGGGGGATTCGCTCATGCCTTCAATTTCGACGGCTTCCCTGAGAGGAACCTGGGAGCTTGCTGAGACTCAGCGTCCTCCCAGGAACGGACCGTACCGTCGGCGGCATGGCCGAGGAGCACCTCTTCTGGATCACCAGCCGGGCGGCGGGCATCCTCGCGCTGCTGCTTTCGACGGCGGCGGTCAGCGTCGGGCTGCTGATGGGCGGCCGGATCGTGCGCCGCCGCGGGCCGGATCTGCGCGCGACCCACGAGGCGCTCGCGCTGGCGACGATGGCGGCGATCGCCGTCCACGCCGGCGCGCTGCTGTTCGACTCGTTCCTGAGCCCGAGCGTGGCCGACATCACGATCCCGTTCGTCAGCGCGTACAACCGCCTGTTCACGACGCTCGGAATCGTCTGCGGCTGGGCGACGCTGCTGCTCGGCCTGTCCTACTACTGGCGCGCGCGGATCGGCGTCGCGCGCTGGCGCCGCATCCATCGCTTCACAGCACTGGTGTGGCTGCTGTCGATCGTCCACGCGCTCGGCGAGGGCACCGACGCCGGCGAGGCCTGGTTCCTGCTCGGCGTCGGCGCGCTCGTCGTCCCCGCGCTCGGCCTGCTGGCCCTGCGCATGACCGAACCGAAGGGAGTCACGACATGACGGTCCGTCAGCGGATCGTGCAGATCCGCCGCCTGGTGGCCGCCGTGGCGGTCACCCTCTTCATCGCGCTGTTCTCGGCGATCTACGTGCAGATGGCGTCGGGCAACGACCCCGCGCTCGGCAGCTCGTCGAGCACGGCGACGGCGACCCCGTCGTCGTCGAGCGACAACTCGGGCTCGAGCGCCGACGTCGCGCCGACGGGCGTGACGACACGCCAGTCATGACCGAGGCGATCGAGTCGTTCGACTGCTTCGGCGCGCGCTGTACGGTCCTGATCGGCGGCCCCGACGGGCCGGCGCGGGCTCGGGCGGCCCGTGACCTGCTGCTCGCCTGGCACGACCGCTTCACGCGCTTCGACCCCGACAGCGAGCTGTCGCGGCTGAACGCCGACCACCGCGCCGCCGTGCCGGTCACGCCGCTGATGGGCCGGCTGGCCGCCGCGGTCGGCGATGCCGCCGAGCTCACCGGCGGCCTCGTCGACGCCACGCTGCTCGACGCGATCGAGGACGCCGGCTACCGCGAGGATCTCCAGGCGCCGCTCGACCTTCCGCAGGCACTCGCGCTGGCCCCGCCCCGCCGCGCCGCCTCCCCGCGCGCCACCGGCTGCCCGGTCAGCGTCGACTTCCACGCGCTGCTCGTCCGCCGCCCGCCGGGCCTGCGGATCGACGGCGGCGGCCTCGCGAAGGGCCTGTTCGCCGACGTCGTCGCCGAGACGCTCGGCGACCGCACGTTCGCGATCGACTGCGCCGGCGACCTGCGGCTCGGCGGCGCCGCCCGCGCGGTGCACGTCGAGTCCCCGTTCGACGGCGGGATCCTGCACACGTTCGAGCTCAGCGGCGGCGGCGTCGCGACCAGCGGCATCGGCCGCCGCAGCTGGCTCGACCGCACCGGCGCGCCCGCCCACCACCTGCTCGACCCCGCCAGCGGCCGGCCGGCGTTCACCGGCGTCGTGCAGGCGACCGCGCTGGCGCCGACCGCGCTCGAGGCGGAGGCCCGCGCCAAGGCGGCGGTGCTCAGCGGGCCGGACGGGGCCGCGGACTGGCTGCGGCACGGTGGTGTCATCGTGCTCGACGACGGAAATCACCTGACGATTTAAACTCGGCCGCATGGCCACGCGGATTGCGATCGTGGGCGGTGGCGGCGGCGTCGGCTCGGCGCTCGCGTTCAACCTGCTGCTCGCGCCCGAGCCGTACGAGATCGGCCTCGTCGACGGGCACTCCGGGATGGCGCGCTCGCACGAGACGGACCTCCAGCAGGTCGTCGCCGCCGGGGCGACCGGATCGATCGGCGTAGTGCCCCACGACGAGATCGCCGGCGCCGACGTCGTCGTCATCAGCGCCGCCGCGCCGCTTGACCGTCAACCGCTCGCGCATGGTCTACCTGCACAACAACGCGCGGATCGTCAAGGACGTGACCGCGGGGGTCGACCCGGCCGCGACGCTCGTCGTCGTCACCAACCCCGTCGATCCGCTGTGCACGTGGATCCAGCGCGGGCGCGGACGTCGTCCGCGAGGCGCTAGCCGCCGTCGATCTCGCGTAGCACGCGGGCCAGGTACTCGATGTGCGCCCGCATCGCCTTCTCGGCGGCGCCGCGCTGGTGCCGACGCACGGCGCGCAGGATCGCGCGGTGCTGGGCGAGGATCGCCTCGGCCTCGACCTTCACCGAGATGTGGGCGACCAGCGTCGGCTGGAGCACCTCGAGGATCCACGCCGTGAGCGCGCGCAGCAGGTCGTTGCCCGCGGTCTCGGCGAGGATCTCGTGGAAGCTGCCGTCGGCGGCGTTGAACGGCGGCGTCCCGGGCTTGTGGCCGACCGCCGCCTCGATCGCCGCCTCGAGCCGCGCCACCGCCTCCTCGTCGGCGTTGACCGCCGCGCGGCCGGCGATCGGGACCTCGAGCGAGAGCCGGGCGTCGAGCAGCTCGTCCATCGAGATGCTCTGGGCGGCGAGCATCAGCGCGATCGACTCGCTGACGTTGCGGCTCATCCCCTCGCTCGGCGTGCTCGCCACGAAGACGCCGCCGGTGCGGCCGCGGCCGACGCGGATCAGGTGCGAGGCCGACAGCAGCCGCAGCGCCTCGCGCAGGGTCGGGCGGCTGACGCCGAACTCGTCGGCCATCTCCTGCTCGGTGCCGATCCGCTCGCCCGGCTCCAGGCGCTGCTCCTCCAGCCAGCGGCGGATCAGTCCGGCGATCTCCTCGCTGGCGCCGCTGGTCGAGCGGCGGTACTCGGGCCGGGGTCGCTCGGGAGAAGTCGCCATGGCGGCATGGTACGCGGTTCCACGGCTGACACGGTAAAAGTCCAAACGTTTTGCAGTAAGGTTTCACTGTGACGTCGGGCTCACGGGTAACGGAGGGTGGCGATAAGTGTCAAACGTTTAGGGTATTACGCGCGTGTGCAGCGCGCGCCGAGCCAACACCCGCTCGGCCACTCCCGCCTCGGTCAGCCGCCCATACGGGTCAGGAGCCCCGCTCGTCAGCACGGCCAACGCGATCCGGGTGCCGTCGCGCTCGAGC
>DATDKF010000239.1:0-4745 GCA_036520135.1 Solirubrobacteraceae bacterium
GTCCCGGTGGTCTTCGGGTCCGGCCGCCCGTTCTTCGCCACCGGCGGCCTGGCCGAGCCGCTGCGGCTCGAGAACCCGACCACGATCGTGCCAGGCGACCGGGTCACCCCCCTGGTCTACGACGTCAGCCGCTGAAGGTGATCTAGTGTCGCGAGACGACTACGACGGCGAGGTCTCTGCCCGCCCGCATCTCGTAGACGGGGTACTTGACGATGACCGAGGTGGTCGGTGAGCACGTCGCCAAGTCCGGCTACGACTACGCCACCGAGTTCGTGTTCGGGCTCGACCTGATCCTCGACGGTCTCGACAGGCTCCGAGACGCCTGACCGGAGGGCTGGTTCGAGGACCTAGATCCGTTCGATCTTCGCCAACCAGGCCGGCGCACCCTGCGCGTCGAACCTTGTCCGCAACCGATCCGGACTGACGGAGGCAACGCGCCAACCGGCGCTGCGTCTGAACGCTGCCCTCAACTCCTCCTGACTCATGGGATGCGGGCCACAGGTATCAGGTCCGACGTCACTGAAACAGAGCACGTATAGGTGCCCGCCGCGACCAGTCACGGACGCCAGACTCGCCACGTAGTCTCGCCGCTCATCGCTATCGAACGTGTGGAGCAGCCCGCAGTCAAGCACCGTCTCAAACACTCGGCCCAGACGGTGCAAGTGGAAGGCATCGGCAACAACGAACTCAGCGTCGATGCCGCGACGCGCGGCCTTCTCCCGCGCGATCGACAGTGCGGTCGCTGCCACATCAACTCCCAGAACGTGCAGCCCCAGAGAGGCAACGTGAAGGGCGTTCTCGCCTGTCCCGCATCCTGCATCGAGAACTGCGCCGGTGAATGCGCCTTCGGCCGCCAGGCGCAGTATCGCGGGCTGTGGTTCTCCAGTGTCCCAAGGCGCCGGGCCATCGAGGTACGACGCATCCCAGGGCCGGCCCGCCCGCCGCTCATGACTGGTTGGCTGCCGCCCGCCGTACGAATCGTCGGCTCGGACTCCTGGCTGCTCCGACATCTTCGCCTCTCCCTGCGACTGATGTAGCGAGCCTCATCGTCGCATGCAACCGTCGCCGTTGACGACAACGCAGCTCAGATCGGACATGAACCTCCTCGGATGGTGCGTTCACCGATCGAGATGTTCCGGCGCGTTCGTTATTCCGTCGTCCCGCAAGCGCACGGCCAACGTCTTCCGGCTCAACCAGAACGTGCAGCCGTCCGCGGATTGAACCCGGCAGACTCCTCGAGTCGGAGGAGCGCTTGACGAGGACGCGTACGAGGATCAGCCGCGCTTTCACAGCGGCAACGGTGGCAGCCGCCGCGGCGCTCGGCGCCGCCGGCGGCGCGCCGGCCGCGACGAAGTGGCTGTGTGGTCCGGACGTCGCGAATGACCCGTGCCGGCCGAGCCTGAGCACGACGCTGTATCGCGGCTGGGACGTACCGGCGGGGCGAGTCACGCCGAGGCGCGGGCGCGACCGCGGCGTCGACTGCTTCTACGTCTACCCGACCGTCTCCGACCAGCCGCGCCGGCTCGCGACGAAGCGCGTCGATCCCGAGATCCGATCGATCGCGCTGTATCAGGCCGCGCGGTTCTCGCAACTCTGCCGTGTCTACGCCCCCGTGTACCGGCAGGCGACGGTTCCCGCGTTGCAGGCGGAGACGACGACGCGACGGGACTACCTGACGGCGTACGGCGACGTCGAGGAGGCCTTCGACGCTTTCCTGCGGCGCATCGGCCGGCATCGCGGGTTCGTCCTGATCGGCCACTCGCAGGGCGCGTACCACCTGCAACGGCTCGTCCGCCGGCGCATCGACGACCGTCCCGCGCTGCGGCGTCGGCTGGTGTCCGCGCTGCTGCTCGGCGGGGACGTCACCGTCCGCAAGGGATCGGACCGCGGTGGCGTGTTCCACCGGGTGCCGACCTGCGCGCGGGCGACCCAGCTCGCGTGCGTGATCGCCTTCAGCACGTTCAATGCGACGCCGCCCGACCGGGCGATCTTCGGGCGGCGTGCGAGCCGGGTCGCCGACTTCCTCGGGCTCCCCGAGAGAGCGACGCTGGAGACCGCCTGCACGAACCCCGCGGCGCTGGCAAGCCACCGCTCGGCGTCGTTGACGTCCGTCGTCCCGGTCGAACCGTTCGCTCCCGGGACCCTGATCGCCGCGGCCATCTCGCTCCTGGGCCTGCAGTGGCCGATGGCGCCGACCACGTTCATCCAGAGCGACGGCGCATTCACCGGCCGCTGCTCGCGGGCCGGCGGCGCGCACGTGCTCCGGATCGCGTCCGCGCCGGGCACGCCCATCCCGACCCCGTCCCCGACACCGGAGTGGGGCCTGCATCTCGTCGACGCAAACATCGCCCAGGGCGACCTCGTGCGGGTCCTGCGACGCCAGATCCGCGTGTACGCGAACCGTCAGGACGCGATAACTCGTGCGCGAATATGGGGTTCACGGACCTCGACGGCACGCAGCCGGAGCCGTTCGCGCTCGACAGCGACGTCGAACCCGCGCAGTGACCGGCGCGTACACCACCACGCCGCGACCCGGTGACGCCGACACGACAGCCCGCAGCCGACGCTGCGCGCTCCGAGCCTCAGACGCGCTCTCCCTCGCACCGCGGCGAACGAGCCAGCGACAGAGAGGCAAGAGGCATGTCGAAGAACGGCGACTGGTCGACGTGGCGGGGAAGCTCATCCGAACTCACTGTCGGCATCGAGGAGGAGCTCATGCTCCTCGACCCGCGCGACTGGTCGCTCGCGTTCCGCTCGGACGAGGTGCTCGACAACCTGCCGGAAGACCTGCGCGAGCGCGTGACGCTGGAGACCCACGCGGCCGTGATGGAGATCAGCACCGGCGTGCACCGCGCCGTCTCCGACGCCGTCGCGGAGCTCGCCGATCTCCGTGAGCGACTGTCCCGGGGGCTGGCGGAGCAGGGGCTGCGCGCCGCCGTCGCCGGCACGCATCCGTGCGCGACGGCCGACGAGACCGTCGTCTCCTCGCACCCCCGCTACAGCCACATCGCCAACTCGATGCGCGTGCTCGCGATGCGCGAGCCCACGCTGGCCACGCACGTCCACGTCGGCGTCGCGACGCCCGCCGCGGCGATCCGGCTCATGAACCGGATCCGCGCGCACCTGCCGCTGCTGCTCGCGGTGTCGGCGAACTCGCCGTTCTGGCGCGGCTGGGCGACCGGCTTCGCGTCGACCCGCACCACGCTGTGGGACGCGTTCCCGCGCTCAGGCGTGCCGCGCGCCTTCCGCGGCTACCGCGACTGGATCCACACCGTCTCTCCCCTGGTCGGCTCCGGCGCGATCGCCGACCCCTCGTACCTGTGGTGGGACGTCCGCCTGCAGCCGCGCTACGGCACCGTCGAGGTCCGCGTCATGGACGGGCAGACGACCACCGCGGACGTCGCCGCGATCGCCGCTCTCGTCCAGTCGCTCGCCGGCCTCGAGCTCGACCGGCTCGACGATCCCCCGCGCACCGTCGAGGTGATCGCGGAGAACCGCTTCCTGGCGGCGCGCGACGGCATGCGGGCGCTCCTGATCGACGTCGACACGGGCGAGCGCGTTCCCGCGAGCACGCAACTCGACCGCACGCTCGCCGTGTGCGGCCCGCACGCCCGCCGGCTCCGCTGCGACCGCGAGCTGCACGCGGTCCGCCGGCTCGCGGCCAGGACCGGCGCCGCGCGCCAGCTCGCGCACGCGGCCCAGGGCGGCCTGCGACGGGTCGTCGCAGGCCTCGCCCACGCCTACTGCCCGGATGCGCCGGCGGTCGCCCGCGCCGCCTAGCGCGCGCGTTTCGTCGCGGAGCGGTTGCCCGCGCGATCGCGTGCGGTGAGCAGCACGCGGCCCGCCCGGCGCTTCGGCAGCCGCGCACGGTTCGCGCCTCTTCGGGCGTGACGCGTGAGTGTCCTGCGCCGGAGCTTGATCTTCACGGTGGCGTCCTCGGACAGCCGGTAGCGCGCGACCGGCCCAGCGAGTCTCGCGCGCGTGATCCTGGGTCGCGTCGCGTCGATCGTGAAGGCGCGCAGGGCGGGTGTGAGGTCGAGCGCGCCGAGCCGGTCACGCGAGCGCACGCGGAACGCGTGCGCTCCGTCGGCCACGGTTGCGAACGTGTGCGGCGAACGGCACGGCGCAAACGCCTTGGCGTCGAGCGCGCACTCGAGCGTCGCTCCCGCCTTCGTGGTGCGGAACGCGAAGCTCGGCGTCGCGTCGTTGCCGAGCGCCGCGGGGCCGGAGACGATCTGCGTGTCGGGCCGGGAGTCGAGCTGGACAAGCTCGCAATCGCCGGAGATCGCATCGGTCCCGGGAACGTCGGCGGTGACGGTGTCCGCGCCGGCCCCGCAGCTCGCGCCGTCTCCCACGCCGTCGCGGACCTGCACCATGTCGTTACCGCCGCGGGCGAAGATCGTGTCGCCGCCGCCGAGTCCGGTGATCGCATTGGGCGCGTCGGTTCCGGCGAGCTCATCGGGGAAGGGGCCGCCGATCAGGTTCTCGAAGCTGCTGATCTGGTCGTTGCCGGCGCCGCCGGTGCTCTGGGTGGCCGGTGCCACGACGCCGAGGTCGACCGTGACGCCGTCGCGCGCGCTCGCGTAGCTCAACGTGTCGGTCCCGGGGCCGCCGCCCAGCACGTCGAGCGCGCCTCCGCCACCCATCACCACATCGTCGCCCTCGTCGGTGCTGAGGCGGTTGCTCGCGTCGTCGCCGAGCAGCACGTCGTCGCCTTCCTCCGTCGCGACGTTCTCGATTCCCGC
>DATDKF010000240.1:0-8158 GCA_036520135.1 Solirubrobacteraceae bacterium
ACGTCAAGGCGGAGATGGTCCGCGGCGTCGAGGCGTACGCCGAGGAGGTGCGCACGCGCGCCTTCCCGACGGCCGAGCACACCTATGGCATCGCACCCGAGGAGCTCGATCGCCTGCGGGCGCAGCTGCCGCCGCACCGCAGCAGAGTGGTGTAATAGCGAGCCCGGACGGCGAGCTCGTCATCAGGGTCGGGCTGGACGCCGGGCCGGGCGGCAACATCCCGTTCACAACCTCTTTACAAGTGGCCGATAGGGGCGGGCAGCCTTCCTCTACAGTGGCCGCCATGCCGCGCCTAGCCCAGCTGTTCGCGCCGAAGGAACGCGAGTTCTTCGACCTGTTCGAAGAGGCGGGCGCGAACATCGTGCGCGCCGCCGAGCTGCTCGAGCGGATGCTCGAGCAGTGGCCCGACGGAGCCGAGCTCGCGCGCGAGGTGGTCGTCTGCGAGCAGGAGGGCGACCGCATCACGCACGACATCATCCAGCGCCTGAACTCGACGTTCGTGACGCCGATCGACCGCGAGGACATCTACGCGCTGGCGTCGGCACTCGACGACATCGTCGACTTCGTCGAGGAGGTGTCCGACTTCCTGACGCTGTACCGCATCGAGGCGCCGATGGACCAGGCGACGGAGCTCGCCCGGATCCTCAGCCAGTCGTCGCGGGCGATCGCGGACGCCATCCCGCGGCTGCGCACGTTCCGGGACATCAACCACTACACCGTCGAGGTCAACCGGCTGGAGAACGACGGCGACCGGGTCGTGCGCCAGGCGCTCGCCTCGCTGTTCGAGCGGGGCATCGACCCGATGCTCGTCATCCGCTGGAAGGACATCTTCGAGCGCCTGGAGGACGGGATCGACGCCACCGAGACCGTGGCGAACATCCTCGAGGGCATCGTCATCAAGAACCGGTAGCGAGCGATGGACTCAGACGTCGTTCTCTGGATCGTTGTCGTCACCGCGCTCGCGTTCGACTTCACCAACGGCTTCCACGACACGGCGAACGCCGTGGCCACCTCGATCTCCACCCGGGCGATGGCGCCGCGCGTGGCGGTCACGATCGCCGCCGCGCTGAACTTCGTCGGCGCCTTCCTGTCGCTCGCCGTGGCGGCGACGATCGCCTCGGGGATCGTGGACGCCAACCTGATCACGCCGCAGATCGTCTTCGCCGGCCTGATCGGGGCGATCGCCTGGAACCTCGCGACCTGGTACTTCGGCCTGCCCTCGTCGAGCTCGCACGCGCTGATCGGCGGGGTCGTGGGCGCGGCCCTCGCGGCCGAGGGCACCAAGGCGGTCTACGGCGACGGGCTGCTCGAGAAGGTCGTGATCCCGGCGTTGGTGGCGCCGGTGCTCGCGATGGTCGCAGCCGGCATCGCGATCCTGATCATCTACCGCATCGTCGGCCGCCAGCACCCCGGCGTCGTCTCCCGCGGCTTCCGGCTCGGGCAGATCATCTCCGGCAGCCTGTTCTCGCTCTCGCACGGCACCAACGACGCGCAGAAGACGATGGGGATCATGTTCCTGGCGCTGGTCGCCAACGGGAACCTGCAGCCGACCGATGACGTCCCGACGTGGGTGATCGTGTCGGCGGCCACGGCGATCGCGCTCGGGACCTACGTCGGCGGCTGGCGGATCATCCGCACGATGGGCAGCCGGATCATCAAGATGGACCCGGCGCAGGGCTTCGCGGCCCAGGGCGTCGGCGCGGCGGTGATCCTGTCTGCGTCGCATGTCGGCTTCCCGCTCTCCACCACGCACGTCATGTCGGGCGCGATCATGGGCGCGGGCGCCGCCAAGCGATTCTCGGCCGTGCGCTGGGGCGTCGCCGGCAACATCGTGGTCGCCTGGGTCCTCACGCTCCCGGCCGCCGCGATTGTCGGCGGTGCCACGTACGGCGTGACGCGCCTGTTCGGCACCGGGCCGGCGGGGCCGGTGGTGGTGTCGCTGGCGCTCCTGGTGGCGCTGCTGTGGGCGCTCGCCCGGATCGTGACCGGCCGGACGGTGCCGGCGGAGGCCTGAGGCGTGTTCGCGGCGGTCGAGGCGGGCGACATCTTCGAGGTGGTGGGCGTCTCGCTCGCCGCCGCCGTGTTCGTCAGCTCGACGTTCTCGGTCGTGGTGTTGGGCGGCGCACGCTCGACCGAGGCGCGCCGCGGCGGCCACGGGACCGCAGCGCTCGTGTGGGGCGCACTGGCCGTCATCGCCTTCGCCGTGTTCGCCGTCGCCGTCGTGCTCGGCGTGCACATCATGCTCTCGAAGAGTTAGTCCGGGTACTCGATCGCGCGGATCACACGCGCGGGGGCGCCGGCGGCAATCGAGTAGGCCGGCAGGTCGGTGGTCACGACCGAGTTGGCGCCGATCACGCAGCGGTCGCCGATCGTCACACCGCTCGTGACGACGACGTTGGCGCCGCACCAGACGTTGTCCCCGAGCCGGGTCGGCCCCTTGGACGCGAACCCCTGCCACGGGACCGGCGTGTCGGGGTCGTCGAAGCGGTGGTTGGCATCGGTCACGAAGCAGCCGTTGGCGAGCATGCAGTGCTCGCCGATCTCGACGAGGTCGGCGGCGGCGACCTGCACGCCGAGGTTCAGGAACGTGCCGCCGCCGATCCGGATCCGCGCCGGCGCCTGGGCGGTCAGCCACACACCGGGCTCGAGCAGGACGTGCTCGCCGAGCTCGAGCCGGCGCTCCTGCAGCATCTCGAGCACGTTGCCGTGCACCGGCCAGCGGCAGAAAGCGCGGCGGCGGGCGAACTCGTAGTGGATCCGCGCCCGGTTCCACGGCAGCGAGTTGCGCTCGTACCAGCGCCATTTCTGCGCCCAGAGCTTGAGATCGGCCGCCTGCAAGGCGCTGAGAATGGCATGAAGGGCGGCTTGCAGGGCGTCGTAATCCCGCTCGCTCTGGTTCCCGGAGCGCCGGAACGGGGTGACGATGAGCAGCGAACCCGGACCACGGAGGTCTACGAACGTGCGCCCGAGCCGACTTCTGCTGCTCGTCATCGCCCTGCTGATCCCCGCCGCGCCCGCGTCGGCGGCCGTGCCGCACACGGTGCAGCCCGGCGAGACGCTGTGGTCGATCGCCGCGGCGAACAACCTGACGACCCGTACCGTCGCCGCCTACAACGGCCTGTCCGAGAGCGCGCAGGTCGTGCTGGGCTCGACGATCATGGTCCCGACCACGGTCGAGGGCTACTCGGCGCTGCAGTCGTCGGGCGTCGTGGCTTCGGCGCCGGCGGCGGCTCCGGCGAGCGGCGGCTCCTACACGGTCCAGGCGGGTGACACGCTCTCGAGCCTCGCGGCGCGCAGCGGCGTCTCGCTGCAGACGCTGGCCGCCAACAACGGCCTCGATCCCGCCGGCCTGCTGATCGCCGGCACGCGTCTGTCGCTGCCGGGCGCCGGCGCGGCGCCCGCCGTCGCACCGGCTCCCGCATCGAGCGCCGCCCCGGCGCCCCAGGGCGCGTACAAGGTCCGCACCGGCGACACGCTCGCCGGCCTCGCCGGGCAGGCCGGCGTGTCGACGAGCGCGATGGCGGCCATGAACGGCCTCGACCCGAACGGCGTGCTGCTCGAGGGCACCGTGCTCAAGCTGCCGAGCGGCGCTCCGGCGCCGGCCGCGGCGAGCACCCCCGCGCCGGCGGAGACGATCGTCCCGAACGCCGCCCCGGTCGCCACGCCGGGCCGCCTGAGCGCCGCCGACGTCCAGACCATCGCCGCCGCGCACGGGGTCTCCCCCTCGCTCGCCGCCGCGATCGCCTGGCAGGAGAGCGGGTTCAACAACGGCATGGTGTCCGGCGCCAACGCGCGCGGCGTGATGCAGGTGATGCCCGGCACGTGGGACTACGTCCAGCAGAACCTGGCGGCCGGCCGGCAGCTCGACCCGAACTCGGCGACCGACAACGTCCACGCCGGCGTGATGTACCTCAGGCGCCTGCTCGACGATGCCGGCGGCGACGAGAGCGCGGCGATCGCCGGCTACTACCAAGGGCTGTCGTCGGTCCGCGACCGCGGCATGTTCGACGACACGAAGCGCTACGTGGAGAACGTCCAGGCGCTGAGGTCGCGCTTCGGCGGTTAGCCGTCGCTCCAGATGCGGTCGATGAGCGCGCCGATGCGGCGGCGCGCGTCCTCCGCGTCGGTCAGCGCGTAGTACGGGCCCGCCGCCGCCCATGGCACGAGCACGTTGAAGTCGAGCTCGCGCAGAAGCGCGAGGCTTTCCAGGTACGCGCCGCGGTCGCTCGAGCCGAGCACCGCGGCGCGCCACTCGCCGTCGCGCAGCATGATCGTGTCGCCGGTGAAGAGCACGCGATGCTCGCCGCTGTCCCACAGGTACGCGGTCGCGCCGGGCGTGTGGCCGGGGGTCGGGATGACCTCGAAGTCGTCGTCGAGCATGTGGCGGCGGGAGAACGCCGCGCGCACCGGCAGCGTCGCCTCGACCGCCGCGCGGTCGTCGGCGTGGACGAACACCGGCGCGTGGACGGCGCGGGCGGCGAAGCCGGCCTCGTGGCGGTGGTTGAGGTACTGGCGCCAGACGTCGCCCGACGCCGTCGTGGTGCTGTAGACGAGCAGGTTGCCCGCCGCGCGCTCGAGCAGGAACGCGCGGATCCGCAGGTCCGGGGCGAACGGCAGCGACTCTGGCTCCGACGCGTAGAGGCGGGGGATCACGGTCTCCATCTGGGCGAGCGGCGTCATGCCCACACGGTCGCTCACCGCGCCCGCGGTTTCCACCGGCAATTGGTCCTAGGACCTTCGGCGGAGGACAATCGCGCGATGGCCAAGGCGCTCTGGCGCTGCCCCGTGTGCGGGCAGACGTTCGTCAGCCCGAACATGCCGCACTCGTGCCAGGTGGTGCCGCTGGCGGCGCACTTCGACGGCAGGCCGGAGCTGCTCGCGGTCTACGAGCGGCTGCTCGCGGTGGTCAGCGCGCACGGTTCGGTCACCGAGAACGTGACGAAAACGCGCATCACGTTCCAGACCCGGATGCGGTTCGGCGGGATCGACAAGCCGCGCAAGGACCACCTCGTCGCCAACTTCGTCCTCACGCGGCCGATCGAGAGCGACCGGCTGCGGGTCGAGCACATCGCGCCGTACTACTACGTCCACCGCGTCCGCCTATACCGGCGCGAGGACGTCGACGACGAGCTCATCGGCTGGCTGGACGAGGCGCGGCAGGTCGGCGACCAGCGCCACCTGGAGCCGGACTGGCCGAAGGTGCGCGAGCCGCCCGCCTAGTCGAGGACGATCGGGTCCGGCCGCTCGTAGCGCAGGCCGGTCGCGCGGTGGATCTCGAACGCGTCCGCGCCCGCCCGCCGGCGTACTCGGTGAGCCGGTACGCGCCCGCCGCCGCATCCCAGCTGCTCCACACGGCGTGGCCGCCGTAGGCGTCGACGGGCGTGGCGCGGGCGACGGTCGCGACGGCGGTGTCCTCAGCGCCCGCCGAGGCGGGGGTCAGGGCGAGCGCCGCCGCCGCCGCGACCGTCGCGCTCCGCATCATCGCGACGGACTCTAACCGCCGGTTCGGCCGAGGCGGTGAGATCGGCTGTCGTTCGTCATCAGCCTTTCTAACGGCGCGGATAGTGTCTCTGTCGTGCGCACGATCGCGGTTGTGGGCGGTGGCTTCGGCGGCGTCGGCGCGGCCGTGATGCTCAGCCGCGCCGGCTACGACGACGTGACCGTGTTCGAGCGCGGCGAGCGGGTCGGGGGCGTCTGGCACCACAACACCTATCCGGGCGCGGCGTGCGACATCCCGTCGCACCTGTACGAGTTCTCGTTCGCCCCGAACCCGCGCTGGTCGCGCCGCTACGCGCCGCAGGCCGAGATCCAGACCTACCTGGAGGACGTCGCGCGCCGGCACGGCGTGCTCGACCGCGTGCGCACCGGCACCGAGGTCACCGGCGCGCGCTGGGACGGCGCCCGCTGGATCCTCGACACCAGCGCCGGCACGCACGCGGCCGACATCCTGCTCACCGGCACCGGCCAGCTCACGATCCCGAGCGTGCCCGCGATCCCCGGGCTCGGCGACTTCGCCGGCCCCGCCTTCCACACGGCCGAGTGGCGCCACGACGTCGACCTCGCCGGGCGCCGCGTCGCGGTCCTGGGCACCGGCTGCAGCGCGATCCAGGTCGTCCCCGCGATCCAGCCGAGCGTCGAGCACGTCGACGTCTACCAGCGCTCGCCCGGTTGGACGATCCCGAGGCTCGACTTCGCCTACCGCGAGCGGACGAAGCGCCTGTTCGCGCGCTTCCCGCTGCTGCAGAAGCTCGACCGGCAGTCGATCTTCGCGATCCAGGAGATCGGCGCCGCGGCGATGACCCGCCACCACTGGTTCCTGCCGGCCATCCGCGCCGTCGGCCGCCGCCAGATCACGTCGGCGATCGACGATCCCGAGCTGCGGCGCAAGGTCACGCCAACCGACGAGATCGGCTGCAAGCGGATCATGCTCACCGACGACTGGTATCCGACGCTCGCCAGGGAGAACGTCGAACTCGTCACCGACCGCGTGACCGCGGTGTCGGCGACCGGCATCCGCACCGCCGACGGCACCGAACGCCGGGCCGACGTGCTCGTGCTGGCGACCGGGTTCAAGACGCACGGCTTCGTCGCGCCGATGGAGATCACCGGGCCCGGCGGCACGCTCGCGGAAGCGTGGGACGACGTCCCGCGCGCGTACCTCGGCGTCACCGTCCCCGGCTTCCCGAACCTGTTCCTGCTGTACGGGCCGAACACGAACGGCGGCACCGGCTCGGTGATCTTCACGATCGAGGCCGCGATGGGCCACGTGCTCGCGGCCCTCGACGCGCTCGATCGCGAGGGCGGCAGGCGCATCGAGGTCCACCGCGCGGCCGCCGACGCGTTCGACCGCGAGCTGCGCACCCGCCTCGCCGGGACGGTCTGGCACTCCGGCTGCACGAACTGGTACGTCGACGAGAACGGCAACGACCCGAACCAGTGGCCGTGGCTATGGACCACGTACCGGCGCCGGACGGCGCGGCTCGACCCGGCCGCCTACGTGATCAGCGGATAGCGCCGCGCCACAGCATCCGTCCGGCCCGCCGCAGCACCGTCCCGATCGGCTCGCCGGGAGCCGACGGATTCTCGTCGGTCAGGCACTGGTTCAGCCACACGCCCTCGACCATGCTCGCGAGCGCGCACGCGAGGTCGTTGGCCGTCGTGTCCTGCGCAGCGCCTAGGTGAGCCCGCGCCCGCCGTCGACAACGAGCCGCTGGCCGGTGATGAAGCCGGCCGCCTCGGAGGCGAAGAAGCTGACCGCGGTGGCGATGTCGTCCGGCGTGCCGAAACGCCCGGCCGGGACGGTGGCGACGTACTGGGCGCGGTCGGCGTCGGACACGTCGTCGTGGCGCTCGACGGGGATGAACCCCGGGGCGACCGTGTTGACGGTGATGCCGTCCGGCGCGAGCTCGCGCGCCCAGCTCCGCATCAGCCCGAGCTGGGCGCTCTTGGCCGCGACGTAGGCGGTCATGCCCGGCGGCGGCTTGTCGACGACCTCGGAGTCGAGATGGACGATCCGCCCGCCGCCGCGCTTGCGCATGCCCGGCAGCACGGCCTGGCCGAGCAGCACGGGACTGCGCAGGAAGAACGCGAGCATCTCGAGGTGGCGGTCCCAGCCGGCCTCCTCGATCAGGACCGGCGGCTGCGGCCCGGTGGCGTTGAGGACCAGCACGTCGATCGGCCCGAGCGCGTCGGCGACGGCGGCCACGAGACGATCGACGCTCTCGCGCTCCGTCACGTCGGCCGGGAACGAGGCGGCCGTCCCGCCAGCCTGCTCGATCGCGGCGACGACGTCGTCGCCGCGGCCGCTGCGGCTGTTGACGGCGACGGCGAGGCTGTCCGCGGCCAGGCGGCGGGCGATCCCCGCCCCCAGGCCGCGCGAGCTGCCGGTGACGAGCGCGACCCGCGGCATCAGCGCTCGCGCGGCTCCACGAGCAGCTCCATGCGGATGTCCTCGAGCCAGCGAGCAGGCCGGCCGAGGCCGCTGATTCGGTCGACCTCGTCCTCGAGCCGTTCCGAGCGCCAGCAGACGGCGAGCAGGTCGAGCGAGGCCGACAGCATCAGCGCGTGGTGGTCGAGCACCTCGCGCAGGCGGTCGCCGTAGGCGCGCACCTGCGGGTCGCGCGACACCGGCACCGAGGCGGACAGCGCCACGAACCGG
>DATDKF010000241.1:0-5519 GCA_036520135.1 Solirubrobacteraceae bacterium
GTTGACCAGGTAGTCGGGCTCGACCACGGCGCGCTTGACCGGGACCTTCTCGCCGGCGCCCGGCGTCACCGAGCCGATCCGCACGTCGATCAGCGGCGCCGGCCAGGCGGCGGGCGTGGCGACCGCCGCGCCGGTGACCGAGCCGCAGTGGCCCGCGGTGAGCACCCAGGTCGGGGCGATCAGCGTGCCGGTGCACAGGAACGACCAGCCGAAGGTGATCTCGGCGACGGACGGGTAGGCGCCCGGAGCCGCATCCTTGCCACCGACGATCGCCATCGAGGGCGCTGCGGTCAGGGCCAGAGCGGTGCAGGCGGTGGCGAGCGCCATGTTGAGTCGGCGAAGGAGCGTCATACCTGCGGCAACGCTCGTGCGCTTCGGATCTTGCTATAGTTGTATGCACAACTATGAGACTCGAAGGCATCCACCACATCACCGCGATCACCGGCGACGCCCAGCGCAACCTCGACTTCTACACGCGGGTCATGGGCCTGCGGATGGTCGCGAAGACCGTCAACCAGGACGATCCGAGCGTCTACCACCTGTTCTACGCCGACGAGCAGGGCCGCCCCGGCGCCGAGCTGACGTTCTTCGAGTACCCCGGCGCGATCCCCGGCCGGGCGGGCGCCGGCATGGTTCACACGATCGTCTCGCGGGTGGGCTCGGACGCGGCGCTGGACTTCTGGGAGCAGCGCCTGCGCGACGAGGGCGTGTCGACCGAGCGGGTGGACGGCGAGTTGCGGTTCGCCGACTTCGAGGGCCTCGGCCACGCGCTGGCCGTGCGGCCCGGCGTCGACGAGCCGCTCGCGGCCGAGCACCCGGAGATCCCCGTCGAGCACGCGCTCCAGGGATTCGACGGCGTGCGCGCCTACGCGCTCGCCCCCGAGCGCAGCGGCGCCCTGCTCGAGCGGGTCCTGTCCGCGGTCCCCGCCGGCGACAGCGCGTGGGAGCTGCGCGGCGACCGCCGCGGCAGCACGATCTCCTACGACCCGGCGCCGGCCGAGCGCGGCCGCCAGAGCGGCGGCACCGTCCACCACGTCGCGTGGGGCACGACGATCGCCGAGCACCCGCGCTGGCACGAGCACCTGACGTCCGCGGGCGTGCCGAACAGCGGGATAATCGACCGCCACTACTTCCACTCGATCTACTTCCGCGAGCCCAGCGGCGTGCTGTTCGAGATCGCCGACGACGGCCCGGGCTTCACTGTCGACGTGCCGCTCGACCAGCTCGGCTCGGTGGTGATCCTGCCGCCGCAGTTCGAGCCGCACCGCGCCGAGATCGAGCAGCGTCTGACGCCGCTGCCCGACCCGCGCGCGGGCTGGGCCGCCACGCGCTAGATGGCTGTCTAACGCGAGCGGGTGACGGCGCAGGCTCGCAGGAGGAGAGATGCGATATGCGCGCCGCCGTTCCCGCTCGCTGCCGACAGCTTGGCACCGGCACCCGGCGCGGCACATCGCCCGCCGGTCGGAACCGGGCCGTTCACGAATCGCCCGCCGGTCGAGCGAGGCCGGCGAGGACCAGGTCGAGCAGCTGCGACGGGTCTGCGCGGTAGATCGCCGGGTCGCCGCCCGAGATCAGCAGCCGGTACACCCACGGGCCGGTGAGGATGTCAATCGCCAGCTCGACGTCGAGGTCCGCGCGCAGCTCGCCCCGCGCGACGCCGCTGCGCAGCACCTCGGCCATGACCGCCCGCCGTGGCGCGACGAGGTTCTCGAAGAAGATCGTGTGCATCTCCGGGTCGCCCGCCGACTCGGCGAGCAGCCGGGGCACGAAGTTCGCGAACGCTACGCGCTCTGCGCCCGCCTGGACCGAGCGCGCGACGGCGAGGATGTCCGCCCGCACATCACCGGTGTCGGGCAGCGGGATCGGGACGTTGAGGTGGCGGATCGCCTGCGCCACCAGCTCCTGCTTGGACCCGTAGCGGCGGTACAGCGTGGCCTTGCCGACCCCGGCGCGGGCGCGCACCTGCTCCATCGTGAGCGCGCGGTAGCCACCCTCGAGCAGCAGCTCGAGAGTGGCGCGCACGATCGACGCGTCGGCCGCCGCCGACCGGGGCCGGCCGGGCCGGCGCGCCGGTTCCGTCTCGCTCACGCGGCGGCCGCCTCGGGCACGAGCGCCGGCGCGGCCTCGCGGCTCGGCAGGAAGACGAGCGCGACGAGCGCGCCGGCGAGCGCGATGCCGGCGGCGACGAGCACCGCGGAGTGCATCCCGTTCACGAACGCCTGCTGCGCGACCGCGGTCAGCCGCTCGCCGGCCGGCCCGCCGACGTGCGCGGCGACGCCGAGCGCCCCGGCGAGCGAGTCGTGCGCCGCGGCGGGCGCGGTGACGGCGTCCATGTCGCCACGGTAGCCGCTCGACAGGATCGAGCCGAGCACGGCGACGCCGAGGGCGCCGCCGGTCGTGCGCGTGGCGTCGTTGACCGCCGAGCCGACGCTCGCCTTGGCCAGCGGCAGCGACCCCATCACCGAGTCGGTGGCCGGCGTCATCGCCAGGCCGATGCCCATGCCGAGCAGCACGTAGGAGAGCGCGACGCTGCTGTACGAGGAGTCGACCTCGAAGCCGGTCATCAGCAGCAGGCCGACCGCGACCAGGGTCAGGCCGGCGGCGACGATGACCTTGGCGCCGGCCCGCACGGTCAGCTTCGCCGAGATCGGGCTGGCGAGGATGATCCCGGCCGCCACCGGGAGCACGCGCAGGCCGGCCCCGAACGGCGCGTAGCCGAGGATCAGCTGGAGGTACTGCGTGAGGAAGAAGATCGCGCCGAACAGCGCGAAGAACGACAGCGTGATCGCGCCGCTGGCGGCCGAGAAGCGGCGGTTGCGGAACAGCCGGACGTCGAGCATCGGATGCGCGGTGCGCGTCTCCCACACCGCGAACGCGGCCAGCGCGAGGAGCGCCGCGGCGAACGCGCCGAGGATCCGGCCGTCGGTCCAGCCCCACTCCGGCGCCTCGATGATCCCCCACACCAGCGCGGTCAGCCCGGCGGTCGAGAGCAGGAACCCGGGGATGTCGAGCCGCGGGGCGGCGGGGTCCTTGGACTCCGGGACAAGCGGGCGCTGAGCGACCAGGCCGGCGACGACGAACGGCAGGTTGACGAGGAAGATCCAGCTCCAGTCGGCGTGCTCGACGATCCAGCCGCCGGCCACCGGTCCGATCGCGATGCCCAGGCCGGACACGCCGGCCCAGATCCCGATCGCCTTCGCGCGCTCGTGCGCGGGGAACGTGGCGGTGAGGATCGACAGCGTCGACGGCATGATGAACGCGCCGCCAACGCCCATCAGCGCGCGGCTGGCGATCAGCATCTCGGCGGAGCCGGCGAGCGCCGAGAGCGCCGAGCCGAGGCCGAAGATCGCAAGCCCGGCGCTCAGCGCGCGGCGGCGGCCGAAGCGGTCGCCCAGCGCGCCGGCGGTGAGGAGCAGCCCGGCGAAGACGAGCATGTAGGCATCGACGATCCACTGCAGCTGCGAGCTCGTGGCGTCGAGGTCGCGCTCGAGCGTGGGCAGCGCGACGTTGAGGATCGTGTTGTCGAGCGAGATGACGAGCAGCGACACGCAGAGGACGACGAGCGTCCACCAGCGGCGGGGATCGGGGATGTCGTGACTCATGGCGCGGTCTTCTCCAGTTCGGAAACGAGACGGGTTCGTTTCGTTATGTGGGCGAGACCGTACAGCACCTTGATTCGAAACGCAAGGGTTCCGTTTCGAAATTGGTCACACAGCCGCTCGAGCGCTACCGGAGGCTCGGCAGCACGCTCGAACGGTGGTCGCCGAAGCCGCGAGCGGCCTGGTCGACCGCGGCCAGGGCGCGCGGCAGCTCGTCGATAGCGGCGATGCCGATCAGCTCGACCCGGGGCGGCACCCCGTGGCGCAGGCCGAGGCACACGCCGTCGGGAGCGGCGGCCGCCGCGTCGAGCAGCGGGCCGGGCGACGGCACGGCCGGCAGCGGGAGCGCCGCGGCGGCGACGCTCGGGCGCGTCCGGATCTCGCCCGGGCCGACCAGCGCGACCGTGTCGAGCGGCGGGGCCAGCTCGCGGAGCGCCGACAGACTCCGCGGAGCGCCCCACGGGTCGCCGACGACCGCGACGTCGATCGCCACCTCGCACGCGCCGAGCCTGATGGCGCTGAGCGTGCGCGCCGGCATCCGCCGCGTCCATCGCGGCCACGCGCCCAGCACGCGGTCGGCGGCGGCGGCCGGCCACGCGAGCGTCCCGGCCGTCAACCACGGCACGGCGCCGAAGGCCTGCTCGTACGGCGCGGCGAGCTCCGGCCCGATCGAGGCGCGGATGAGGTCGAGGTTGAAGGAGGAGGGAGCCTGGGGCACGTGGGGGATCCTTTCGGGCTGGTGACCGAACGATCCCTCCTCACGCGCCCCGAGGCATCGGGGATCTCCCTAATTCGCTACGCGGTCGCCCCCACCGGCTCCGGGGCGGCGGCCGGCGCCGGCTGCGCCTGCGGCTCCTCGGCGGGCGCGAGCCGCGCGACCAGCCGCGGCCCGGCGAGCCCGGCCCCGAGCGCGGCGAGCGCCCACAGCGGCCCGGACATGCGCAGCCCGAGCTTTTCGTCGAGCGACCACGGGCCCGGGCCGGTGTCGGCGAGCAGGAACACCGATGCCACGAGCGCGAGGTTGAACTCGTAACCGCCGTTGGTGACGAAGAAGCCCTTTTCGAGGTGCACGGTGCGCACGGCCTGGTCCATCACGCCGATCGTGACCGCTGACCCGACCGGGGTCAGGAGCCCGAGGCCGAGCAGCGCGCCGCCGCCCGCCTCCGACGCGCCGGCGATCAGCGCGGTGCGCTTCCCCGGCCGCAGCCCGATCGAGTCGAACGCCTTGGCTGTCCCCTCGAGTCCGTGGCCGCCGAACCAGCCGAACAGCTTCTGCGTTCCGTGGGCGAAGAACACCGCGCCGATCGTCGCGCGAAAGACGGTGATCCCGAGCTTCATGGCCTGCCTCCGATCCGAATGTGTCTCCCCGTACCGCTACCCGGACCACAGTCCGGTTAACTCCCCAGGAGGATACACCTCAGGCGTCGCGCGGCCACGTAACATCGGCGCGCTCATGCGACGGTCCTGGCTGCTGCCCTGTCGATGCGATCGAGACCTCGCTCGGCGCGGGCCGCGTCCTGCGCGGCGCGCGGGCGCTGGCGCGGCGGGCGCGGCTCGCCGAGGAAGCCGGCGCGGCTGCCGACGAGCTGATCGCGCACGCGCGCGAGCTCGTCGGCCGCGGCTAGCGGACGGGGACGAGGGTCGCGGGCATCGGCCCGGTGTTGAGGATCGCCGTGATCTGCCGCGCGCTCTCCGGCGTCATGCCGCCCGAGATCTGCACGCCGCCCGAGCCGTCGATTCCGTCCGGCGCCTGCCGGTAGTCGATGTACGGCACAGAGACGATCTCGTCGTCGAGCACGATGGCGAGATGCTGGGCCGCGAGCATCGGGTCCGCCCCCGGCGGGCTCGCCGCCTGCCCGCGGTGGGCGAGCTCGCGCGTGAGCGTCTCGAACGCGGTCCGTCCTTGAGCGGTGAGATCGA
>DATDKF010000242.1:0-2433 GCA_036520135.1 Solirubrobacteraceae bacterium
CGCTTGGCGCGGATCGAGTCGTCGCCCGGCTTGGCGGTGAACGTCGCCGGCGCGTGGCTCGGCGCCTCGGTCGTCGTCGGGCGGTTGTCGGCGAGCCACTTCTCGCGCGGGCCGTTGACGAGCTTCACGTCGTCGTGCCCGTAGTACTTCAGGTACCAGTACGTGTACGCGGCGAACCAGTTGTTGCGGTCGCCGTAGAGCACGACCGTGTGGTCGTTGGAGATCCCCCGCGAGCCGAACAGCGCGCCGAACTCCTCGGGGCCGAGGAAGTCGCGCCTGACCTGGTCCTGGAGGTCCCGCCTCCAGTCGAACCCGATCGCGCCGGGGATGTGCGCCTCGGCGTAGAGCGCAGGGTTCTCGTCGACCTCGACGATGCGGACGTTCGGGTCGTCCAGGTGGTCCTCGACCCACTGCGTGTCAACGAGCACGTCGTTGGCGTAGTCAGCCATGGTTATTCCTCAATTCCGACCTGATTTCACGGAATTAGATAATCATAGCCCCAGAAGACGGTCCACGGCGGCCCGCGCGCCGCCCGCCGCCACGACTTCGACCGGGATCCGCCAGCGCTCCGCCGCGTCGCGCGCGATCGCCTCGCCGGCCGGCAGCGCGGTCTCGTAGACGACGCCGCGCACGGGCGTGTCGACGAGCTTGGAGAGCAGCATCCGCAGCCGCCCGCCGTGCAGGTCCGGGTCCGGCACGCGCCCGAACAGCCAGCACACGACGGTCACGCCCGCCAGCGCGCCCATCAGCGTGCCGATCCGGTCGGGATCGCCGACGTACGGCTCCGCCCCCGCCGCGGCGATCGCCGCCGTCCGCGCGCCGTCGCGCGTCGTGCCGCGGACCGCATGGCCGGCCGCGACCAGCTCACGCGCGAGCGCCTGGCCGCGGCAGCCGCAGGGGACGATCAGGACTCGCGCCAACGCCGCAACTGCTCGCGGTCCTCGCGCACGCGCGCCTCGATCTCCTCCTCGCTGATCTCCGGCGCGCCGCGCCGGCGCTTGAGCTCGTTCTGCGCGGCGATCATCTGGGCGACGTCGTCGATCTCGTTCTGGGCCTCCGTCTCGGGCGACCGCGTCGGCTTCCAGTCGAGGAAGTCGCGCGCCGAGCGCTTGGAGAACACGCCCAGCACCAGCACGAGGATGACGAAGAACGCCAGGGTGCCCCCGAACACCACGGTGAACGCGTTGCCCATGCCTGGGGATAGTGTCACGGCCATGGATTTCGACCTGACCGACGAGCAGCAGCTCATCCGCGAGACCGCGCGCACGTTCGCCGGTCGCGAGCTGGCCGAGCGCGCTCGTGAGAACGACCGCAACAACCACTTCGACACCGAGCTCGTCGCGAAGATCGCCGACCAGGGCTATCTTGGCGCGATCGTCCCGCAGGAGTACGGCGGCGCCGGGCTCGACTATCTGACCTACGCCGTCGTGGTCGAGGAGATCGGCCGGCACGACTCGGCGATGCGCACGGTGATCTCGGTGCAGACCTCGCTGGTGTGCTCGTCGATCCTGCGCTGGGGCAGCGAGGAGCAGAAGCAGCGCTACCTGCCCAAGCTGTGCTCGGGCGAGTGGCTCGGCTGCTTCGGCCTCACCGAGCCCGACACGGGATCGGACGCCGCCAACCAGAAGACGCGCGCCCGCAAGACCGACGGCGGCTGGGTGCTCAGCGGCAACAAGATGTGGATCTCGCTCGGCAACCACGCCAAGGTCGCGCTGATCTTCGCCCAGACCGACCCGGAGAAGCAGCACCGCGGGCTCGCCTGCTTCCTCGTCCCCACCGACACGCCTGGGTTCTCCACCCAGGAGATCCACGGCAAGATGGGCCTGCACGGCTCGGACACCGCGTCGATCGCGCTCGACGACGTCGAGGTCCCGGACGACGCGATGATGGGCGAGGTCGGCGACGGCTTCAAGATCGCGATGAGCGCGCTCGACTCCGGGCGCTACTCGGTCGCCGCCGGCTGCGTCGGCGTCTGCCAGGGCTCGCTCGACCTCTCGGTCGCCTACTCGAAGGAGCGCGAGCAGTTCGGGCGCCCGATCGCCTCCTTCCAGCTCGTGCAGGCGATGATCGCCGACATGCGCGTGCAGACCGACGCGGCGCGCCTGCTCGTGCTCCGCGCCGGCTTCCTCAAGGACCAGGGCCGCCCCAGCACGACCGAGACGTCGATCGCCAAGCTCTACGCCACCGAGGCGGCGCAGAACTGCTCGCACCTGGCGATCCAGGTCCACGGCGGCTCCGGCTATGTCGACGACCACCCGGTCGAGCGCTACTTCCGCGACGTGCGGGTGACGACGCTGTACGAGGGCACGTCGCAGATCCAGAAGCTGATCATCGGCCGGGCGGAAACTGGTATCAACGCATTGGCATGAGCGGCAAGGTCGTCCTCATCACCGGCGGCGCGAACGGCATCGGGGCCGCGACGGGCGCCGAGCT
>DATDKF010000243.1:0-8194 GCA_036520135.1 Solirubrobacteraceae bacterium
CGCCAACGCCGCCAGCGGCCGCGCCAGCGTCGCCGAGCCGGCCACGCTGCCCACGGCCCCGGTGCGGCCGCGGCCGAAGCTCTACCTGGCGATCGGCGCGGTGCTGGCCGCGCTCGCCGCGCTCGGCGTGGCGCTGCTCACGCAGCGGATCGACCAGCGGCTGCACATCTCCGACGACATGACCGAGGTGCTCGGGCTGCCGATCATCGGGCGGATCCCGCACGGGTCCGGCGGCGCGCTCGAGCGCATGCTCGCCGGCGAGCCGGCCGGCGACCGCGAGGGCCGCGCCGCGGCCGAGGCGTTCCGCCTGCTGCTGGCCAACCTGACGTTCGCGAACATGGGCCAGCGCCCGCGCACGGTCGCCGTCGTGTCGTCCGACGAGCGCGAGGGCAAGTCGACCACCGCGCTCAGCCTCGGCCGCGCGGCCGGCGAGCTGGAGACGCAGACGCTGCTCGTCGAGGCCGACCTGCGGCGCCCGAGCCTGTCGGCCAAGGCCGGCGGTTGGGTCGGCGGGAACGTCGGGTTCTCGAGCCTGCTCGTGCACCGCTCCTCGCTCGCCGAGGCAGCGTGGGCGCTGCCCGGCGCGAACGTCGACCTGCTGCCCGCCGGGCCGCTGCCGCCGAACCCGGCCGCGCTGCTCGGCTCGCCGTCGCTGCGCGAGTTCGACGAGGAGGCCAAGGAGCGCTACAGCCTCGTCGTCTACGACACGCCGCCGCTGTCGGTCTCCGCGGACGCGTCGCTGGTCGCCACGATCACCGACGGCGTTCTCCTCGTGGTCGACGCGAAGCGCACGCGGCGGCGTCCCGCGACCCAGGCGGTCGACCAGCTGCGCCGCGCCCACGCGAACATCCTCGGCGTGGTCGTCAACCGCGTCGACAGCGCGCAGTACGGCTCCGGCTACTACACCGCGGACCCCCAGCTGATCGTCGACCAGGCGGCCGACGCGAAGAGCACCAGCACCGCGCCACCCAGGTAGTACAAGCGGCCACGAACCATCCAGGAAGCTCGGGTTCTTGCCGATGGGAGTCGGGACAACGGAATCGTCGCCTGCCGAAAGGGCAAACCCGCCGCGAGGCGGGGACGCAAAGCCACGGGACTCCCTCCGCGGGAGTGAGCCGGGTTTCCGAAGGGGCACTCTCAAGGGAGGCGGCATGACGCACGGGAGACCGTCTTGCTGCGCTCGGGGGCACGGATTGCCGCCACTCTCATCACCATGGCTCTGATGCTCGGCCTCACCGCCGGGTCCGCCTTCGCGGGCCAGGTCGCCGGCATCCAGACCCACGTGCTGTGGGGCGACGTCGACGACGCGCAGATGCGCCACCAGCTCGACCTCGTGAAGGCGAGCGGCGCGCAGATGACCCGTGTGGACGTCGGCTGGGCCTCGCTCCAGCAGGACGGGCCGAACGGCTACTCGTCCTGGTACCTGGGCAAGATCGACCGGCTCGTCGCCGCCGCCCACGAGCGCGGCGTCGGCCTGCTGATCACGTTCATGAACTCGCCGTGCTGGGCGTCGACCGCGCCCGAGTCGCTCAAGCAGGGCTGCGCCGGCTCGTGGTGGGACCGCGGCGTGACGGGCTACGCGCCCGCCGATCCGCAGGCGTACGCCGCCGCGCTCGCCTTCCTCGCCGCCCGCTACGGCGACAAGGTGGCGGCCTGGGAGGTGTGGAACGAGCCCAACCACCCCGACTTCTTCAAGGCGAGCGACCAGGCCGCCGCGTACGCCCGGCTGCTGAAGGCGGCCTACCCCGCGGTCAAGGCCGCGGCCCCGGGCGCGACGGTGATCGGCGGCTCGCTCTCCCAGTCCGACTACGCGTTCACCCAGCGCCTCTACGACCTCGGCGTCAAGGGCTCCTTCGACGCGTTCGCGGTCCACCCGTACAGCGACGACGTCTCGCCGCTGGACCCGCGCGCGACGATCGACCCCCGCTACTCGTTCGTGCGCGGCGTCCCGAAGATCCGCGAGGTCATGCAGCGCAATGGCGACAGCCGTCCGATCTGGCTGACCGAGTCGGGCTGGAGCACGTCCACGCTGCGGACGCCGGACCACTGGCGCAACGGCGTCAGCGAGGCCGCGCAGGCGACGTTCATGCGCCAGCAGGCCGAGCAGGTCGCGCGCTGGCCCTACGTCAAGGTCAACATCTGGTTCAACCTCCTCGACGCGGGCAGCGACCGCACCGACAAGTACTCCAACTGCGGCCTGGTGCGGGTGGACGGCACGGCGAAGCCCGCCTTCGCCGCGTTCCGCACCGCCGTGGCGACGCTCGCCGGCGGCGGCGCTCCGCTGGTCTCCCCCGGGACGGTGGCAAAGAAGCCGTCGGCGACCGCTGCCGCCAGGAAGAAGAAGCGCTCCGCCGCCAAGCGCCGGAAGGCGCGGCGGGCGCGCGCCGCCCGCGCGCGGCGGGCGAAGGCGAGGCGAGCAGCCCGTGGCCGGGCGCATCGCCGCCATCACGCCCACCGCTGAGAAGCCGCGGCGCCGACTACCATCGGCGCCCGTGACCCTGGCAGCACGCTCGGCCGTGGCGGCCGCCCTTCTCGCGTGCGTCGCCGCGGGGGCGCTCGAGGTGCTCGTCATGGATCGCGTCGGCGTCGCGGCGGGCCTGGCGCTGCCGGTCGGTGCGGCCGCCGCGGCGACGATCGGGCGGCGCCCGATGCTCGGCGTCCAGCTCGGCGTGCTCGCCGTGCCGCTCGAGTTCTTCTCGCTGCGCATCGGCGGCGAGACCGGCCTGAGCCCGACCGAGATGCTGCTGCTGGTGAGCGCGGGCGCCGCGCTCGTGCAATGGAGCCTGACCGTGGCGCGGCCGCACGTGCCGCCGGTGCTGCGCGCGGCGACCGCCACGTGCGTGCTGATCGCGGTCGGCTACCTCGCGGCCGAGGACAAGCTGATCGTCACGAAGATCCTCGTCATGTGGTCGGCGTTCGTGGTCGTCGCCGTCCTCGTCGCCAACGCCGAGGAGCGCGACGTCGCGCGGCTGATGGGGTGTGTGGCGATCGCCGGCGGGATCGCCGGCCTCGTCGCCGTCGCCGGCGGCGCCAACCAGAGCCTCGTGGAGGGCGGCCTGATCGCCACCAACCGCGCGCAGGCGAGCTTCGCCCAGCCCAACGTGCTCGGCTTCTTCCTCGTGCTGGCGATCCCCACCGCAGTCGTGCTCGCCGTGCGGGGCCGTCCGGCGACGCGCGCGTTCATGGCCTTGATGGCCGCCGGCGCGTTCTGGGGACTGATGCTCAGCCTCTCGCGCACGAGCCTGATCGGCACGTTCCTGGCGCTCGGCGTCCTGCTGCTGTGGCCGGCGTTCCGCCGCTGGGCGATCGTCGGCCTCGCCGCGCTGGCGCTGTTCGCGCTGTTCAACGTGCAGGCGCTCGAGCGCTCCCAGCAGATCTCCGTGGTGACGCAGCGGCTGGCGACGCTCGGCCGCGCGACCACCGTCGAGGCCGACCCGCGGCTGCAGATGTGGAAGACGACGCCGAAGATCATCGCCGCCAACCCGCTGCTCGGGGTCGGCGCCGGCAACTACTCGGTGGCGGCCAAGCGCTACGCGCTGCTCGACCAGAACGACCTGCCGTTCGACCACGCGCACGACGTGCCGCTGACGATCGGCGCCGAGCTCGGGCTGCCCGGCCTCGCCGTGTTGGCGTGGTTCGTCGTGGCGCTCGGCGGGCTGGTGCTGCGCGCGATCGGCCTGCGCGGCGATCCCGTGCGCGGCGCGCTGCTGCTCGCGCTGGCGGCGACGATGGTCGGCGTGGCGCCGATCGCACTCGCCGACTACCCGCCGCGGACGAACGCGATCGCGGCGACGTTCATCATCGAGGTCGGCGCGCTGGCGGCGCTGCTGCGACACGCTCGGCGAGCCGCCACGCCTCCCGCGCCATCCGCTCCTCGCTGAAGCTCTCGCGCACGCGGGCGCGGCCGGCCTCGCCCATGCGGCGCCGCAGGTCGCCGTCGCGCAGGAGGCGGACGATCGCCGCCGCGAGAGCGGGGGCGTCGTCGGGGTCGACGAGCAGGCCGTCGACGCCGTCGCGGACGATCTCCGCCGGGCCGCCGCGCGTGGGCGCGACCACGGGCACGCCGCGCGCCAGCGCCTCCGCCACGACGAGCCCGAACGGCTCGAGCTCGGCCGTGTGCACGAGCACGTCGACGCCCGTGCCCCATGGGTCATCGCGGTGGCCGGCGAACCGGACGCCGCGGCCGCGCGCCTTCAGCTCGGCCTCGTAGCCCGCGTCCTCGCCGCCGCCGATCACCTCGAAGCGCGTGCCCGGCAGCTCGGCGAGCACGAGCGGGACCGCGTCGAGCAGCCGCTCGATTCGCTTCCAGCGCTGCAGCCGCGCGACCGCGGCGACACGCGTCCCGTCGCCGGCCGGCGCCGCGGGCGCGGGCGGCGTGCCGGGGTGGATCCGCGCGACGCGTGTGCGCGGCGTGCGCGGCCGCTGCAGCGCGGCCGTGAAGTCGGACGAGCAGACGATCGCCGCCGCGCCCATCCGCTCGGCGACCCGGTGCTGGAGCTGCTGCTGGCCGGGGAGCGCGTGCTGCCACCACAGAGCCGGCACGCCCGCGGCGCGGCCGGCGGGCGCCGCGTACAGGTGCGCCTTGGCGAGGTGCGAGAAGACCACGTCGGCGCGGTGGCGGGCGATCAGCGCGCGCAGCGCCCGCACGGCGCCGGGCGCCCGCCAGACGTGCCGCGCGCGCCCGGTCTCGACAAGCGCGACCGGGATCCCGCGCTCCCGCACCGCCGCCCGCAGCGGCCCGTCGGCGAGGAACACGCACGCGGGCTCCACGTCCTGCGGACGCCGGTCCAGCATCGCCAGCAGCACGGTGTTCGACCCGCCGGGCGCGGCCGTGTGCGAGACGAGCAGCGGCCGCAGCGACATGCGCCGCAGGCTAACGAGGGTCAGACCCCTTGAGTCGCGGCCACTCAAGGGGTCAGACCCCTACGCTGTGGCGGTGCCGCGCGTTCTCATGGTCGTCGAGCCCGCCGAGGGCGGGACGGCCGAGGTGGTGGCGGCGCTCGCGGCGGGCCTGCCGGCGCGCGGCTACGAGGTCGGGATCGCCGGCCCGCGGGACGCGCCGCGCTACCCCGGGGCGCACCGGCTGCCGCTGCGGCCCGGCTACGGCGCGCCGCGCGACGCCGCCGCCGCGCTCGCGCTGGCGAAGCTGCTGCATCGGCGCCGGCCCGACCTCGTCCACACGCACTCGGCCAAGGCCGGCGTGCTCGCGCGCCCGATCGCCGCGGCGCTGCGGATCCCGGTCGTCCACAGCCCGCACTGCTTCCCGTTCCTCACCCTCCACTACAGCGCCCGCCGCCGCACCTTCGCCGAGCGGATCGAGCGCGCGCTGGCGCCGCTGACCCGGACGATCCTGTGCGTGGCCGAGGACGAGCGGCGCGAGGCGATCGCGCACCGGATCGCCGGGCCGGAGAAGCTGGCCGTGGTGCACAACGGCGTTCCCGCGTGCGCGCCGGCCGCCGTCCCGCCCGCGCTCGCGGCACTCGGCCGGCCGGTCGCGGCGACCGTGTCGGTCCTGCGCGAGCAGAAGCGCGTCGACGTGTTCCTCGACGCCGCCCCGCGCGTGCTCGAGCGGCTTCCGGAGGTGCGCCTGGCCGTGATCGGCAACGGCCCGCTGCGCGACGAGCTGCGCGCGCGGGCGGACGAGCGGGTCGCGTTCATCCCGTTCGCCGCGCCGATGGCCGGCTGGCTGGCCGGGCTCGACTGCTTCGTGCTCTCGTCGGACTACGAGGCGTTCCCGATCGCGGTGCTGGAGGCGCTGGCGTGTGGGGTGCCGCAGGTCGCCACCGACGTCGGCGGCACGCGCGAGGCGGTGACGAGCGAGACCGGCGTGCTCGTGCCGCCGCGCGACCCGACCGCGCTCGCCGACGCGATCGTCGAGGTGCTGTCGCGCCCCGGCGACCGCGCCGCGGCGTCGCGCCGCCGGCACGCCGAGCGCTTCGGGCTCGAGCGCATGATCGACGGGACCGCGCGCGTCTACGCCGCCGCGCTCTCCCGCTGAGCGCGCAGCGCGGCGCGTACCTCCGCCTCGCTCTCGCCGTCCGCCCCGCGGCGCACCGAGTGCACGGCCAGCAGGCCGCGCGACCGGACCTCGGCGAGCGGCACCGGCAGCCACTTCGACGCGCTCGCGGTCGGCTCGCCGGGCGCGCCCCAGGAGCCGAGCGCAAAGCCGGCGGCGCAGACCGCGAGCGAGCACCACAGGTCCTCGCCGATCTGCGACCACCACGGCGGGTCGCGCCGCAGGTCGCCGGCCCCGGCCATCGCCTCGAGCGCGGCGCGGCTGAGCACGTAGACGCCGCCGTGCACCTTGCGGCCGTCGTAGGTCCCGCGCTCGGCGCGCGCGAGCCGGTCGCGGACGGTCCGGCTCCAGCGCCGCTCGTGGGAAACCACCCAGGCGTCGTAGCTGTAGTCCTCGGGCACGCCGTCGGCGCGCAGCCCGATCGTCCCGAGCATGCCCAGCCGCGGCTCGGCGGCGAAGCGCTCGGCCGCGCGGTCGCCGAGCCCGGGCCCGGTCACCAGCGCGTCGGTGTCGAGCTTGCAGAGCACGTCGAACTCGTAGCGCTCGAGCGCGATCGCGTACCCGCGGGCGATCGGCGGGGACAGCCGCGGCGGGCCGCCGGTGGGCCGCCGCGAGCGCACGACGTCGACGTCGGCGAAGCGGGCGCGGACGTCGGGCCAGCGCACGTCGGGCGTGGCGTCCTCGACGACCAGCACCTTGGCGGCGTCGCCCTCCCACGCCCGGATGCTCTCGATCAGCTCGCTCAGCGGCTCGAGTTCGCCCGGGCCGCACAGCACCAGGTAGACGACGCGGAAGCGGCCGCGCGAGGCCGGCGCGGGGCCCGGTGCGGGTCGCGACGCGAGCGCCCGGAGCGGACGCTGCCGGCACAGCGCGGCGGCGACCTTGCCGACCAGCGTTCCCTTGACCAGCAGCTTCCAGCGGCTCGCGCCGTGGACGGCGGAGACCTGCGACGCCCTCACAGCAGCTCCCGGTACAGCGCCTCGACCTCGGCGGTCATCCGCTCGAGGCTGAACTCGCGCGCTGCCCGCGCGCGGCCCGCCTCGCCCATCCGGCGCAAGCCCTTCGAGTCGGCGAGCAGGCGCCGCAGCACGGCGGCGAGCGCGGCGTCGTCGCCGGGCGGCACGAGCGCGCCCGTGACGCCGTCGTCGACCGCCTCGGCGGTGCCGCCGACGTCGGTCGCCACCACCGGCAGCCCGCACGCCATCGCCTCGAGCACGGCGATCGGGAGCGACTCCCAGCGCGACGGCAGCACGTACAGGTCAAAGCCGCGCAGATAGCGCTCGACCGGACCTTCGAACGGCAGGTGCAGCACGCCGGCGGCCTGGACCTCCGCCGCCAGGCTGCCGTTGCCGACGATCGCCACCGTGCCGTCCACGGCGTGCGCGGCCCGGGCCAGCGCGAGCGGGTCCTTCTGCGGCTCGAGCCGCGCGAGGAAGCCGACCACCGGCCGACGCGCGGCGGCCAGCGCCGGGTGCATCGCTGCGTCGCCGCAGGGCAGCACGCCGTTGCGGATCACGCGCGGGCGCGCGCCAAGCAGCCCATCGGCGACGCCGCGCTCCCACTCTGAGCAGACGATCAGCGCGCCCGTGAACGGCACCAGCGCCTGCTCGATCGCCCGGTAGGCGAGGCGCCCGCGGCCGAGGTCGCTCGCGAACGCGAAGCAGTGCGGCGTGTAGACGACGCGCCGCCGATCCGGCAGGACGGCGCGCGCGAGCGCCCCGGCCTTCGTCGAATGCGCGTGTACGAGGTCGTAGCGCTTGGCCGCGTCGAGCCCGCGCAGCGCCCAGGCGGTGCGCGCGTCACCGGGGCCGGGCGTGCGCCGGAACGGGAGCACGTGCAGCGGGGCGCGGGTGGTCGCGAGCGCGGCGGCGGCGCGCCGCGAGCAGGCGATCTCGACGTCCCAGCCGCGGCGATGCAGCGCCCCGGCGAGCTCCACGACGTGCTGGACCACGCCGCCGTCGTCCGGCTGCAGCAGGTGCAGGATGCGCGTCACGTCACGTCACCACGACGTCCGGCCGCTGCGCGCTGATCGAGCGAAACAGCGCGATGTCCTCCCGCAGCCGGTGCGCCTCCAGCAGGAGCAGCACGCCCGCGTACACGATCGCGCCGATCGGCAGCGCGAGCCACAGCCGGTCGGCGACCGGCCACATCGCCAGCCCCATCGCCACGCCCGCCACC
>DATDKF010000244.1:0-11179 GCA_036520135.1 Solirubrobacteraceae bacterium
CGAGGTCATCCTCAAGCCGCCGCGGGTCCCCTACCAGGAGACGATCCGCAGGGGCGCCAAGGCCCACGGGCGCCACAAGAAGCAGACCGGCGGGCGCGGTCAGTTCGGCGACTGCCACATCGAGATCGAGCCGCTCGCCAACGAGCAGTTCGAGTTCGTCAATGCGATCAAGGGCGGCGTGATCCCGCAGGGGTTCATCCCGGCCGTGCAGAAGGGCGTGCTCGAGGCGATGGAGCACGGCGCCGTCGCCGGCTACCCCGTGAAGGGCGTGAAGGTCAAGCTGTTCGACGGCTCCTACCACACCGTCGACTCCTCCGAGATGGCGTTCAAGATGGCCGGCTCGATCGCCATGAAGGACGCGCTCGCGCAGGCCGGGGCGGTGCTGCTGGAGCCGATCATGCTGCTGACCGCGTCGGTCCCCGAGAGCGCCGTCGGCGACGTGATGGGCGACCTGTCCTCGCGCCGCGGGCGCCCGCTCGGCACCGAGGCCGTCGGCGGCATGACCGAGGTCACGGCCGAGGTCCCGATGGCGGAGATCCTCACCTACGCGCCCGACCTGCGGTCGCTCACCGGCGGCCAGGGCGAGTACACGATGGAGTTCCTGCGCTACGAGGAGGTCCCAGCCCACCTCGCGCAGAAAGTGGTAGAGAAGGCCCAGGAGGAGGAAGAGGTCCGGGCCTAGCTACTAACCTGGCGGTCTTGGCTCGCACCCGCGACATCCGCACCAACCAGAGCGATCTCGCCTGCGACATCTGCGGGCGGACGCTGCTGCGCGGCGAGCACGCAGAGACGTTCCTGGCCGGCGGAGCGCGCCGCCAGGTGTGCGACCTGTGCACCGCGCGTGCCCAGCACGAGGGCTGGATCCGCGAGTCCGGGGGCGACGAGCTGGAGCTGCGCCACACCCGCCACGACGGCCGCGGGCGCTCGTTCCTGGACCGGCTACGGGCGCGCCGCGAGCGCGCCCGCGAGGTTCAGGACGAGCTGGCCGTGGCCGCCGAGACCCCGCCGGCGCACGAGGACGAACCGCCCGCGCGGCGCGAGCCCGAGCCCGCGCCGCGCCGCCCGCGGCACGTCCGCGCGGTGCCGACCAACGCCGACCTGAAGATGCAGCGTGCGCTGGAGATCTTCAACGCCTCCGATCACACCCGCACGGTGGGCGGCGTCGCCCGCTCGCTCGGCGCGCCGGGCGTGTCCGTGCGCCCGCGCACCGACCGCCCGAGCGTCGTGTCGATCACGGTGACGTGGGAGCTGAGCTGGTACCGCTTCGAGATCGACCTGTCCGACGAGGCCGGCGGCGTGCGCCGCGACGCCCAGGGCGACGAGCTCGCCGAGCTCTCGGCGGACGAGCAGGAGATCAACGCGGCTGCGGATGAACGTGGCGCCCTGCACCTAGACACATGACCGATGCCCGCACAAACCGGCCTTTGTTAGCGTCTTCCTCGTGATCTACTGCGTCGTGCCAGAGCCGCTGGCGGACGAGCTCTACGAGAAGCTGTCCAAGTACTACGAGGACGACCCGAACGTCGAGGTCATCGTCGACCGGCGCAAGAGCGAGCGCCGCGACGTCGCCTCCGGCGGCGGTCAGCGCGAGGTGCGCGACCGGCGGCGTCCCCGGGTCGCGGGCGACTTCCCGCCGCTGTCAGCCGCTTGATGGCCGGTACCACGACCCCCACGGCACCGACCATCTAGTGCAGGTCGTCGTCCACGTGGACGGCGGCGCGCGCGGCAACCCCGGGCCGGCGGCGGCCGCGTCCGTCGTGTCGGATCCCGACGGCGACGTCCTCGACGAGACCGCGGTCGCGATCGGCACCGCGACCAACAACGTCGCCGAGTACCGCGCGCTGCTGCTCGGGCTCGACCGGGCGCGCGCGCTCGGCGCCACCGAGGTCGACGTGATCAACGACTCCGAGCTCGTCGCCAAGCAGCTGACCGGGGCCTACAAGGTCCGCAACGCCGATCTCGTTCCGCTGCATCGCGAGGCGCTGCGCGCGCTGGAGGGGTTCGACCGCTGGTCGATCCGGTCGGTCCCGCGCGCGGAGAACGCCGCCGCCGACGCGCTCGTCAACATGGCGCTCGACGCCGTCGGCGACGACGCGCCGACCGAGTATGCCGGCTACCTGCGGATCGACGACCTGCTGCAGCTCCAGCACCCGCTCACCCCGGACGCGCACGACGAGCTGCTGTTCGTGATCGTCCACCAGTCGTACGAGCTGTGGTTCAAGCTGATCCTGCACGAGCTGGCCAAGGCGCTCGCCGAGCTCGAGGCCGACCGGCCGCAGGCCGCGCTCGGCCCGCTCAAGCGGATCGCGGCGATCGACCGGCTGCTGCTCTATCACCTCGACGTTTTGGAGACGATGGGGCCCGACGGCTTCCTCGAGTTCCGCGACCCGCTGGCGCCGGCATCCGGCTTCCAGTCGACCCAGTTCCGCGCGATCGAGGCCGAGAGCCCGCGGCTGTACGACGCGTTCGCGGCCGCCGCCGGCCTCGGCGACGACCACGATGGTCGCGTGGCGGCGCTCGCCGACCTGTACCGCGACCACCTCGACGAGCCACGGCGGGCGCTGCTCCACGAGGTCGCGGAGCGGCTGATCGACCACGACGAGCTGGTCGCCCTCTGGCGCCACCACCACACGCTGATGGCCGCCCGCGAGATCGGCAGCCGCCACGGCACCGGCGGCTCGCGCGGCGTCGAGTACCTGCGCGGCACGCAGGACAAGCGGTTCTACCCCGAGCTCTGGGAGGTCAGGGCCGCGCTGTGATCACCAGCGCGCGGAGCTGCGGATCACGCGGACGATCTCCTCGTCCGGCGCGCCCTTGACGACGTAGCCGACCGCGCCGGCGCGCGTCATGTCGTACTGCGCGCCCTGGCTGTCGTCGGCGCTGATCGCGACCACCTTGACGTCCGGGTTGCCGTCGCGGATCGCGGACGCCGCGCGCAGGCCCCCGCCGCCCGGCATGTTGACGTCGAGCAGCACGACGTCGGGCCGGCTGCGCGCGGCCAGGTCGATCGCCTCGTCGGCGTTCTCGGCCTGGCCGACGAGCGCGAGCCCTTGCTCGCGCTCGACGAGCGCCGACAGCGTCAGCCGCACCATCGCGTCGTCGTCGGCGATCAGCACGCGCACCCCGGCGCCGGGGCCGCCCGCCTCCGGCCGGTAGACCTCGACGCGGTTGCGACCGCCCGCCTTGGCGCGGTACAGCGCCTGGTCGGCGAGCTCGAAGAGCTCCTCGGGCCCCTGCACCGATTTGTCGAGCCCGGCGACCCCCGCGCTCACCGTGAGGACGCCGCCCTTGGGATGGGCCAGGCCCAGCTCCTGGACCGCGACGCGCAGGCGCTCGGCCGCGCACGTCGCCGTCTCGACGGACTGCTCGGGCAGCATCACCAGGAACTCCTCGCCGCCGTAGCGGTAGATCGCGTCGCCCTCGCGCATGCCCTGCCGGAGGGCGGTGGCGACGGTCCGCAGCGCGAGGTCGCCGGCGGCGTGGCCCGCGCCGTCGTTGTAGCCCTTGAAGTCGTCGATGTCGAACAGCGCGAAGCAGAAGGAATGTCCGTAGCGCTTGACCCGCCCGCGCAGGATCTCCAGGTCCTCGGCCAGCCGCAGGCGGTTCGCGAGGCCGGTCGGGGCGTCGTGCCGGGCGTCCTCGTGCATCTGCCTGTGCAGCGCGGTCACGCGCGCGGCGGCGATCAGCTTGCGCTCGAGCTGGACGGGCTCAAGCGGCTTGAGCAGGAGGTCGTCGGCCCCGGCCTCCATCGTCTGGCGAGCGGCCTCTTCGTCGGCGGCCCCGGTCAAGACGATCACGTAGGCGTAGTGGCCGCGCGACTGGTCACGGATCGCGCGCGACAGCGCCGTGCCGTCCATTCCCGGCATCTGCCAGTCGGTGATCACGACGTCCGGCGGCTCCTCCTGGAAGCGCTGCCACGCCTGGTCGCCGTCTTCGGCGACGGTGCAGCGGTGCCCGAGCCGCTCCACGGCGGCGCTCACGACCAGGCGGGTGCCCGGGTCGTCGTCGGCGATCAGTACGAGCAGCGGGGCCATCAGTTCAGGTCATCGACAGCAAGGGGTTTATCGGACAACGAGGTCAAAGCGCGCCGTGATCGGCCGATTCTCCGGGCGAGTGATGACGGAACCCGTCCCGCACCGCCTGCGCCGCGGCCTGTCCGCGCCCGCCGCCATGGCCTTCGCCCTGGTGATCCTGCTGATCAGCGGGACGTTCGCCACGCTCCTCGTGAGCGTGCGCGGCTTCCACGACGGCGCGGCCGGCGCGCGCCGCGCCGAGCGCGTCCTCAACCACTCCAGCGCCGCCGAGCGCGACCTCGTCGACGTCGAGACCGGCCTGCGCGGCTATCTGCTCACCGGCGAGACCCGGTTCCTGGAGCCGTTCGAGGCCGGCCGCCTGCACTACGGCGCGCGCTTCGCCCAGCTCGACGCGCTCGTGAGCGACGCCGGGCAGCGCGCGCTCCTGCGCGAGCTGCGCCGGGCCGCCGACTCCTACGTCGAGTCCTACGCCGTGCCGCTCCGGGCCGCCGGGCTCCCCGGGTCGCACGCGGGCGTCGTCGCCGTCACCCGTGACGGAAAGCGGCGGCTGGACGGGCTGCGCGAGCGCTTCGACACCTTCAACCGCGCCGAGGAGGCGCTCGCCGCGGCACGCAGCGCCCGCGCCGAGGAGCGCGGCAGCCGCTCGGTGCTCATCGCCGCGGTCGGGGCGGCCGGCGGCGCGCTGCTGCTGATCCTGCTCGGCCTATACCTCAACCGCGCGATCCTGCTGCCCGTCCGGCGCGTCGCGGTCGCCGCGCAGCGCCTGGCCGCCGGCCGCCGCGATGCCCGCGTGTCGGTCGCGGGCCGCGGCGAGGTCGCGCTGCTCGCTCAGTCGTTCAACCTGATGGCGGGCGCCCTGACCGCCCACGAGCAGGAGCTGCGGGTCGCCGGCGACCGCCTGCAGGGCATCCTCGACCACGCGACCGCGCTGATCTCGATCAAGGACGTCGAGGGCCGTTACCTGATGGCCAGCCGCCGCTGGCTGGAGACCATCGGCCGCAGCGCCGAGGACGTCATCGGGCGCACCGACGCCGAGCTGATGCCGGGCCGCCACGCCGCGCCGTCGCGCGCCGCCGACCTGCAGGTGGCCCGCACCGGCGAGATCCTCGAGTACGAGCGCGAGGCGATCACGCCCGCGGGCACGACCTCGTACATCACCGTCAAGTTCCCGCTCAAGGACGAGGGCGGCGAGGTCTACGCCGTCGTGACGATGGCCACCGACGTGTCCGACCGCAAGCGCGCGCTCGCCGAGGCGGTCGAGGCCTCGCGCTCCAAGTCCGAGTTCCTGGCCAACATGAGCCACGAGATCCGCACGCCGCTCAACGGCGTGATCGGGATGACCGAGCTGCTGCTGCAGACCGAGCTCGCGCCGCAACAGCGCGCGTACGCGCAGACCGCCGCCAGCTCCGGCGAGGCGCTGCTCGGCGTCATCAACGACATCCTCGACTTCTCAAAGATCGAGGCGGGCAAGCTCGAGCTCGACGACCACGACTTCGACCTGCGCGACGCGGTCGAGGACGTCTGCGAGATGCTCGCGCCGCAAGCCCACGGCAAGGGCCTGGAGCTGACCGCGTTCGTCGCCGACGACGTCCCCGCCGCCGTGCACGGCGACCGCGGGCGCCTGCGCCAGATCGTCACCAACCTCGTCTCCAACGCCGTCAAGTTCACGCACCGCGGCGAGGTGTCGGTACGCGTCGAGCTCGGGGAGCTCGCGGCCGGCGAGGCGCAGCTGCGCGTCGAGGTCGTCGACAGCGGCATCGGGATCGAGCCGGCCAAGCTCGCCACGCTCTTCGAGTCGTTCTCCCAGGCCGACACGTCGACCACGCGTCGCTACGGCGGCACCGGCCTCGGGCTCGCGATCTCGCGCCAGCTCGTGAGGCTCATGGCCGGCGACATCGGCGCCGAGTCGACCCCCGGGCAGGGCAGCCGTTTCTTCTTCACCGTGCGTCTGGGAGTGCTCGAGACCGCCCGGCCGCTCCGGCGCTCGCGCGTCCCGGTCCCCGCCGGCACCAAGGTGCTGGCCGTCGACGACAACGCGACCAACCGCGAGATCGTCGAGACCTACCTGCGCTCGCGCGAGGTCCGGTGCGCGACCGCGGAGTCCGGCGCCGAGGCGCTCGCCGTCATGCACGCCGCCGTCCGCGAGGGCGAGCCGTACGACGTCGTCGTGCTCGACGCGCACATGCCGCAGATGGACGGGCTCGACCTGGCCGCGGCGATCCGCCAGGCCCCGAGCCTGCGCGGCGCGCGCCTGATCATGCTCACGTCGACCGGCGACCATCGCGAGCGCGCCCGCGAGCTCGGCATCGCCGACTACCTCACCAAGCCGGTCCGCCGCGCCCGGCTGCTCGAGGCCGTGGCCGACGTCACGCGCGCGGCCGAGCCCGCGCCGGCGCCCGCGCGCGAGCCCGCCGCGGCCGAGCCCGCGCAAGCGACCGGCGCCCGCGTCCTGATCGCCGAGGACAACGAGGTCAACCAGCACGTGATCGAGACGATGCTCGCCAAGCGCGGCTTCCAGGTCGACATTGCCAAAGACGGCGCCGAGGCGCTCGCCAAGCTCGCCCACGGCCGCTACGCCGCCGTGTTCATGGACTGCCAGATGCCGAACGTCGACGGCTACGAAGCGACCGGCCGCATCCGCGCTTCCGAGCGCGACGGCGCCCGTCTGCCCGTGATCGCCATGACCGCACACGCGATGGCGGGCGACCGCGAGCGCTGCCTGGCGGCCGGCATGGACGACTACCTGTCCAAGCCGCTGCGCCCCGAGGCGCTCGACGCCGTGCTCGAACGCTGGCTCGGCCTGGCGCCGACCGGCGCCGAGGAGCCGGCCGCGGAATCCGCCGTCGAAGGGCTGATCGACGAGGCGCGCATGCGCACGTTCCGCGACGACTACCCGGACATCGTCGACCAGCTCGTCGACCTGTTCGTGTCGAGCACCCCGCCGCTGCTCGAGGAGCTGCGCGCGGCCCACGAATGCGACGACCGCGACGAGCTGCGCCGCGCCGCGCACAAGCTCAAGGGCAGCTGCCAGAACATCGGCGCCACCTTCATGGCGACGCTGTGCCGTTCGCTCGAGACCGCCGAGGACGCCATCGGCGAGCGGCTCGCCGAGCTCGACGGCGCGTTCGGTCCGACCGAGGCGGCAATCCGCCTCGCGCTGACCGAGGCGTGAGCGCGCGCTCGCCGACCTCGAGCGGGTCGTCGCCGAGCTGCTGAGCGCCTGACGCGGCCTCCGTCCGGTCCGCATGCGAACATGTGTTCGCATGACAAGCGACGGCAGTCCCTACGCCCGTTTCCAGCGCGCCCTGCGCACCGGCCGCCTCGCGATGGTGCGCGCGGCGGCGGCTGAGCTGCCGCGTGTGGACCTCGACGACGCGCTGTCGATCTGCCTGCTGATCTCCGAGCAGGACACCGATCGCTACGAGCGCGCGGCCGTGCGCTGGCTCGCGCGGCTCAGCCTCGAGGTGCCGACCATCCGGATCGAGGACTTGCGGGCGGCCCTGCTGGCGTTCGCGGCGCTGCCGGAGAACCCGGTCGGCGCGCGCACCGCGCTGGCCGACCTGTGCACGCGCCACGGGCTCGACCGCGCGGCGCGCGGTCTCGCTCCGACCTGACGCGCCGACGCGCTAGTGGAGGTCGAGCACGCGGGCGCCCGAGACGTAGTGGATCTTCGTGGCTCCGTAGCGGCTGACGACGCGGCCCGGCAGCGGATGCGTGTGGCCGTGCAGCACGTGGCGCGGCTGGTGGCGGTCGACCCAGTCGCGCAGCCCATCGAAGCCGATGTGCGCCGGGTCGCCCGGGTCGTCGTTGATGCCGAGCGGCGGGCAGTGGCAGAGCAGGATGTCGGCCGCCGGCAGGCGCCGCGCCAGCTTGCCGGCCTCGCGCTGGGTGTACTGGTGCACCCCGTGGCGCTGGTAGCGCACGCAGCCCTCGAAGCCGGCGACCGTGAGGCCGCCGCCGATCTGCGTACGGCGCAGGTGCAGGTCGTCGATCTCGAGCTCGCGCAGCATGTGCTCGGGGTCGTGGTTGCCGTGGACGCCGAGGCGCGGGATGGCGAGCGACATCAGCGACTCGATCCAGGCGCGGTCGAGGTCGCCGAGGCAGAACACGGCGTCGACGTGCTTCTGGCGGGCCATCGTCGCGGGGTCGATCAGCGAGCGCTTGTCCGCGAGCGCGAGGACGCGCATCAGCTGCCGCGCTCGGCGAACAACCGCATGGATTGCAGGATTGCACCCTCGCGCGCCCCATAATCGCGCGCATGGATCGCTTCAACATCTTCGCCGCGACGTTCGAGTACGACGACAGCGACCCCGACGGCTACCGGGCCGGGATGAACAGGTTCGGCTCGCGGATCGGGGCGGAGCGGATCGGCGGCACCGTGTACGAGCTCGCCGCAGGGCAGAGCGTCTGCCCGTACCACTTCGAGTACGGCGACGAGGAGTGGCTGATCGTGCTCGAGGGGCGTCCGACCGTGCGCCATCCCACGGGGGAGGACGAACTGGCGCCGGGCGACACCGTCTGCTTCCCGGAGGGCCCCGCGGGCGCGCACAAGGTCACCAACACGACCGGGCAGCCCGTCCGCGTGCTGATGCTCTCGACGCGGCGCGCACCGGCCATCGCCGTCTACCCCGACAGCGACAAGATCGGGGTCTGGGGCGGCCACGGCAAGCCGGAAGGGTTCTTCCGCCGCGACAGCACGGTCGACTACTACGACCGGGAGGGCTGATCGCAGCCGCGGCCGCACGGTATCCAGCTGCGGCTTCTCGGGGCCCCGGAGGCCTCGGGTGACATCCAGTCCGGGTCGCAGGTCTTTGGGTTCGATGATGCATGCGTTATGTTACGTATCGGATTGTAACTCCGTGTCCCGCATGCAGAGGAGTCCCGCCAGTGTCTTTCACCGAAGCACCTTCCCCTCGCGACCGACCTGGTGGGGACCGCCGGACGGCGACGCTGGCGCTCTTGGCGTTCGCGATGCTGATCGTCTCGCTCGATCAGTACATCGTTGTCGTGGCACTGCCGGAGATCGGGCGGGAGCTGGGCTATACGGCACAGACGCTGCAGTCGGTGATCAGCGCGTACGCCGTGGCATCCGCGGGTTTCCTGCTGCTCGGTGGGCGCGCCGCCGACCTGCTTGGGCGGCGGCGGGTCTTCGTCTCGGGCCTCGTGCTCTACGCCGGCGCCTCGCTCGGCGGCGGGCTCGCTTCGGAGCCTGAGTTCCTGCTCGTCGCGCGCGCGGTGCAGGGCCTCGGCGGCGCGCTCGTCTTCCCGGCCACCCTGTCGCTCGTCAACACCACGTTCGCCGAGGGACGGGAGCGCAACCGCGCCGTCGCGGTCTGGGGCGGCGCCGGTGCGGCCGGCCTGGTCATCGGCGTCCTGCTCGGCGGCGTGCTCACGCATGCGCTCGGCTGGGAGGCGGTCTTCTTCGTCAACGTGCCGCTCGCGGGCCTGGCGATCCTGCTCGCGTTCGCGCTGATCCCAGCCGACGGCGGCCGCGAGCGCGACCGCAGGTTCGACCTACCCGGGGCGCTCACCGCCACCACGGGCATCACGCTGCTCGTGTTCGCCCTCGTGGAGGGCCCGAGGCTCGGCTGGGACTCGCCCGCGATCCTGGCCACGGCGGCCTCGAGCGTCGTCGCGCTCAGTGCCTTCGCGCTCGTCGAGCGACGCAGCCGCGACCCGCTCGTCCCGCCGCGCCTGCTCGCCAACCGCAACCTCGCCACCGCCGTCGCGATCGCGTTCCTGTTCTGGGCGACGTTCGGCTCGGTGCTCTACTTCCTCACGCTCTATCTCCAAAACGTGCGCGGCTACGACGCGCTTGAGACCGGCGTCGGCTTCCTGCTCCCGACCGCGGTGGTCGTCGCCGGCTCGGCGCTCGCCGGGCGGATCGCGACGCGCTTCGGTCTACGACGCACGCTCGTCGCCGCGCTGATCATCGGCGCGCTCGGTGCGCTGGCACTCGGCCTCGCAATCTCGCCAAACGGCTCGTACGCCGACTTGATCCCGGGCCTCATTCTGCTCAGCATCGGCGACGGCGTCGTCTTCACCACGATGTTCATCGCCGCCGGCACCGGCGTGGCCGACCGCGAGCAGGGCATCGCCTCAGGCCTCGCCTCCACCAGCACCTCGGTAGGCGCTGCGGTCGGCCTCGCCGTCCTCGTGCTGGTGGCCACCTCGGGCACCGACGGACTCACGGGCGAGGCGCTCCGGACCGCCACTGCGGACGGCCTCAGCACCGCCGTGCTCGGCGTCGCCGCCGGCATCGCCGGCATCGCGCTGGTCGCCCTGAACCTGCGCCCCAGCTCCGCAACGCGCGCAGAAACCCCCTGCCCGCGTCAACTCGCCGTGCCGGCCTCGTCGGGGCCGGCCCAGGCCTGTTGAACCCCGGCATCTCCCGCCGGACACCATGCGACCTCAGGCGTGCAGGTGGTGAAGCTTGGGATCGCCGCTGACGCGGCGGCTGTGCTCGAGCAGCCTCGGGTAGTCGGTCGCGATGCCTTGAAGGAGCGCTTCGACCGCGCGCTCGATCTCGGCGTCGGTCGTGCGCGCGTGCCCGAACAGCGTCCGGTAATGAACCAGCGATCCGATCAGATCGAGGATCAAGGCGCGATCGACGTCCTCGCGCAGATCACCGCGGGCGTGCGCCCGATCGAGCGTCTCCTTCACGGCCGCGCGGGGCGGGTCGAACAGTGTGGTCATGAACGCGGCCCGCAGCTCGCGTTCGCCGGCGCAATCGGCGAACAGCGGGTCGATCACGTCGGGCGGCATGCGCCGGAACGCGGCCACGAACAGCTTGGTGCATTCGTCGAGATCGCAGAGCGTGCAGCCGGTGTCCGGCGGCGCCCCCGCGTCGCCGAGGCGCTGGCCGAGCGCGGCGAGCACCAGCCGTTGGCGGCTGGACCAGCGACGGTAGATCGCCGGCTTCGTCGTCCCGGCGCGGCGCGCGACCTCCTCGAGCGTAAGGCGGGCGTACCCCGATTCGTCGAGCGTCGCGAGCGTGGCCTCGAGCACGGCGGCATCGATCTGCGTATCGCGTGGTCGTCCCACACGCACCTCCTGAGCCGAGCTATGGCGACCGGTCTTCACACGGCGATTCTACCTTGAACTGTTATGTTCCGGCTCGTAACGTAGCCTCAGCACGGTCGACT
>DATDKF010000245.1:0-13271 GCA_036520135.1 Solirubrobacteraceae bacterium
ACATCTGGACAAGTTGCGCGCGGAGGGGCGGGCGTAACCCCGGCTGGGTAGGGAGGCTGGGGAGCCAGCGTTTCGTCGCAATCATCGTCGAGGCGGTCGGCAGTGCGACGAAATGCTGGCTATAGGGGACAAACGTCGCAAATCATCGGCGCCGGCCGCGCGAGTGCGACGAAATGCTGGCTATAGGTGCGTTTCGCAGCAACGATTGTCGTCGGCGGCGCGAGTGCGACGAAATGCACACTCGCGAGCGTGGGTTTCGCAGCACCGATCGCGCGGCCGCGCACGATTGCGACGAAACCCACGCCACAGGACGGTTTCGCAGCACCGATCGCGCGGCCGCGCACGATTGCGACGAAACCCACGCGGGCGCCGCCGCTCCCCTACCCAGCCGCAGTTGACGTTCGCCCGGACCTACACAAGCGCGAGCCCAAGCTCGTCGCAAACCCGGCGCAGCGGCTCAAGCTCGGGCGTGAGCGCGGAGGGCTCGCCGTTCGGCGCGAGCTCGGCGCGGCCCTCGAACAGCGCGTAGCACGGCTGGTCGTCGAGGTTGGAGCCGAAGCGCACGCCGGCGTAGCGCCGCTCGTACAGCTCGCGGCTGACCGTCTGGGTGACGATACGGTCGCGGCTGCGGACGTGCGTGATGTCGAGGTGGTCCATGTCGTGCAGCGCGAGCAGCGTGGCCAGCTCGCGCTCGAGCTCGGTGCGGAGCTCGACCTCGGCGTCGAGGTGGCAGAACTCGTCCTCGGTGACGGCCAGTGCCGGCCACAGCTCGTGGGCGTCGCGCCACTCGGCGGCCACCTCGCCGACGCCCTCGAGCGCCTGCGTGGACTCGCCGAACAGCGCCTGGAGGTCGGCGATCGCCTTCGCGTTCGGTCGGAAGTCCGCGAGCACCTCGCGCAGGCAGGTCAGCGCGGTCTCGGCGCAGTAGATCGTCCGGTACTCACGCTCCGGGTCGTCCCAGCGGTGCTGCCAGCTGCAGAGATGGCGCGGCACGAAGTCCAGCGGGCTGTCGCGATGGCCCACCCGCCACACGGCAGGCGCGGGGCTCAGTCGGCGCTCCCCGCGAACGCGCGCGCCGCCGGCACGAGGAAGCGCACGTCGCCCGGCTCTTCGGCGTGGCGCAGCAGCCATGCCGGCGCCTCGTCGTCGAGCCGGCTGTTGCTGCCCAGGAACCAGGCGCGCGCCGTGTTGGGGCCGTAGGCGTCGACGAGCATCCGCGCCGCCGAGTAGGCGGTGCGCAGGCGGAACTCGGCCGCCGCCCGCGGCGGGCTGCCCTTGCGCCACTTGCCCACGACCTTGGGATCCCGCAGGCCGGCGAGGTAGGCCGTCAGCTGCTGGCCCAGCTCCGCCTGCAGCCAGGCCGCGACCTCGCTGAACTCGGCAGTGACGGCTTCGCGCTCGACGGTCTGGGGGTCGAGGGTCAGGGCCACCTTCCACCTCCTCGGGGTTTGACTCGGGCAACCTAGCCCCTGTAATCGCCCTCTTAGACCACCACCTTATCTACCTGACGCCCCGGACGGAAGCCCGGCAACTACGCGCCGGGACCCGCGCGGACGCGCAGCTCCCGCGCCTCGATCGGCTCCTCGCAGTGCGAGCAGTGCAGGAGCGGCTGCGTCTCGTGCCCACAACCGCCGTGCACGAGCGTCCGCGGCGGCCCGTGCGGGGCGTCGTAGCGGTCGCCCCACTGCATCAGCGCGACGAGCACGGGTGTGGCGTCGAGCGCCTTCTGCGTCGGCACGTACTCGAACGCCTCGGGCTGCTCGCTGTAGCGCCGCCGCTCGACCACGTCATGGTCGACGAGCGTCTGCAGCCGGTCGGTGAGGATGTTCGTGGCGATCCCGGTGTTGCGCCGGATCTCCTGGAAGCGCCGGCGGCCGAGGAGCACCTCGCGCAGGACGAGGAGCGTCCAGCGCTCGCCGATCACCGCGAGCGCACGCGCGATCGAGCAGTTCTGGTCCTCGAACGGCCGGTAGGGCATCCGCCGCCGGACGCTACCTCACCTCGTTGCGTTTTGCCAGTCACACAGCGAGCGTCGCTTGCGAAACGCAACTAAGCGCGCCCCGACGGCAGTGCGTGCCGCGCGGCGCGGCCGAGGACGGCCATCGCGGCGTTGCGGCCCGGGATGCCGCTGACGCCGCCGCCGCGGCGCGCGCCCGCGCCGCCGACGTGGACATTGGCGATGTCGGTCTCCGTTCCCCAGCCGCCCACCTCGTCGTCCTCCTCGGCGAACGGCCACGCGAGGTCGCGGTGAAAGATGTTCCCGCCCGGCATCGCCAGCTCGTCCTCGAGGTCCAGCGGCGTCTTCGCCTCCAGGCACGGGCTGCCGTCTGGCGCCGTCATCAGGCAGTCCTCGATCGGCTCGGCGAGCACCGTGTTCAGCGACCGCATCGTGGCCGCGAGCACCTCGTGCGCGCGCGCCGCCCGGTTGTCCGCGAACAGCCGCGCGGGCGTGTGCAGCGCGAACAGCGTCAGCGTGTGGCCGGTCACGCCGGGACCGAGGATGCTGGGGTCGGTGAGCGAGTGGCAGTAGATCTCGCAAGGGACCGGCTCCGGCACGAGCCCGCCCCGCGCCGCCGCGAACGCCGACTGCAGCTGCGCGTAGGTCTCGTTGACGTGAAACGTGCCGGCGAACGCGTCCGCGGGCGGGACGTCGCGGTCGCGCAGCCGCGGCAGCCGGTCGAGCAGCATGTTGACCTTGAGCTGCGCGCCCTCCGGCCGGTCGCCGCCGTCGCGGCCCAGCAGCCGGTCGAGGACGGCCGGGGCGCAGGTGGCGACCACGTGCCGGCAGGCGATCGCGCCGCCGTCATAGCGCACCTCGGCACTCTCGCCGTCGGCCTCGATCTCCGTCACCTCGGCGCCGGTCACGAGCTCAGCGCCGGCCTCGGCGGCGCACCGCGCCAGCTCCGCGGTGAGGGCGCCCATCCCGCCGACCGGCACGTCCCAGTCGCCGGTGCCGTTCCCGATCACGTGGTAGAGGAAGCAGCGGTTCTGGCGCAGGCTCTCGTCGCGCGCGCCGGCGAACGTGCCGATCAGCGCGTCGGTGAGCACGATCCCGCGCAGGACGTCGTCGGCGAAGCACGCCTCGATCAGCTCACCGATCGGCCGCTCGAACAGCGCCTCCCACGCCTCGTCGTCGCCGATCCGGCGGCGCAGCGTGTCGCGGCTCGCGAGCGGTTCGAGCATCGTCGGGAACACCGCGCGCGCCACCCGGGCCATCCGGTCGTAGAACGCCTGCCAAGCCGCGAAGCCGTCACCCATCGACGCGCGCGTCCGCGCCGGGTCCGCGGTGTCGACGAGCACGCCCGTGTCGGTCCCGGGCACCGGAGTGTAGGAGGAGATCCGCCGCCGGCGGGTGACGAACCGCAGTCCCAGCTCCTCGACGATCGCCCGCGGCAGCAGGCTGACGAGGTACGAGTAGCGCGACAGCCGCACGTCGACGCCCGGGAACGGCGCCTCGGACACCGCGGCGCCGCCGAGGCGCTCCGAGCGCTCGAGCACGGCCACCGAGCGCCCCGCGCGGGCGAGGTACGCCGCCGCCACCAGCGCGTTGTGCCCGCCGCCGACCACGACGACGTCGCAGCGGCGCCTCAAACGACCTCCAGCCGCGTCACGTCGGTCGGGCCGCCGCCGCCGGCACCGTGACCGACGAAGCGCAGCGCGAGCATCGCGCGGTCGTCGAGCGTCTCGCCCGCCTGGAAGTCGCGCAGCGAGCGGTCGATCTCGGCGAGCAGCGCGACCGGGCCGTCGGCCGCGCGCGCCATCGCCTCGCGCAGCCGCGGCTCGCCGAAGCGCGTCGCGTCGCCGGGCGTCTCGGTCACGCCGTCGGTGTAGAAGAGCACGGTGTCGCCGGCGCCGAGGGCGATCGCCGTCTCGGTCCAGTCCTCGTCGCCCGCCACGCCGAGCAGCACGCCGTAGCGGCCGATCGGGTCCGGCGCCGCGCCCGCGCGCCGCAGCAGCGGCAGCGGGTGGCCGGCCGACGCCACGGTGAGCCGCGCGCGGTCCTCGTTCGTCTCGACCAGCGCACACACCACGGTCACGAGCGACAGCTGCGACTGCTCGCGCAGCACGCTGTTGACGTGCGCGAGCACGCGCTCGGGGCGCGGATCGAAGCGCGCGGCCATGCGCGCCGAGTGGCGCACCAGCGACGTCAGCGCCGCGGCCTCGACGCCCTTGCCGGTGACGTCGCCCAGCACGATCAGGTGCCCGGCGTCGACCGCGACGACGTCGTAGAAGTCGCCGCCCACGTCGGCGCCGCGCTCGCCGGCCTGGTAGGCGGCGTGGACCTGCCAGCCCGGCAGGTCGGGCAGGCGGTCCGGCAGCAAGCTGGCTTGCAGCGTGTGTGCCACGCGCTCCTGCGCCGCGTACAGGCGCGCGTTCTGCACCGCGGTCGCGGCGCGCAGCGCGAGGTCCTCGGCGAACGCGAGGTCGTCCTCGTCGAAGGTACGGCCGCTCTCGGAGGTGACGAGCGTGATCGCGCCGAGCGTCTGGTTGCCGATCCGCATCGGCACGGCCATCGCCGAGCGGAAGCCGACCTCGCGGATGATGCGCAGGTGCTCGTCGTCGACGGCGCCCCGGACGAGCAGCTCGTCGGGGATCTCGCGGTACAGCTCGGCCGGGCCGCCGCGCAGGATCGCCGGGACGCCGGTGGGTGCGTCCATGTTCGGCGGGTAGCGCTCGCGCAGTTCATGCGCCATCGCGACCTTCGCCGGATCGGCGTGGGCGACCGCCACATTGACCATCTCGCCCTGCTCGTCGAGCATGTCGATCCCGCACCAGTCGGCGAGCCGCGGGACGATCATCTGCGCCACGCGCTCGAGCGTCTGCCCGTAGCCGAGCGACGACGCGAGCAGCTGGCCGGCCTCGGCCAGGAAGCGCTGGCGCAGCTCCGCCTCCTTGGCGTCGGTGACGTCCTCGATGATGTTGATCGCCAGCTGGGCGCCCGAGGGCTCGCGCGTGAGCGTCGCCTTGGTGAGCAGCCACAACGCCTCGCCGGTGTCGTGCCGGATGCTGCGGGTGAGCAGCGACGGCGCGGCGTCGCCGCGCAGCAGGCGCCGGCCGGGGAGGTCGTCGAGCCCGACCGTGCTGCCGTCCTCGTGCGTGATCGTGAAGTTGTTGGCGAGCTCGCCGGGCTCGGCGTTCAGGATCTCCTCGACGCTCTCGCAGCCGAGCAGCTCGGCGGCCGCCGCGTTGGCGTAGACGGTCTTGCCGCGCGCGTCGTGCACGGTGACGGCCTCGCCGAGCGAGCCGAGGATGCCGTCGAGGCGCGCCTGCGTGGCATCGAGGTCGAGCGCCAGCGCCTCGTTGCTGTCGGCCAGCGCGGTGGCCCGCTCGCGGGCGCGGGCGGCGATCACGGCGAGCAGCGCGACCAGCGTGTAGAAGACGATCCGGTAGATCGCCTGGCCGGTGTTCGGCGTGTCGTTCCAGACCAGGCTGCCGATCCCGACCGCGGCCGCGACCGCGCCGGTGATCGCGGTCTCGCGCTCGGTCCCGACGATCGCGAGCGCGAACGGCACCAGCAGCGTCGCGCTCGTGACGATGAGCCCCGATCCGGAAATGGCGATGTCCAGCGCCACGATCGCAGCCTGCAGCGTGAGCGCGATCCCCAGGCGGGTTGAGGAGTTCAGACCCATGGGTCACGAGCGATGCTAGTCCCATACGGGTACGTTCGTCGCATGCGAGCTCTGACCGTGATCCCGCTGCAGGCCGGCTCCGCGGCGGTGACCGAAATGCCCGACCCCGAGCCCGGCCCCGGCGACCTGCTGGTGGACGGCGTCGCGCTCGGCGTCTGCGGCACCGACCGCGAGATCATCGCCGGCGACTACGGCTGGGCGCCGCCGGGCGCCGAGCGGCTGATCCTCGGGCACGAGTCGCTCGGCCGCGTGCGCTCCGCGCCCGCCGGCAGCGACTTCGCCGAGGGCGACCTCGTCGTCGGCGTCGTGCGGCGCCCGGACCCGGTGCCGTGCCCGGCGTGCGCGCGCGGGGAGTTCGACTTCTGCCGCAACGGTCGCTACACCGAGCGCGGCATCAAGGAGATCCACGGCTACGGCTCCGAGCAGTGGACCGTGGAGGCCGAGTACGCGGTCAAGCTCGACCCAGAGCTCGAGCCGGTCGGGATGCTGATGGAGCCGACCACGATCGTCGCGAAGGTGTGGGACCAGATCGAGCGGATCGGGCGCCGCGCGTACTTCGCCCCCGAGCGCGCGCTGGTGACCGGCGCCGGCCCGATCGGGCTGCTCGCGGCGCTGCTCGGCGTCCAGCGCGGGCTCGAGGTGCACGTGATCGACCGCTACACCGACGGGCCGAAACCCGACCTCGTCGCGGCACTCGGCGCGCACTACCACGCCGAGGACGTCGCGACGGTCGCGAAGGCGGCGACGCCGGACATCATCGTCGAGGCGACCGGCGCGCCCGAGGTCGTGTTCGACGTGATGGAGCACAACGCCGCGTTCGGCATCGTCTGCCTCACCGGCGTGTCGCCGCGCGGCCGCAACCTCAACATCGACATCGGCGGGCTCAACCGCGACCTCGTGCTCGAGAACGACGTGGTCTTCGGCTCGGTCAACGCGAACCTCGGCCACTACGACCTGGCCGCCGACGCGCTCGACCGCGCCGACCGTGGCTGGCTCGAGCGGATGATCTCCCGGCGGGTGCCGCTCGAGGACTTCGAGCAGGCGCTCGAGAAGCGGTCCGACGACGTCAAGGTCGTCCTGGAGCTCTGAGACCATCGCCGCGTGGCGGCGTGGCCAGGCGAGGAGATCGAGGAGCGGGCGAGCGACATCGCGGTGGCGGCCGACGTGCTGCTGCGCCGCCAGGCCGCGTGGCGCCATCGCCGGGTGGAGACGCTGACCGTGCTGACCCACGAGCAGGTGCGCCGCCAGGTGTCGATCGACTTCACGGTGCCGGGCGAGTACCGCGAGCTGCTGCGGCTGTCGGACGCGGGTGAGTTCGTCGTGCCGCTGGCGGTCCTGGAGAAGCGGCCGCTCGTGCACTTCGACCTGCGCGACGAGGAGCAGCGTGTGGTCCCGCTGCTGACCGCCGATCAGGGCCGCACGATCGGCCGCGAGCTGCTCTACCTGCGGCTCGACGCCGACCTCGCGGGACACGACGCGGACGACGACGCCGCAACCATGGCGGCGGGCTCGCTTGTCGAGGCGATCCTGGCCGACGATCCCCGGCGGCTGGACGACCGGATCGACGAGCTCGAGGTCGGCCACAGGCTCGAGCCGCTGGCCGAGTTCCGCGCGACGGCGGAGTTCCTCTCCCGCGGCTTCGTGGTCTGGGCGGTCGTGAACGGGCTCGAGCGGCGCCGCGTCGTCAAGTTCGCTTCCGACGAGCCGTTCTCGCAGGTGCGCGGCCTCACTGCGCTCTACGACACGCCGGGCTGCACCGAGGCGGCGAGCTTTCACGTCGAGGTCGTCGTCCCGCCAGATCTGCGGGCACGCACCACGACGCTGGTCGACGACGTCAAGGGAAACGTGCTCGCCGCCGGCGAGCGCGACACCGACCGGCCGGCGCTCTACTTCACCGCCGATCCGGCGGAGCGGATCCGCAGGCCGGGCCTGGCCGTCGCCTACGGCGCCGAGCGCTGGCGCTTCCTCGGGCCGGCGGCGATCGTCGCCACGGTCATCGCCCTGCTGGTCCTTCCAGCGTGGGTGTTCGCCGACCTCGACGGTCTGGCCGGCCGCGCCGGGCCCGCGATCGGCCTCGTCCTCTCGACGTCCGCGGTCTTCTCGGCGCTCGTCCTGCGGACCGACGAGCACCCGATGCTGCGGCTGATGCTGGTCCGCTACCGGCTCTGCCTCGTCGCCTGCACGCTCGCGGCGTTATTCGCGGCGGCGGCGCTCGGCTTCCAGGCGCGACCGTGGGTGATCGACGCCACGTGGGCAGCCGCCGCGGTCGTTTCCGCGCTCTCGGCGGGTATCCTGATCGTGGCGGCCGCGCGCTCGCCTTCGGTGCACAGCCGGCCCGCCCCGGAGCAGATATGAGAATCCCGTTCCTGCGCCCCAAACGCCCCGATGTTTACAAGGGCATGTCCGCGGACGTGACGTACCTCCCGTCGCGGGAGATCGCGATGCCGCGCCTGCCTCCGCGGACGCTCGAGGAGTCGCTCGCGTCGCGCGACCGCAGCCGCCGGATCCGCGCTAACGGCGCTCAGCCCAGCTGACGAAGAAGTCCAGCGCGGCGGGGTTCTGCAGCGAGTCGCGGCTCGCCGCCTTCTCCGGCGGCGTGCCCATCAGGATGCGCTTGACCGGCAGCTCGAGCACCTTGCCCGACAGCGTCCGCGGCACCTCCTTCACCGCCACGATGTCGTCCGGCACGTGGCGCGGCGAGCAGTCCTCGCGGATGCGCGTGCGGATCGCGCGGCGCAGGTCGTCGTCGAGTTCGGCGCCCTCGCGCAGGACGACGAACAGCGGCATGTAGTCCTCGCCCTCGCGCGAGATGTCAACGACCAGGGCGTCGGTCACCTCGTCGATCGCCAGTACCGCGCGGTAGATCTCCGCCGTGCCCATGCGGATGCCGCCGCGGTTGATCGTCGAGTCCGAGCGGCCGGTGATGATCGCGGTGCCGCGCTCGGTGATCTCGATCCAGTCGCCGTGGCGCCAGATGCCGGGGTACATGTCGAAGTAGGACTCGCGGTAGCGCTCGCCGTCGGGGTCGTTCCACAGGTACAGCGGCATCGACGGCATCGGCTCGGTGATGACCAGCTCGCCGACCTCGCCGATCAGCTGCTTGCCGTCCGGGTCCCAGGCCTCGACCGAGGCGCCGAGCGAGCGCGCCTGCAGCTCGCCCTCGTAGACCGGGACGATCGGGCAGCCGCCGACGAACGCGGTGCACAGGTCGGTGCCGCCGCTGGTGGAGAACAGCCAGGTGTCCTCGCCGACGTGGTCGTAGACCCAGCGGAAGCCCTCCGGCGACAGCGGCGAGCCGGTCGAGCCGACGGCGCCCAGGGCGGAGAGGTCGCGGCCCGCGCCCGGCTCGACGCCCGCCTTCATGCAGGCCGCGATGTAGGCGGCGCTGGTGCCGAACGTGGTGACGCCCGCGTGCTCGGCAAGGTCCCACAGGACGCCCATGTCGGGTTGCCCGGGGCTGCCGTCGTAGAGCACGATCGCCGCCTCGGTGAGCAGGCCGGAGACGAGGAAGTTCCACATCATCCAGCCGGTTGTCGTGAACCAGAAGATGCGATCGCCGGCCTGGGCGTCGACGTGCAGGTGGAGTTTCTTGAGGTGCTCGAGCAGGATCCCGCCCTGGCCCTGGACGATCGCCTTCGGCAGGCCGGTGGTGCCGGACGAGTACAGGACCCACAGCGGATGGTCGAACGGCACGCGCTCGAACGTCAACTCGCCCGGCTCCTCGAAGCCGTCCTCCCAGCCCGTGTCGTCGAGGTAGCCGAGCCGGACGACGCGCCCGCCCGTTTCCGCGGCGATGCGGTCGACGGTCTCGCGGCGGTCGAAGTCGCGGCCGTTGTAGCGGTAGCCGTCGACCGCCAGCAGCACCTTCGGCTCGATCTGGGCGAAGCGGTCGATCACCGAGCGCGGGCCGAAGTCGGGCGAGCAGCTCGACCAGGTGGCGCCGATCGACGCGGTCGCCAGGAACGCGGCGACGGTCTCGGGGATGTTCGGCATGTAGGCGGCGACGCGGTCGCCGCGCTCGACACCGAGCGCGCGCAGGCCGGCGGCGATGCGCGCCGCCTGCTCGCGCAGCTCGCCCCAGCTGAGCGCGGTCAGCTCGCGCAGCTCGGAGGCGTGGACGATCGCGGTCGCGCCTGGGTCCTTGCCACGGAACAGGTGCTCGGCGTAGTTGACCTCCGCGCCGGGGAACCACACGGCGCCAGGCATGCGGCGGTCGGCGAGGACCTGGTCGTACGTCCCCTGGACGCCGAAGAACTCCCAGATCGAGCCCCAGAAGCCGTCGAGGTCGGTCACCGACCAACGCCACAGCTCCTCGTAGGTGCCCAGGCCGCGCTCGCGCATGTAGCGGGTCATCACGGCCCGCTCGACCAGCTCCGCGGGCGGCTCCCACAACAGCGTCGGCATCGCGCGGGATCATGCCAGCCGTGCTGCGCACCGTGACGGCCACGCGCTACGTGACCCCTCTGCGGGAGGGCGGGTCGCTGCCCGCGATCGTCGAGGCCGACGACGACGGCCTGTACGTGCTCAAGTTCCGCGGCGCCGGGCAGGGTCCCAAGGCGTTGGCCGCGGAGATCGTCGCCGGCGAGATCGCGCGCGGGGTCGGGCTGCCGGTGCCGGAGCTGGTGTTCGTGACGGTGGACGCGGAGCTGGCGCGTGCCGAGCCGGACCCGGAGATCCAGGAGCTGATCGTCGCCAGCGTCGGGCTCAACCTCGGCGTCGACTTCCTGCCGGGTTCGTTGCCCTACAACCCCGCGGACCCGCCGGATCCCGAGCTCGCGGCGGCGGTCGTGTGGCTCGACGCGCTGGTCGAGAACGTCGATCGCACCCCGCGCAACCCGAACATGCTGCGCTGGCACGGCAACCTGTGGCTGATCGACCACGGGGCCTCGCTGTTCGTCCATCACGGCAGCGGCGACGCGATGGCGGTCGCACGGCGGCCGTTCCCGGCGATCGGCGACCACGTGCTGCTGCCGGTCGCGGGGTCGGTGGCGGCGGCCGACGAGCGGCTGGCGCCGCGGGCCGATCCCGCCGGCGCCGCCGGGCTGGTGCCGGGGCCGTGGAGCGACGGCGCGCCGTACGCGGCGCACCTCGAGGCGCGGCTCCTCGAGCCGCGCGAGTGGGTCGAGGAGGCCGATCGTGCCCGCGCGTGAGGACTTCCAATACGCGATCGTCCGGGTCGTGCCGCGCGTGGAGCGGGGCGAGACGTTTAACGTCGGCGTCGTGCTGTTCTGCCGCCGGCTCGGGTTCCTCGCCGCGCGCACCGAGCTCGACGCGGAGGCGCTGGCCGTGCTGGCGCCGGGCTGCGATCGGGCCGCGCTGCGGGCGCAGCTGGAGACGATCGAGCGCGTGGCGGCGGGCGATCCGGCCGGCGGGCCGATCGCCGCGCTCGAGCCGTCCGAGCGCTTCCACTGGCTGACGGCGCCGGCCAGCACGATCGTGCAGCCGTCGCCGGTGCACACCGGGCTGACCGCCGATCCGGCCGCGGAGCTCGACCGGCTGTTCTCACAGCTCGTTGCGCGATGAGTTGGCGCAAGTTTCCGTGTTCCGGTGCGTTGGAGCTCTCGGGTCGGACAGGCGTGGCGCCGGCGACCGGCGGGCGCGAGCGCCGCGCCTGTCATCCTGGGCTGATCGTGGGGCTTGTGCGGGTCCTCATAGCGGCGGTGGGCGTCGTCGCCCTCGGCTGCGGGGGCAGCGGCGGCGCCACGGCGCGGACGCCGACCAGCCCGCCGGCGAGTCCGGCCACGACCGCGACACCCGAGGCCACCGCGACGGCGGCCGCAAGGCCGGGGCTGCGGCTGAAGAAGATCGGCGACTTCTCCAACCCGGTCTACGTGACGTCGCCGCCCGGCGACAAGAACCGCCTGTTCGTGGTCGAGCAGGACGGCGCGATCCGGATCGTCAGGAACGGCAAGACCCTGGCGCAGCCGTTCCTGGACATCTCCGGGTTGGTCGCATCAGGCGGCGAGCGCGGCCTGCTGTCGCTCGCGTTCGCGCCCGACTACCGCACGAGCGGGCTGTTCTACGTCTACTACACGGCCAACAACGGGGACGTGCGGATCGTCGAGTACCAGCGCGCGAGCGCCAACCGCGCGGCGCCAGGGTCGGCGCGGATCGTGCTGTCGGTGCCGCATCCGGCGTCCAACCACAACGGCGGCCTCGTGCTGTTCGGGCCGGACAAGCTCCTGTACGCGGGCCTCGGCGACGGCGGCGGCGGGGGCGACCGGCACGGCTCGCGCGGCAACGGGCAGAACCTCTCGTCGCTGCTCGGCAAGATCATCCGCATCGACCCGCGGCTCGACGGCCGCAGGTCGTACAGCGTGCCGAGCGGCAACCCGTTCGTGAACCGCAGCGGCGCGCGCCACGAGATCTACGCCTACGGCCTGCGCAACCCGTGGCGGTTCACGTTCGCGCCGAACGGCGACCTCGTGATCGCCGACGTCGGCCAGGGCGAGGTCGAGGAGGTCGACATCGTCCGCCACAAGGGCGCGAACCTCGGCTGGCGCGTGTTCGAGGGCCGCCGCCGCTACACGCCGGGCGAGTCCGCGCCGGGAGCGATCCCGCCGGTCATCCAGCGCTTCCACTCCGACGGCAACTGCTCGATCACCGGCGGCGTCGTGGTCCGCGACCCGGTGCTGTCGGCGCTGCGCGGGCGCTACATCTTCGGCGACTTCTGCCGCGGCGTCATCGAGTCCGCGCGGCTGCGCGGTGGGAAGGCGCGAGACGTGCATGCGACGCGGCTGCACGTGAGCTCGCTGTCCTCGTTCGGCGTCGACGGCCGCCGGCGCGCGTACGCGGTCTCGCTCGGCGGCCCGGTCTTCCGGCTCGTCCCGCGCTGACGGTGGGCGACCTCGCGGATCACGGCATCGTCCTGGTCCGCGCCGCGAACCCGAGCCCGCTCACGCTGAGCGGGACGAACACGTGGGTCGTGGGCGGCTGGGTCGTCGACCCCGGCCCGGCGATCGACGCGCATCTCGACGCCGTGGCGGCCGCGGTCGGCCGCTGCGACGGCATCGCGCTGACGCACGACCACGCGGACCACGTCGAGGGCCTGCCGGGGCTGCTCGAACGGGTCGGCGACGTGCCGGTCGTGTCGTTCCGCGCGGGCGCCCGCGACGGCGACCGCTACGGCCCGCTGTGCGTCGTCTCGCTCCCCGGCCACTCCGAAGACCACCTCGCCTACGTCGCCGGCCGCGCGGCGTTCGTCGGCGACGCGGTCCTGGGCGAGGGCAGCGTCTTCGTGTCCTCCGACCTCGTCGGCTACCTCGACGGGCTGCGGCGCCTGCGCACGCTCGACCTCGCCGTGCTCTGCCCGGGCCACGGCGAGCCGATCTGGGACGTCGCCGCGAAGCTCGACGGCTACGTCGCGCACCGGCTCGAGCGCGAGCGGCTGTTGGTGGCGGCGCTGGCGCGCGGGCTGCGGTCCGAGGACGAGCTCCTCGACGCGGCGTGGGGTGATGCGCCGGCGTCGCTCCGGCCGTTTGCTGCGATGTCGCTGCGCGCACATCTGGACAAGTTGCGCGCGGAGGGGCGGGCGTAACCCCGGCTGGGTAGGGAGGCTGGGGAGCCAGCGTTTCGTCGCAATCATCGTCGAGGCGGTCGGCAGTGCGACGAAATGCTGGCTATAGGGGACAAACGTCGCAA
>DATDKF010000246.1:0-2104 GCA_036520135.1 Solirubrobacteraceae bacterium
GCGGGTGACGATGTACTGGATGTTGTCCGCGATGTCCTCGGCCGCGAGCCGCTCGATGTCCCGGAAGCGCTCGCGCGTCGCCTCGCGCACCGCGGGCTGCATGTGGTCGGTCAGCTCGGTGGCGACGGCGCCGGGCTCGACAAGCGAGACGCGTAGGTGGCGGGTCGCGAACTCCTGCCGCAGCGACTCGCTGAACGCGCCGACACCGTGCTTGGTGAGGTTGTAGACGCCGGACCCGCGCCGGGCGACGCGCCCTGCGATCGAGCTGACGTTGATCATGTCCGAGACGCCGCGCGGGCCGTCCTCGGCGGCCGTGAGCAGCGGCTCTATCGCCGCGTGGGCGACGTACAGGAGGCCTTGCACGTTGATCGCGACCATCTGGTCCCACTCGTCGAGCGGTGCCCCCTCGGCCTGGCCGAGCAGCATCATCCCGGCGTTGTTGACGACCGTGTCGAGCCGCCCGAGCCCGCTCACCGTCCGCTCGACCGCGCCGATCGCCTGATCACTCTGCGTGATGTCCGCCTCGATGACCAGCACGTCGCCGTCGATCTCCTGCGCGAGCGCGTCCAGCCGGTCTTTGCGCCGGGCCGCCATCGCCACCTTCGCGCCCCGTCGCGCGAGCGCCTTCGCCGTCGCCTCGCCGATTCCACTGCTCGCGCCCGTGACGAGCGCGACCGTTCCCTCGAGTTCAGTCATGTCGTGCAAGTTCTCGCACATTGCGTCTTCGCGGCGGCAAACGGGTAGCCAGCAGACAATGACGTTTCCGTGGGAGGAGACCCGAAACGATGGCCGCTAATACGCCAAGAACCGGTGCGAAACGGTCGAGCAGCGCCGCCAAGACGACGGCCCGGAAGACCTCCGGCGCCAAGAAGTCCTCTGGAACCAAGACCGCCGCTTCGCGCAGCAGGACCGCCGCCGCGTCGCGCAACGGGTCCAAGCGCAGCACGAGCCCGAGCACGCGCAGCACGGCGCGCCAAAACTCCCGGCCGACCGCGAGCAGCAACGGCAGCAGCGGTGTCCTCGACACCGTGAAGAGCGCCGCGGGCAAGGCCGCCGCACCGGCCGCCGCCGTCGGCGCCGCGGCGATCGGCATCGCCGGCGGGATCGCGCTCAAGAGCCGCAGCCGCAAGAAGACCGTCCTCGGCGTGCCGCTGCCCCGCTCGGTCGGCAAGAGCCTCCCGGACCTCGACGCCAAGTCGATCGCCAAGTCGGTCGGTCAGGCGAGCAAGAAGTTCGGCAAGACGAGCAAGAACGTCTCGAAGGACCTCGAGCGCGCGGGCAACCAGGCCGAGCGCATCGGCAAGATCCTCGACTAGGGCGGCGACGATGGCGGCAACAAAGGCACGACCGCGATCCAACGGCACGCTCGACAAGGCCAAGCAATCCGGTGACACCGTCGCCGGCAAGGCAGCCAAGCCCGCGCTCGCCGCGGGCGCGGCCGCGGCCGGCCTAGCCGGAGGGCTGCTGATCGGATCGCGGATCGGATCCGGCGGCGGCCTGCTCGGGCGCCGGCGCTCGAGCGCAGCGCTCGCCCTCGCGAGCGCCAAGCGGTTCGCGGCGGTGGCGGGCAAGGCATCGCACACCGCCGACGACATCCGCGCGATCCGCGAGCAGCTCGAGAACGCGAACCGCCGGTCACCGATCGAGGTCGTCCTCGACGGCCTCACCCACCGCCCCCGGACCGGCAAGCGCGAGCGTCTGTTCAGCTAGTACCGGCGTCCGCAAGTACGCCTGATCTGGCCCACCCGCCCGCCGCCGATCACCGCCTGACGGCACCCAGTGACCGGTCATGTGCCACCGGCACACTCCCGGATCACCGTGCACCGCCAGCCGACGCCGGCAACCACCGGCGACCGCACGTACTTCCGAACACGGGTACTGGCCCGCGGGAGGCATGGCGGCGGGAGCGGCGAAGACGCCGCGATGAGCCGCGGGCTACGCAGGGCGCTCGCACTGACGGCATGCGGGCTGCTGGCCGCGCCGGCGGGCGCTGCCGCCCGCGGCGGGCCGGTGTCGGTGACGTGGGGCGGCGACGTCACGCTCGGGTCGTCGTACGGCCGGCCGCCGCGGGCGGGCTGGCCGCAGCTCGCGCCGATCGCCGGCG
>DATDKF010000247.1:0-7758 GCA_036520135.1 Solirubrobacteraceae bacterium
GACGTGCGGCGCTACTTCGCCTGGTCGATGCTCGACAACTTCGAGTGGGAGCACGGCTACGCGAAGCGCTTCGGGCTCGTCTACGTCGACTACTCGACGCAGCGGCGGGTGCCCAAGCGCAGCGGGCTCTGGTACCGCGACTTCATCGCGCAGGCGCGGAGCTGAGCATGGCGAGCATCTGCTTCTCGGAGGTCGCGAAGGTGTTCCCGGACGGGATGCGCGCGGTCGACGACCTCGACCTCGAGGTCGCCGACGGCGGCTTCACCGTGCTGGTCGGGCCATCGGGCTCGGGCAAGTCGACGGCGCTGCGGATGGTGGCCGGGCTCGAGGAGGCGACGTCCCGGACGATCCGGATCGCCGACCGCGTGGTCAACGACATCGCGCCCAAGGACCGGCGACATCGCGATGGTCTTCCAGTCGTACGCGCTCTATCCGCACATGAGCGTCGAGGACAACCTCGGCCTCGCGCTAAAGATGCAGGGGGTGCCGCGCAAGTCGCGCGTGGCGTCGGTCGCGCGGCGGCTGGGGATCGGCGAGCTGCTCGCGCGCCGGCCGCGGCAGCTGTCCGGCGGCCAGCGCCAGCGGGTCGCCCTCGGGCGCGCGATCGTGCGCGAGCCGCAGGCGTTCCTGATGGACGAGCCTTCGAGCAACCTTGACGCCAAGCTGCGCGTGGAGATGCGCGCGTACATCGCGCGGCTGCACCAGGAGCTCGGGACGACGACGCTGTACGTCACGCACGACCAGACCGAGGCGATGACGATGGGCGACCGCGTCGCGGTCATGCGCGATGGGCGGCTCGAGCAGGTCGACGCCCCGCAGGCGCTCTACGACCACCCGGCCAACCTGTTCGTGGCCGCCTTCATCGGGTCGCCGGCCATGAATCTGCTGCGGGGGCGGCTGGAGCTCGTCGACGGCCGAGTGCAGGCCGTGCTGGGCAGCCAGCGCCTCGTCCTCCCCGACGAGGTGCTGGACGCCCGGCCGGTGCTCGGCGGCTGGGTCGATGAGGAGGTCGTCATCGGCATCCGGCCGGAGACGCTGTTCCTGGCCGACGGGCCGTTCGACCTCGAGGTCGTGCTCGTCGAGGCGCTCGGCTCCGATCTGCTCGTGCACCTGCGGACCGAGGCGCCCCGCGTGACGGTGGCCGACCCGTTCGACGGCGAGGAGGAGGCCGGCCTCGAGGCGCGGCTGACCGCGCGGCTGCCGCCGCACGTGGACGTGCGCGCCGGCGAGCGGCTGCGGCTCGGGGTCGACATGAAGCGGCTGCACGTGTTCGACCCGGAGACCGGGCTCGCGCTCCGTTAGCTACGCGGCGCGCGGATCGAGCCTGCCCGTGTCCGAGGTCGTCGCGCCGACCTTGCAGCGCTACCTCGACGGTCCGTTGTAGGTTGCTGCGCCATGTCCGCCACCCACGCCCTCCCCAGGGGCACCGTTCTCGCCGATGTCCTGCCCGGCGCCCGCGTGCGCGACGCCATCCTGGTGCTCAGCGGCGCCCTGCTCACCGCGCTGTTCGCGCAGATCTCGATCGACGTCCCGCCGTCGCCCGTCCCGATCACCGGGCAGACGCTCGCGGTCGGGCTCGTCGGCGCGACGCTCGGCATGCGCCGCGGCATGGCCTCGCTCGCTCTGTACGTGCTGATGGGCCTGTTCCTCCCGTTCTACGCCGACGGCGAGTCCGGCTGGCACGTGGTCTGGGGCGCGAGCGGCGGCTACCTGGTCGGCTTCATCTTCGCGGCGGCGTTCGTCGGCTGGATGGCCGAGCACGGGGCGGACCGCAGACCGCTGCTCGCGTTCGTGACGTTCGTGATCGGCCAACTGATCATCTTCGTGCCCGGCCTGATCGTGCTGAAGATCTCGGTCGGCGAGTCGTGGGGCTGGACGATCCACAACGGCTTCTCGATCTTCATCGTCGGCGGGCTCGTCAAGGCGCTGATCGGGGCGATCGCCCTGCCGTCCGCGTGGGGTCTCGTGCGGCGCTTCGAGCGCTGATGCCGGAGATCCTCCTCCGCTACGCCGGCAACCTCGCGGCCCTGTGGGTGGCCAGCGAGGTGTTCGACCAGATGACGTACGGCGACTCGTTCGGCGTGCTCGCGCTGGCGGCGCTGGTGTTCACGATCGTCAACTGGATCGTCAAGCCGGTGCTGGCGATCCTGTCGATCCCGCTGATCATCATCACGTTCGGCGTCGCGTACTTCTTCGTGAACATGCTGATGCTCGTGCTCACCGACGCGGTGGTCACCGACTTCGAGGCCGGCGGGTTCTGGACGGTGGTCGGCGCGACGATCGTCATCTGGCTGGTGAACGTCGTGATCGCGGCGGCGATGCACGACCTGCGGCGGCGCTGAGCCGCGCCGCGAGGCGTGCGACCGCGTCCTTGAGCTCGGGCGGCTTGACGATCGTGAAGTCGGTGTCGAGGCCGGCGAGCAGGCCGGCCATGTAGTCGAGCGACTCGACGCGCATGGTGAGCGTCTCGTCGGGCAGCTCGACCTCGACCTCGTGGGTCCAGGGGACGTTCGCGAGGCTGCGCTGGATGTGGGCGACGGGGTCGAGGCCGGGCGGGGGAGGGTGCGCCGGGCCGGCGAGCTCGACGCCGGTCATGCGGTCGACGCGGAACGTGCGCATGTCCTCGCGGTCGTGGTCGTACGCCGCGAGGTACCACCGGCCGGCGTGGACGACGACCCCGTACGGGCTCACGTGTCGGTGGCTCTCGGTGCCGTCGTGCTCGGTGTAGCCGGCCGTGATCGCGCGGCCGCGCTGGGCGGCGTCGGTGAGCGCGAGCACGGTCTCGCCGGCGGGGGCGATGCCGGGCTCGGACGTGAAGCCGACGTTGGCCAGCGCCTCGGTGCGGGCGCGCAGCTTGGCGGGGAGGACGCGGTGGATCTTGGCGAGAGCGGCGTCGGAGGTCGGGACGCCGAGGCGGCGGGCGGAGACGAGCCCGAGCACGACCGCGGTCGCCTCGTCCTCGGTGAGCATCAGCGGCGGCAGCTTGTAGCCGGGCTTGAGGCGGTAGCCGCCGGCCGGGCCGGGCTCGCCTTCCACGGGGAAGCCGAGCTGCTGGATGGCGGCCGCGTAGCGGCGGACGGTCCGGGGGTCGACGCCGAGCCGCTGCGCCAGCTCGGCGCCCGTCACCAACGGGCGGTCCTGGAGGATCTCGAGGAACGCGAGCAGCCTGGTCGCCGGCGTCATATATCGCGGACGATAACTGACCGCAATAGCACCTAGCGTCGTGCTGATGCTCCCTCGCACGCTCGGTCTCGGAGGGGGGATCGCGCTGGCCGTCGGGTCGGTCGCTGGCTCCGGCATCCTGTTCCTGCCGTCGGTCGTGCTGGTGATCGCCGGCTCGGATGCGTTGCTCGTGTGGGTCTGCGCGGCGCTGGCGTGCGTCCCGCTCCTGCTCGTGTTCGGCTCGATGGTCCGCCTGGTGCCCGACGGCAGCGGGCTCGAGGGGTTCGTGGCGTTGGGGCTCGGGCGGCGGGCGGCCGCGGCGGTGCCGGCGCTGTTCCTCGTCATCGCGTTCCCGGCCGGCGCGGCGGCGACGCTGGTCGCCGGCGGCTATCTCGAGGCGGCGGTGGGCGGCGGGGGTGCGGTGCGGCTGGCGGGCGCGCTGGCGATCTGGGTGGCGACGACGTGGATGAACCTGCGCGGCGCGGTGGGATTCCAGATCGCGGTCATGTGGGCGCTGCTCGTGGCGGCGCTCGCCCTGGTCGGGCTCACGGTCGACGACGCGCGCGGTGGGTACGACGCGGTGGTCCCGTCGTGGGGCGGTGTCGGTCCTGTCGCCCATGGCGTCCTGGTCGCGTTCTGGGCGTTCGCGGGCTTCGAGAACATGACGTTCGTCGCCGGCGAGCTGCGCAACCCGCGGCGCGACTACCTGGTGGCCGTCGTCGTCGCGCTCGGCGGCTACTGCGTGCTGGCGATGCTGCTGACCGCGAACCTCGGGGCGGTCGTGCCGCGCGCGGAGGTCGACGACCTCGCCGGGCTGGCGCAGCTCGCGGCGTTCGTGCCGGGCGGGGTCGCCGTGCTGGCCGTGCTCGCGCTGCTGCTCGTGCAGGCGAACACCGCGAGCTGGACGTGGGGCCTGTCGCGGCTGCTCTACTCGGCGGCGCGCGAGGGGCGGCTGCCGCGGTGGTTCGCCGTCGTCGATCGCCGCGGCCTGCCGCGGCGGGCGGTGCTGGCGTTCACGGTGCCGACGGCCGTGTGCACGTGCGCGGCGGCGGTGTGGCCCGGGCTCGTGCTGCCGTTCGTGACCGGCGCCAGCGCCGTCTTCGTGACGCTGTACGCGCTGGCCGTCGCGTCGTTCATCGCGGTTCGTCGAGCCGCTCGCGCCGGGCGGTCGCGGACCCCGATCCCGGATCGATCTCCACCAGATCCGCAGCCAGCGGCTGGAAGTTCGGCGCGGTCGTGAAGATCAGGCGGGCGATGCCCATCTTCGTCGGCTCGGTGAGGTTGCCGGTGCCGCCGGCGCCCACGCTCCCGCCGTTGACGACGTCGACGCCCGGGTAACGCTCGATCGACGCCTTGTGCGTGTGCCCGACGATGAACACGATCGGCCGCTGCGGCGGCGCATCCTGCAGGATCGCCAGCGCCGGCTCGATCAGCGCGGGCTCGTGGACCATCACGACGTCGACCTTCCCGAGCAGCGGCCGCAGCCAATTCGTGAACGCGTCCTGCTGGGTCGGCGTCGGCTCGGCCTGGAAGCGGTCGCGGAAGTTCTCGCCCGCGCGGCGCTCGAACGGGTCGCTGTAGCCGGCGACCTTCAGGCCGGCGATGTCGTTGATCACCGGGCCGTAGCCGCCGTTGCGCAGGAGCCGCCCGTACTGTGTGAGGACGATCGCGCCGCGGCGGGTGAGGCTCTTCTCGAGGCTGTCGCTGTCGTGGTTGCCGGAGACGAACACGAACGGCTTGCCGAGGCCGACGACCCGGCTCACGAGCCGTGCCTCGAGCGGCGAGCCGCGGTCGGTCAGGTCGCCGGGGAAGAACAGCGGGCCGTCGCCGGCCGCCCGCTCGAGGATCGGCAGCACGATGAAGTTGTTGTGCAGGTCGGACGCGATCGTGATCGTCGGCTGGTCGGTGAGCGGCGTCCGCTCGGACGGGCGGAGGACCAGGCGGGCGAGGCCGACGAGCTGCGCGTCGAGCTCCTGGTCGAGCTGCTTGGTCGACTGCTGGGCGGCCTCGACGGCCTGCAGCGCGCGCGGGATGTCGGGGCCGAACGCGTAGTACTGGGGATCGCTGAAGCTGCCTCGCGGGGGGAGGAGGATCACGAGCGTGGCGCCGATCAGGGTGGTCGTGATCAGCGCGGCGCCGATCGTGTATCGCAGCCGCGGGCTCTGGCGGGTCCTGATGGCGAACGCGACGAGGATCCCGAGCGCGGCGCCGCAGAGCAGCGTGATCGCGACGAGGTTGATCAGGTAGCTCGCGAGCGCGTCGCGCGCTTCGTTGCGGACGTCCTGGAGGTCCAGGCTCCCGCCCTCGGCGATGTGCGAGACCGTGCGCCGGTCGACGGTCCGGAGGTCGATGTGGAGGCGCACCGGCAGCTTCACCGCGTCCTCGAACCGCACGCCCCAGTCGACCAGCGGCACGTAGAGGTCCAGCGCGCCCTTGTGCCCGGTCTCGACGCTGATCTGGACCCGGCCGACGGACAGGTCCTGCGTCTGCGTGTACGTGTTGAGCGCGGTGTACGCGGCCGCGAGGGTCGCCACGACCACCGCCGCGACGATCAGGGCATGCCGCACATGCTTCGCCGCGCCACCGAGCTGGATCGTCGGAACTCGTCGCCGCTTCAGTACGCCGGCTCGTGCCACCCTCATTCGAGGGTAGTCGGCGGGTTGGGCCTAGCGGCGCAGCTCCCAGAGCTGCATCACGCACAGATGGCGGTATCCGAGGGCGCGATACAGCCGCTCGCCGACGTCGGTCGCCTGCAGCGTCGTCGTCGTGCAGCCCTGCCGTTGAGCTTCTGTGAGCGCCTTGCGCATGACCTCCGACGCGAGCCCTCTCCTGCGCGCCTTCGGGACCGTGGCGACGAAGCTCACGCCACAGTCCTCGTTGTGATGGATCGCGAGCGCCACCGCCGCCGGCTTGCCCTGGTGGTCGACGCGGTAGCCGTGCAGCACGCCGTTGGGGAGCGGCGCCAGCGTCCGCTCGAGCCGCCCGTCGTAGTTGCCGTACGCGAGGTCATTCACGCGGCCGACGGTCGGCAGGTCCGCCGGCGTCGGCGTGCCGTTCCCGGCCGTCTGCAGCTCGCCGATCCGCGCCCCCATCCCGGGGCTCGCCGTCGTGGGGACCATCCCGGCCTGCGTCAGCGCCTGCGCCGCCAGGCTCGCCCGGCTGTCAAGCCACACGCCCCACCGCCGCACCTTGGCGTCCGCATACCGCGCCCGCAGCTCCTCGAGATGCGCCGGCGCCCCGTCCGCCTCGATCGCCACGGCGGCATTGAGCGTCGGCGAATCGGGAGCGCTCGCAACCACGCTCGCGACCAGCCCCTCTCGCACGACCACGCTCCCCGGCCCCGCATGCCCACCCAGCAGCGCCTGCAGCCGGCCAAATCCGTCCCACAGCCGCGCGGACAGGGTCGCGTCGTCGTGCATGCCCTGAGGCTACTCGCGCGGCGCGGTGGCGCTACGCTGGGGCCCACCCGCCCTCTTAGCTCAGTTGGTAGAGCACTTCCATGGTACGAGGATCGGCGCCAGCGCGGCCTCGCCGACAAGATGCGCATCTTGTTGGCGTTTGCAGCGGTTTCCTTGCGCTATAGGCCCGCTGCCGGCTCGTCGTCTGCGACCGGCTTTCGGCGTGTCTCGCCCGCGTGTGCAGTATCAGCGCAGTATGGGCTGCCTGAACACCGTCGCCCTGCCCGCCAGCGACGACGACTTCATCATTCCCCGGCGCCGCGGCCGACGGTCAGTACACGCTGGACCAGCAACAGAACTTCATCCGCGACATCTACTCGTGCGGTGTTGCCGAGGCTACGCCACCGAGGTGTCGAGGTCCGCGGCCTCGCGTAGCTGCGCGACGGCCTGGCGGATCAGGCGCGAGATGTGCATCTGGGAGACCCCGACGCGAGCGCCGATCTCCGACTGGGTGAGGTCCTCGGCGAAGCGCAGCCGTAGGACCTCGCGCTCACGGTCGCTGAGCACGCTCAGCAGGCGCTCGACCGTGGCGGCGTCGTCGGCCAGGTGGTATCCGGGGTCCTCGACGCCGATGACGTCGACCAGGTCTTCGCCGGCCTCGGCGTCGTCGCGAGGGCGGTCGAGCGAGACGGCCCGGTAGGCGGCGGAGGCCTCGCGGGCGTCGAGCACCCGCTCGGTGCTGACCCCGATGCGCCGAGCGATCTCGTCCGATGTCGGGGCGCGACCGAGCTCGGACTCGAGGTCGTCAGTGACGCGGTCCACGCGGACCGCGAGCTCCTGCAGGTCGCGTGGCACGCGCAGCGACCAGCCCTTATCGCGGAAATGGCGCCTGAGCTCGCCCAGAATGGTCGGCACCGCGAACGACGAGAACGCAGTCGCGCGGGTCGGATCGAAACGGTCGATCGCCTTCAGCAGGCCGAGCGAGGCGACTTGGACGAGGTCGTCGAGCGGTTCGTTGCTGCTCGCGTAGCGGCGCGCGAGCTGCCGCGCTAGGGGCAGGAACCGGTCCACCAGCGCCTCCTGCGCCGCGCCATCCCCATGCCGCTGGTAACGCGCGAACAACCATCGTTCTTCCGCCCGATCGCTCTTGGCGGCGACCGCGTTTTCCCCCTGGCGAGCACCACGGGCGAATCGAGGC
>DATDKF010000248.1:0-13837 GCA_036520135.1 Solirubrobacteraceae bacterium
GCGCGGCTCCGAGATCGCGTCGTTCATCTTGCCGAGGATCGTCATGCGAGCCTCCTGAGCCTGCTCGAGCGCGCCGCGCAGGATCTCGAAGGTCACGCCCGTGATCTTGATGTCCATCTGGAGGGCGGTGATGCCCTCGGACGTGCCGGCGACCTTGAAGTCCATGTCGCCCAGGTGGTCCTCGACGCCCGCGATGTCGGTGAGCACCACGTGGTCCTCACCCTCCTTGATGAGGCCCATGGCCACACCCGCCACCGGCGCCTTGAGCGGCACCCCGGCGTCCATCAGCGAGAGCGACGAACCGCAGACCGAGGCCATCGAGCTCGAGCCGTTCGACTCGAGGATGTCCGAGACCACGCGGATCGTGTACGGGAACTCCTCCACCGGCGGCACGACCGGCACGAGGGCGCGCTCCGCGAGCGCCCCGTGGCCGATGTCACGACGCTTGGGGCCGCGCATGAAGCCGGCCTCGCCCACCGAGAACGGCGGGAAGTTGTAGTGGTGGAAGTAGCGCTTGGCCGTCTCGAGCCCGAGGTTGTCCAGGCGCATCTCCTCGCGCGTGGTGCCGAGGGCGACCACGGACAGGGCCTGCGTCTGGCCACGGGTGAACAGCGCCGAGCCGTGCGTGCGCGGCAGCGGCTTGACCTGGATGTCGATCGCGCGGATCTCGTCCGGCTGGCGGCCGTCCGGGCGCTTCTTCTGGACCGCGATGCGCTCGCGGATGATCGTCTTCTCGAGCGCGTCGAACGCGAGCTGCGCCTTCTGGCGGAACTCGGCGTACGTCTCGGACGCGGGGTCGCCGGAGTACTGCTCGAGCACCTGCTCCTCGACCGCCTTGGTGGCGTCCTGGCGCGCCAGCTTGTCCTCGACCTGCGTCGCGGCGTCGAGCGCGGCGCCGTGTGACCCGGCGATCTGGCGCGCGAGGTCCTCGTCGACCTGCGGCGCCTCGATCTCGAGCTTCGGCTTGCCGGCCTTCTCGGCCAGCTCGTGCTGCGCGGCGCACAGCTTCTTGATCTCGCTGTGCGCGATGTCGAGCGCGTCGAGGATCTCGGCCTCGGGCACCTCGTTGGCGCCCGCCTCGACCATGAGGATCGCCTCGTCGGTGCCCGACACGACGAGGTCGAGGTCGGACTCGAGCAGCTGCTCCTCGGTCGGGTTGATCACGAAGTTGCCCTCGAGCTTCCCGATCCGCACGGCGCCGACGGCGGCCGGGAACGGGATGTCCGAGATCTGCAGCGCCGCCGACGCGCCGTTCATGGCGAGCACGTCGTACGTGTTGATCTGATCGACGGACAGCGGCATGCCGACGAGCTGCGTCTCGCGACGCCAGCCCTTCGGGAACAGCGGCCGCAGCGGGCGGTCGATCATGCGCGCGATCAGCGTGGCCTTCTCGCCGGCCCGACCCTCGCGCTTGAAGAATGAGCCGGGGATCTTCCCGGCCGCGTACATGCGCTCCTCGACATCCACCGTCAGCGGGAGGAAGTCGACGTCGCGCAGGTTGCCTGCGGTGGCGGTGTTGAGGACGACGGTGTCGCCCGAGCGGACCACGACCGCTCCGGAGGCCTGCTTGGCCATCCAACCGGTCTCGAACGAGATCTCTGTCCCGCCGATCTCGACGGAGACCCGGTGCACTTCTGCCATGTGTCCCTTTCCTGTGCCCGCCTTCTCGGTCGGCGGGCCCTCTGCATCGTCTCTGACGCTTCGGTAGTCGTTGCCTGCAATGGTAGTAGGAAGCACGTGACGAGGCGCATCATCATCTTCGGAGCGACCGGCTTCACTGGACGCCTGGTCGCGGAGCGACTGGCCGTCCAGGGCGCCGCCCCGGTGCTCGCCGGGCGGTCGGAGGGACCGCTGCGCGAGCTGGCCGAGCGGCTCGGCGTCGAGTTCCGGCAGGCCGACGCCCTGCGGCGCAACTCGGTGTTCGCGCTCCTCGAGCGCGGCGACGTGATGGTGAGCACGGTCGGGCCGTTCGCCAAGTGGGGCGAGCCGGCCGTGCGCGCGGCGATCGCCGCCCGCGGGACCTACATCGACTCGACCGGGGAGCCGGTGTTCATCCGCCGCGTCTTCTCCGAGTTCGGGCCGCCGGCCGGCCGCGCCGGCGCGGCCCTGCTGACCGCGATGGGCTACGACTACGTGCCGGGCGCGCTCGCGGCGGCGCTCGCGCTCGAACAGGCGGGCGAGTCGGCGGTGCGCGCCGACGTCGGCTACTACGCGTTCGGCGCCGGCACCAGCGGCGGCACGCGCGCCTCGTCGGTCGGCATCCTCGTCAACCAGAGCCACGCGTTCCGCGACGGCGCGCTGCGGTTGGTGCGGACCGGCGAGCGCGTGCGCTCGTTCACGGTCCGCGGCAAGGAGCGCCCGGGGATCTCGCTCGGCGGATCCGAGCACCTCAGCCTGCCGGCGTCGTTCCCGCAGCTGCGCGAGGTCAACGTCTACCTCGGCTGGTTCGGGTCGCTGGCGCGGCCGCTGCAGGCGGCGAGCCTGGCCGGCTCGCTCGCCATGCGCGTGCCGGGCGCGCGCGGCCTCGTGCAGGCGGTCGGCGACCGCGTGGTGGGGATGGGCGGCGGGGCGGGCGGGCCGGAACCCGGCGCGGGCGTCTCGTGGGTCGTCGGCCAGGCGTTCAGCGCGTCCGGCGCGCAGCTCGCCGAGGTGCAGCTCTCCGGCCCCGAGCCCTACGGGCTGACCGCCGACATCATCGCCTGGGCCGCCCAGCAGGAGGCGAGCGGCACCGGCGCGCTCGGGCCGGTCCAGGCGTTCGGGCTGCGGGCGCTCGAGGAGGGCTGCCGGAAGGCGGGCCTCGAGCGCGTCAGCGCCTGAGCCGCCCGGCGGCCAGCGTCGCGCGGGCGAGCAGGTTGCGCGGCTCGACGCCGCCGTCCGCGGTCACGCGCAGCGGGGCGCGCGCCGGCCGGTGGAAGAGCCGCCAGCGCAGCGCGTCGAGCGCCCGCGCCGGACCGAGCACGGCGGGCTCGCGCAGCTTGTAGACCCGGCAGAGGTCGCGACGCCCGTGCGTGGCGAGGATCGCGTTGACGGCGCGGCGGGCCGCCTCGTTGGCGCCCTCCATCGTCGCCAGGTCGGTGTTCGTGCGCACGTAGTCGGCGGCCAGCAGCAGGTTCGGGATCCGCGTCACCGCGTCCGGCCGGTCCACCCACGAGCCGGCGGTGTTGACCAGCAGCGGCTCGCTGTTGGTGGCACCGCTGGGGTTCGGGAACTCGATCGCCGGGTCCAGGAACCAGCTCAGCACGTGCTGCTCGTCGAGGACCGGCTGCGGCCCGTCGTTGAGGTGGTCGGTGAGCTGGCCCCAGACCTCGTCGTGGATCTCCTGGCGGCTGCAGCGCGCGGCGACCTTGCCGGTCCGGGGGCCGGGCGTCTGCCAGTCGGAGACATCGACGGACAGGATCCCCCGCACGCGCCCGTCGCCGTAGCGCTCGAGGTCGACGTCCGTCCAGAACTGCGCCTGCGAGATCGACGTCAGCGCCCACGCGGAGTCGATGTAGATCGCGTGGCCGTTCACCACCGGAACGTCGCGATCGAGGTAGAGGAGGATCCCGTTCATCCAGCGCGTGACGAGCCGGTCGAGCCCGTTCAGGCGCGGCTCGAGCGCCCGCAGCGGCGGCCCGGCCAGCATCCGCATGATCTCGACCGGCAGCGCCGCGACGTAGTGGTCGGCGGTCACGGTCCCGGCCGCCGTGGTCACGCCGGCGATGCGGCCGCCGCTCACGGTCAGGCCCTGAACCGGTTCGCTCAACCGCAGGTCGACCCCGAGGGTCTTCAGGTGGGCGACCCACGGGTCGATCCACGCCTCGTTCGTTGGGGCGTCGAGCACGCGGTCGGCGCGACCGCCGGCGCGCGTGAGGTCGAACACGAGCTGCGCGAGGATCAGGCCGCCGGTGCGGGCGCTGATCTCGCGGGCGCGGGCGGCGACGAGCGTGCGCGTGAGGCCGTCAGCGAGGAACTTGCGGAACGCCGGCGAGCGCTCCTCGGCGCGCACGTAGACCCACCAGCTCTGCAGGTCCCACTGCTCGTAGCGGCGCTCGTCGCAGCTCGTGAGCAGCGTCAGCAGCCGGTCGACCAGCCAGGCGTGCTCGTCGGGCGGGATCCCGAGGGAGGTCATGACCTCGAGCAGGAAGCGGCTCAGCACGGCCAGGTCGTCGAGCGAGGCGGGCAGGTGCGCGGTCGCGACGATCTCGTTGCGGCCGCCGGCCTGGGCGAGCAGGATCCGCGTCGCGGCGGTCAGGTGCTCGAAGACCGTGCGGTCGCCGGCCGGGATCCGCCGCATCGTGTCCGGCAGGTGCTGGTAGAAGCCCGGGAAGAAGCGGAAGCCGTGCTCGGCGGGGAGATCGGCGCGGCCGCCGGCGCCGGAGCCGGGCACGGGCAGGCTCCGCGCCTTGCCGCCCGGGATCGCCCGCGCCTCGAGGACGACGACCTCGAACGCGCGCTCGGCCAGCTCGTGGGCAGCGGTCAGTCCCGCGACGCCGCCGCCCAGGATCGCCACCCGCGTCATGGACCGACGCTACCCGATCGGGGTACCGTCGAGGGGGTGAGCGCCCGCCGTGAGCAGTTCGTCCTGGGCGCCGTCGCGGCGGCGATCCTCGTCGCGATCGTCGCGTTCGCGGCCTCCGGCGGTGTGCAGAGCAACACGCCGCCGACGCCCACGCCCCCTCCCGCGCCGCCACGCGAGCGCCCGCTGTTCGGCGGCAGCCTCGAGCCCGGCGTACGCTACGACTCGCGCGTGTTCGTGCCGAAGGTGTCATTCGTGGCCGCCGACACCGAGTGGCTCGCTCGCGACACGACGTCGCCGGACTATCTCCTCCTCGAGCGCCGCAACCGCAACGGGCAGCCCGGCGGCGAGTACCCCGGGCGGTCGTGGCTGGCTTTCTCGCGCCTCCCGGTGGTGTACGGCCCCGGCCGCGGCAGCGAGATCGCCGCGCCGGCGGACCTGTACTCGTGGATGCGCCGGCACCCGGACCTCGAGGTCGGCGCGCGGGACTCGGCGCTGGTAGCGCACGTACCGGGCGACGCATTCACGGTCCGTGTGCGGTTCCGTCGCCCGGCGGTGTTCGCGCCGATGTGCATCGTGCCCACCAACGCGTGCACGGCAATCGCCCCGAACCGCTCGCTGGTGAACGGGATGCGGATGCGCACGATCGTGCTGCGCACCGAGCCCGATCCGGTCGTCATCGACGTCGTCGGGCTGACGCGGCGGGACCTCGAGAAGGTCGAGGCCCCGGCCGCGCGGGTGCTGCGGACGCTGCGGATCGGCGTCCCCTAGCCACTCATTGGACGGTGAGCGTGCCCTTCATGGTCTGCTTGTGGTCGTCGACCGGGCAGTAATACTCGTACTCGCCCGCCTTGAGGTCGACCGTCACCTCGGCGTTGGCGCCGGTGACCGTCTTGGTCTCCTCTTCGACGCCGTTGCCCTCGACCTCGATCGCGTGCGGGATGCTCGACTCGTTGACGATCTTCAGCGTGACCTTGCCGGCTTTCGCGCTCAGCTCGGACTTGTCCCAGGAGAGCTGCCCGCCTGGATCGGCCGTGACGGTGAGCGTCTCGCCACCACCACCGCTCGAGCTGGAGCTGTCGCTCTCGGTGCCGGTGCCGCCGCTGCTGGAGCCGCTGCCCCCGTTGTCGTCGTCACCTCCGCATCCTGCCGCCGTCAGCACGCCCGCCGCCAGCACGAGCGCGAGGAGCCAGGTGATGCGTCGCATGTGCTCTCCAGTCGCCGTTGGGAGATGGGTCGAGAGGAGGTACGCGCGCCCAGCGCCCTGGGTTCAGGACAGCTTGGCGGCGAGCATGTCGCGACGCACCAGTTTCCCGTCCGACGCGTGCGAGCGGCGTACGATCCGAATCGCATCGTACTCGCCCTTGCGCAGGGCCGTCGTGAGCACGACGTAGGCGCGGCCGTTGGCGTCGGTGCGGAACGTGCCGGCCGAGGCGGTCCACATCTGAGCGTCGCACAGCACCTCGTAGACGGCGTCCGCGTCGTGCGGCAGCCCGTCGACCCACAGGTGCACGGTCGTCCCGCTGCCGCCGCCGAGCAGGTTCGCGTGCGCGCTGGCGCCGGGCGCACCGACGCTGCGGAACGCGACCTCGTAGCGCGGCGACTCGTCGCCGCCGAGCACCGTGAAGCCGAAGGCGGCCGCCGCGGCGGTCACCACGGTCGCGGCGCCGATGGCCAGCCAGCGCGGCCGCAGGCGGCTGCGCAGGCCGTCGATCCGGCGGCGCCGCGGCGGCTGGCCGGCGTGATCGCGCGCATAGGCGTCGAGCAGGCGCTCCTCGAACGCGGCCGAAAGCGGCTCGCTGACCGCGGCCTCGGCCCCGCCCGCCAGCGACAGCAGGCCGGGCAGCGGCGTCAGCGCGTCGCGCTCGGCGGCGCAGTCGGGGCAGTCCTGCAGGTGGCGGCGCACGGCGGCCGCCTCGTCGACGTCGAGCGCACCGAGCACGTAGGCGCCCAGCAAGTGACGCAGCTCGTCGCAATGTGTCATGGCACCACGTCCATCTCTTCGAGCACGAGCCGCAGCGAGCGCAGCGCGTACCACGTCCGACTCTTCACCGTGCCGACCGGCAGCTCGCAGCGGTCGGCGATCTCGCGGACCGAGAGGCCCTGGAAGTGCGCCAGCCGGATCATCTGCCGGTGCTCGGGCGTCAGCTTCTCGAGCGCGGCCGCGACCTGCCAGCCGAGCATCGCCTGCTCGATCGAGTCGCGCCCGCTCGCGGTGTCCAGGAGCGGCTCTCCGGACGCGAGCGCGGGGCGCGCCGAGGCGCGCCGGCGCGTGTCGATGATCGCGTGCCGAGCGATCTGGTAGAGCCACGTGCGGACGCTGCCGCGCGCGGGGTCGTAGCGCTCTGCGTGGCGCCAGGCGCGCGTGAAGACCTCCTGCACGATCTCCTCGGCGGCGCCGCGCTCGCCGAGCGCGTTCAAGGCGAAGCCGAGGAGCTCCCCGGCGTACGTGCGGTACAGCGCCCGCAGCGCCTCCCCGGTCGCGTCGACACGCAGGCGTTCCATCAGCTGTGCATCGCTCGGCACGGTCACGGGGTGTACGTCCACGCGGCCACCGCGGTTCGCCCGGAGAATCGCCGCCCGTTCGCGAACAGCGTGGGCGTGGTCGCCACGCCGGCCCGCACGCCGCCGTGGAAGTGCGCCTTGACCCGCGCGGCGATGCGCTCCGAGCGGCGGTCGGCGTCGAAGCGCGCGACGTCGAGCCCGAGCCGCTCGGCGCGCGCCCACAGGTGCGGGTCCTCGAGCCGCCCCTGGTCGGCGAACAGCGCGTCGTGCATCTCCCAGAACGCCCCTTGCTCGGCCGCCGCCTCGGCCGCGTGGGCGGCGGCGTGCGCGCGCGGGTGGCTGGCGCGGATCGGGAAGTGCCGGAACGCGACGCGGATCTCCAGGCCGCGCAGCTGCAGCTCGGCGGCGGCGCAGAACGGGCACTCGTAGTCGCCGTAGACGATCACCAGCCGCGCATCCTCGGGGCCGCGGACGTGGTCGTCGGGGCCTAGATCGGGCAGCGGGGCGGATCGGAGGTCGCTCAGTCGTCGAGTGCGTCGAAGATCAGGTTGGCGCCGGGCAGGTCGCTCAGCTGCGGCGCCTGGTAGCTCCATTTGATCACGCGATCGGGGCCGACCACGACGATCGCCCGCTGCGGCATCCCGCGCTCGTGCAGCACGCCGAACGCCTGGCAGGTCGCGCCCTTGGGCTCGAAGTCCGAGAGCTGCTCGATGTCGATCCCGAGCTGCTCGCGCCATGCCTGCTGCGACCACACGGCGTCGCACGAGACGCCGTACAGCGTCGCGCCGCGCGCCGTGAACTCGTCGAGCAGCTCGTTGTAGACGCTCATCTGGTCGGTGCAGACCGTCGAGAACGCGAACGGGTAGAAGACCAGCACGGTCGTATGACCGGCGAGGTCGTGGTGCGTGAACGGCTCACCGCCGGAGGCGCGGGCCAGCGAGAACTCCGGAGCGGGCTCGCCGGTGGCGAGGACCACGGGTGCTACCGGCGCAGACCGAGCTCGCGGATCAGCGAGCGATAGCCCTCGAGATCCTTCTTCTGCAGGTAGTTCAGGAAGCGGCGGCGGCGGCCGACGAGCATCAGCAGGCCGCGGCGCGAGTGGTGGTCGTGCTTGTGCTCGCGCAGGTGCTCGGTCAGATGGTTGATCCGCGCCGTGAGCAGGGCGATCTGGACCTCGGTGGCGCCGGTGTCGGTCTCGCTCTTGCCGAACTTCTGGACGAGCTCGGCCTTTTGCTCGGAGGTGATCGCGGTCATCTGCGGCGAGGCAGGGTAGCAGGAGCGCCGGAATCCCTCCCTCAATGCGGGAGGTGGGTGCCTATGCCGCGATGCGCCGGGTCTCGCTCACGTCGCGGCCCATCTGCTCCACCAGCCCCTCGATGCTGTCGAACCGGCGCTCGCCGCGCAGGCGCTCGAGGAAGTCCAACCGCAGCTCGTGGTCGTAGATGTCGTCGTCGAAGTCGAGCAGGTAGGCCTCGACGAGCAGGCCGCGGCCGGTCTTGAATGTCGGCCGGACGCCGACGTTGACGGCGGCGATGTGCTCGGCGCCGTCGACCTGGGCGCGGCACGCGTAGATGCCGTGGTCGGGGACGACGAGGCGCGGGTCGGGCACGAGATTGGCGGTCGGGAAGCCGAGCGTGCGGCCGCGCTTGTCGCCGTGGGCGACGGTGCCGCGCATGTGGAACGGCGATCCGAGGAAGCGCCGGGCGGCGGCGACGTCGCCGACGGCCACGAGCCCGCGGATGTGCGTCGAGGAGATGATCTCGCCGTCGAGCTCGACCATCCGCACCACGGAGGTCTCGAACGCGTCCTGCGAGCGCAGCAGCTCGGCGTCGCCGCGCGCGCGGTTGCCGAAGCGGAAGTTCTCACCGACCGACACGTGCTCGGCGCCGAGCGTGTCGACGAGCACGTGGTCGATGAACTCCTGCGCCGTCTGCGCGGCGAACGTGCCGTCGAACGGGATCACCACGAGCTCGTGGACGCCGAGCGAGGCGACGAGGTCGGCCTTGATGGCGAGCGAGGTGAGCAGCTTCGGCGCCGAATCCGGCGCGACGACCGTGCGCGGGTGCGGCTCGAACGTCAGGACCGTGTCGGCGCCGCGGATCACCTCGCGGTGGCCGCGGTGCACGCCGTCGAACTCGCCGACCGCGAGGTTGCGCGGGCGGTGCCGCACATCGGGGAGCCATGTGACTTCCATCAGATGGCCGACTGTGCGGCCCAGGCGGTCGTGGGGGTCGTGCAGCCGGTCATCTCTAAGCGCGGAAGCCTACGACGGGCTTGAGGGTGCCGTCCCCACGGGCCTCGGCGAGCGCGATCAGGCCATCCGCGTCGCGCAGGCGCACGGTCCCCTGGGCGGGCGGGTCCGATCGCACGGCCATGCCGTGGGAGGCGCGGCGGGCGTCGTCGCCGGCCAGGTCGACGGCCGGCAGGAAGACAAGGGCGTCGTCGAGCGGGATGAGCCGCTCGGGGTGGGCGTCGGCGACGTCGAACGGGCCGATCGCGGTGCGCCGCAGCTCGAGGCAGTAAGCGTCGCCGAGGTCGGCGATAAGCGATCGCACGTACGTGCCCGACGAGCACTCGATCGCGAACGCGGCCCGCTCGCCGTCGCGCCAGAGCTGGTCGAAGCGGGCCACGTGGACCTCGCGCTCGGGCACCTCGACCGCCTCGCCGCGGCGCGCCAGCGCGTAGGCGCGCTGCCCGCCGATCTTCACGGCCGAGTACGCGGGCGGGCGCTGGCGGATCGTCCCGGTCGGCAGCCGCAGCGGCTCCTGTGGCGTGCGCCCGGCCGCGATCTCGCCCTCGCTGTCGCCGGTCGTCGACGTCCACCCCAGCCGCGCGACCGTCTCGTAGCGCTTCTCCAGCGCCATCAGGAACCGCTGCACGCGCGTCGCCCGCCCCACGAGCACCAGCAGCAGCCCGGTCGCGAACGGGTCGAGCGTGCCGGCGTGGCCGACCTTCACGCCCCGGCCCAGCCGCCGCCGCTGGCCGGCGACGACATCGTGCGAGGTGACGCCGGCGGGCTTGTCGACGAGAAGGACGCCGTGCGTCAAGGGTCTGTCCAAGAAGATCCGGCCCGGTCCTGGGCGTGGCGGGGTTCTTGGACAGACCCTATAGCTGGTCGGCCAGCGCCCCCCGGAGGAACGCCACGAGCTCCGGGAAGTCGAGGTCCGTGGAGAAGCCGGCCGCGCGCCGGTGCCCGCCGCCGCCCTGGGCGCGGGCGATCTTGGAGACGTCGATCCGATCGTCGGTCGCGCGCAGCGAGACCTTGCGCTTGGCCGCGGTGCCGTTGCCGAGCAGGTCGCGCACGAGCCCCGCCACCGCGGTCCCCTCGACCGAGCGCAGGTGGTCGACGACGCCCTCGGAGTAGCTCTCGTCGGCGCCGGTCGACTGGTAGTCCTCGAGCGTCAGGTGCGTCACCGTCAGCAGCCCGCCGTCGTAGCGCTGCACGTTCATCAGGCCGCGGGCGAGCAGCTCGAGCTTGCCCTGCGGGATCCCCTCGTACAGCCGCCGGTAGATCGCATGGACGTCGATCCCATCCTCGATCAGCTCGGCCGCCATCTCGTGGGCGCGCGAACCGGTGTTCTCGTACATGAAGCGGCCCGTGTCGGTCACCACGCCGACGTACAGCGCCTCGGCGATCGACTGCGTGACCTTCACGTTGAGCCCCTTCATCAGATCCCACACCATCTCGGCGGTGCACGACGCGTGCGGGTCGACGTGGTTGAGCGTCCCGAAGCGCGTGTTGTCGTGGTGGTGGTCGACGTTCAGGATGCCGCGCCCCTCGCCCTTGAGCGCGGCGGCCGGCGTGCGGTCGATGTTCCCGCAGTCCAGGAACACCATCACGCGCTCGGAGAGGTCGTCCGGCGGCTCGGTGACGAGGCCGTCGAGGTGGATGAAGCGGTACTCGTACGGCAGCGGGAACTCGTCGGCGGTCAGGAACGCCACGGTGTCCTTGCCCAGCGCGGTCAGCACCTGCTGCATGGCGGCGAGCGAGCCGACCGCGTCGCCGTCGGGACGTTCGTGCGTAGTCAGGAGGAACTTGTCGTTGTCGCGGAGCGTGGCGATCGCCTGCTCGCGCGTCGACTTGGAGCCGTTGTCGGACATCAGTCCGGCTCCGCGGTCGACTCGCGCTCGATCAGCTCGTCGATGCGCTGCGCGCGATCGGTCGTGTCGTCATAGACGAAGTCGAGCGTCGGCGTGTGCTTGAGATGTAGCTCGTCCGCGACGCGGCGCTGCAGATAGCCGTGCGCCGACCGCAGCCCGTCGAGCGAGCGGCGGCGCACCGCATCGCTGCCCAGGACGGACACGAACACCCGCGCCTGGCGCAGGTCCGGAGCTGTATCGACTGCTGTCACCGTGACGAATCCGACCCGTGGATCCTTGAGCTCGGACGTGATCGCGCCTGAGAGGACCTCCCTCATGGCCTCGTCGACGCGGCGCATCCGGCCGCCGGTCATCGTAGTGACTCGAGGTCGTTCCATGACGCGACGCGCCGCTCGACGCGCACGCCCTGGGGAAAGCGGGCGTCGAGGTAGCGGCACACGTTGTCGGCGGCCGCGTCGCAGCGGGCCGGCGAGCCGGCCGTCAGGGCCACAGCGAGCGTCGAGCGCTGCCACGTGTCCTGGTGGGCGACCTCGGCCACCGCGGCGCCGCAGCGCTCGCGCAGGTGCGCCTTGGTGCGGTTGAGCTCCGCGCGCTTGCCCTTCAGCGACGCGACGTCCGGGAAGTGCAGGTGCACGCGCATGAGCACGACGAACGCCGGCTCGTCCACGGCTTAGGAGAGCGTGCGCTCGACCTGCCGGGTCTCGTAGACCTCGAGCTGGTCGCCTTCCTTGATGTCCGCGAAGTTGTGGAGCACGATGCCGCACTCGAACCCGGCGGCCACTTCACGCACGTCGTCCGGCCCGCGCCGCAGCGACGCGATCTCGCCGTCGTAGACCACGGCGCCGTCGCGCACCAGGCGGACCTTGGCGCCGCGCGTGACCTTGCCCTCGGTCACGTACGAACCGGCGATCGTGCCCACGCGCGAGGCGCGGAAGATCGCCCGGATCTCGACCTGGCCGACGGTCTCCTCGACCTCCTCGGGCGCGAGCATGCCCTGCATGGCGTCGCGCAGGTCCTCGAAGGCGCGGTAGATGACCGAGTAGGTCCGGATCTCGACGCCCTCGCGGTCGGCCAGCGCGGCCGCCTCGCCGACCGGGCGCACGTTGAAGCCGATGACCACCGCGTCGGACGCGGCGGCGAGGTTGACGTCGGACTCGGTGATGCCGCCGACGCCGGAGGAGATGACCTGCACCTGCACGTCGGTCTGCGGGAGCTTGGCGATCTCGTCCTCGAACGCCTCCAGCGAGCCGGACACGTCGGCCTTGAGGACGAGCGCGAGCTCCTGCAGCTCCGCGGCGCGGTACTGGTCGAAGATCGTCTCCAGCGACACCTTGCGGCCGCCGCGGCGGGCCTGCTGCTCGAGCTTGAGCCGCGTGCTGCGCTCGTTCGCGAGCTGGCGGGCGCGGCGGTCGTTCTCGACCACGCGCACGTACTCGCCCGCCTCGGGCACCGAGTCGAAGCCGAGCACCTCGACCGGCTCGGACGGGCCGGCCTCCTTGACGCGCTTGCCGGTGTAGTCCTGCATCGCGCGCACGCGGCCCCAGTGGGCGCCGGCGACGAGCGCCTCGCCGATCTTGAGCGTGCCGCGCTGCACGAGCACCGTGACGACGGCGCCGCGGCCCGGGTCGAGCTTGGACTCGATGACCACGCCCGACGCCTCGACGTCCGGGTTGGCCTTGAGCTCCTCCACCTCGGCGAGCAGGAGGATCGACTCGAGCAGGTCCTCGAGGTTCTCGTGCGTCTTGGCGGAGACGTCGACGAACATCGTGTCGCCGCCCCACTCCTCGGGCTGGAGGCCGAGCTGCGTCATCTCGGTGCGGACGCGGTCGGGCTGCGCGCCCTCCTTGTCGATCTTGTTGACGGCGACGAGGATCGGCACCTCGGCGGCCTTCGCGTGGTCGACCGCCTCGCGGGTCTGCGGCTTCACGCCGTCATCGGCCGCCACCACGATGACCGCGATGTCGGTCGACTGCGCGCCGCGGGCGCGCATGGCGGTGAACGCCTCGTGGCCCGGCGTGTCGAGGAACGTGATCGTCTTGTCGCCGTGGTGGACCTGGTAGGCGCCGATGTGCTGGGTGATGCCGCCGGCCTCGCCCGCCGCGACCTCGGTCTCGCGGATGGCGTCCAGCAGCGACGTCTTGCCGTGGTCGACGTGGCCCATGATGGTGACCACCGGCGCGCGCGGCTCGAGATCCTCTTCGTCGTCCTCGAACTCCGGCTCGGCGCCCGCCTCGTCGGCGGCGTGGACGATCTCGATCTCCTTGTCGAACTCGTCCGCCAGCACCTGGATGGCGTCGTCGGACAGCGTCTGGGTGAGCGTCGCCATCTCGCCCAGGCCCATGAGCTTCTTGATGATCTCCGGGATCGGCACGCCGAGGTACTCGGCGACGTCCTTGACCGTCGAGCCCGAGTTGACCCGGATGACGTCGGCCTTCAGCGACGCGACATCCTGCGCGGCCGGCTCCTCGTAGGTACCGCGGCGCCTGCGGCCGCCGCGCCGCGGCGGGCGGCGCTGAGGGCCGGGCGGACCGCCGCCGGGGCCGCCGCCCGGGCCACCGGGCCCGCGGCGGGAAGCCTGCGAGTCGATCACCACGCGGCGCACGCCGCCGGCCGCGCCGGGGGCGCGCTCGCCCTGGAGCGAGGACCGCGTCGGGCGCTGGCGGCGCTCGCCGCCGCCGTCGGCCTGCGGGCGCGCGGGCTGGGGCTGGTCCTGGCGCTCCTGCGACGGGCGCT
>DATDKF010000249.1:0-10267 GCA_036520135.1 Solirubrobacteraceae bacterium
TCTCGAGCCGCGCGAGCAAGCCGTCGGCGCTCCCGGGCGCGCGATCGGCGCCCGGTAGTCGCGAGAAGCCTTAGCTGGGGTTCAGGACCCTACTTCACTGTGTGAAGCACTCCCCATGCCCCGAATCATCCTCATCCCCACCAGAACCGCGGACGGCCGCCACGTGATCCTACGCGCGGCCGTGGTCAGCCCCGTCCAGTCGCTGCTCGCCGGCGTGCGCAGAGCGTTCGGGCGGCCGGCCGTCGGCTAAACCTGAATCCACCGATCCCCGCGGCGCCACCCTGGCCGTTCGCCAGAGCCGATCGGTCGCGAACCAGGTGGATCACACATGGATGCGCCGCCGATCGACCTGACTCGGCCCACGGTGCCGAGGCATCCACGGGTCGTCGGTGAATCCAGGCTAAGACGCGCCGCCCGGCACCGCGATGCCGGACTCGTAGGCGAGCACGACCGCCTGCACGCGGTCGCGCAGCCCGAGCTTCATGAGCAGACGGGCGACGTGCGTCTTGACCGTCGTCTCGCTCACGATCAGCTCGGCCGCGATCTCCGCGTTCGACAGCCCGCGGGCCACCAGCTTGAAGACCTCGACCTCGCGCGCGGTCAGCTCGTCGAACCCGCGCGGCGGCGCCGCGGCCCCCGGCGCGCGCGCGAACTCGTGGATCAGCCTGCGGGTGATCGACGGCGCGAGCTGCGCGGCGCCGCGCGCGACGACGCGGATGCCCGCGGCGAGCTCCTCGGGCGGCACGTCCTTGAGCAGGAACCCGCTCGCGCCGGCGCGCAGCGCCTCGTAGACGTACTCGTTGAGGTCGAACGTGGTGAGCATGAGCACGCGCGACGGCGACTCGCCGTCGGCGTCCACGACCTGGCGCGTCGCCTCGATCCCGTCGAGCTCGGGCATGCGGATGTCCATCAGGACCACGTCGGGCTTGAGCCGCTTGGCCTGCTCGACCGCCTCAGCGCCGTCGGACGCCTCGCCGATGACGTCGATGTCCTCCTCGGCGTCGAGGATCATGCGGAAGCCGGCGCGCACCAGCGCCTGGTCGTCGGCGATCAGGACCCGGATCACAGCGGTAGCCTCGCGACGACCTCGAACCCGCCACCGGGCACGCGGCCCGTTCGCACCGTCCCGTCGTACAGCCGCATCCGCTCCTCCATCCCGACGAGCCCGTGGCCGGACCCGTTCGTGCCGTTCATCGCCTTGCCGCCGGAGTCGACGATCTCCAGCTCGAGCCAGGAAGCCTGCCAGCGCACGGTGACCGACGTCGGCGCCGAGCCCGCGTACCTGATCGCGTTGGTGAGCGCCTCCTGCACGACGCGGTAGGCGGCGAGGTCCTTGCCGGGCGGGAGCGGCTGTGGCTCCCCCTCGATCGCGAGTGTCACGGGGAGCCCGGCGGCGCGCGAGCTCTCGACGAGCCGCTCGAGCTCGCGCAGCGTGGGCTGCGGTGCGCGGCCGGTCTCGTCCTCGCCGTGATGCAGCATTCCGAGCAGCCGCCGCATCTCGGCGAGCGCGGCGCGCCCGACGTCCTCGATGTGCGCGGCCGCCTCGACTGCGCGGTGAGGGTCGCGCTCGAGGATCCGCCGCGCGCCGCCCGCCTGGACGACCATGACGGACACCGAGTGGGCGACGACGTCGTGCATCTCGCGCGCGATCCGGCGGCGCTCGTCGGCCGCCGCGCGCGCGATCTCCTCCTCGTGCGCCTCCTGCGCGCGCACCGCCGCCTCGTGCAGCTCCTCGGTGAGCCGCGTGCGGGTGCGCAGACCGCGGCCGGCGAGCCACGCGACGAGGACGAACGCGGTCGGGAAGACGTAGTCGGTGAAGACGTTGTCGTCGAACGTCGCGATCACGCCCATCATGCCCGCGGCCAGCACGAGCGGCGCCGCGATCGCCGCGCGGCCGTGCGTGTGCGCGCCCATCGCGTAGCCCAGGAAGAGGATGCCGATGAGCGGGACCTGCAGCGGCTCGAGGTCGCCCGAGAACGCCGCGTTGAGGGTCAGCCAGGCGCCGATCATCACCAGCCCGGCGATGATCGGCCGTGTGCGCCGCCACGCCAGGGACAGGTACGCGATCGCGACGATGACGACGTCGACCGCCCGGTTCCCGCCGCCGTCCCACAGGACGGCGAACTCGATCTCGCCGGCGATCAGGAACGCGCCCGCGATCGCCCAGTCGAGCCGGCGCCGGTCGAGCCGCCGCAGCCGGCGGATCCAGCGGCTCACGCCGCGCCTCCGAGCGGGAGCCGGGCGCGCACGACGTGGCCGCCGGCGTGCCGCGCGCCGGCGCGCAGCTGGCCGCCGGATAGCGCGACGCGCTCGCGGATGCCCAGCAGCGGCCGCGCCTCGCCGCTGCCGTCGTCGGTCACCTCGACCTCGACGTGGTCGCCCGCGTAGCGCAGCAGGACGCGCGCGTCGCCGGCGTGGCCCTGCTCGAGCGCGCCGCCGAGCGCCTCCTGGATCACGCGGTAGGCCGTGAGGTCGAGCCCGATCGGCAGGTCGCGCGCGTCGCCTTCGATGTCGAGCCGCACCGGCAAGCCGGCCGCGCGCGCCTTGCGGACGAGCGCGTCGACGTGGCGCAGCGACGGCTGCGGGGCGAGCGCCAGCTCCTCGTCCTCGCGGCGCAGGACGCCGAGCAGCCGACGGATCTCGGTCAGCGCCTCGCGCCCGCTCGTCTCGACGGCGAGGAACGCGTCGGCGGCGCGCGCGGGGTTGCGCTCGGCGAGCCGGCGCGCGCCCGAGGCCTGGACGACCATCGCACTGAGCGCGTGCGCGACGACGTCGTGCAGCTCGCCGGCGATCCGCGTGCGCTCCTCCTCGGCCGCCGTGACCGCGCTCTCCGCGCGCTCGCGCTCGAGCTGGCGGGTCTTCTCCACCAGCGCGCGGTTCAGACGTGCGCGATGGCGCAGGACGCGGCCGATCATGATCGGCGCGCCGACGATCAGGACGGCCGTGATGAGGAAGTCCGCCAGCGTGTCGTCGGCGTTGTTGACCATCTGCGCGACCAGCATGCAGATGAGCGAGTAGACGCCGAGCACCGGCACGATCCGCCCGTCGAGGTGCCGCCCGATGCCGTAGAGCACGAGCAGGATCACGAAGAACGGCGAGACCAGGTTGTCGACGTACGCGTTGCCGAGCGACTCAGCGACGATCTGGATCGGGACGCCGACCAGCGCCGCGACGATCGGCCAGCGGCGGCGGATCGCCAGGCAGAACGCCGAGACCATGAGCAGCAGCGCGGCCGCCCAGCGGTGCGGCGCGCCGTCCGGGACGAGCACGGTCAGCTCGACGCTCGCCTCCACGAGGAAGGCGGCGGCCAGCAGGAGATCGGCCCGGAACGGGTCGAGAGCGCGCAACCGTGCGAGCATCGCGGTGAAGACCTTAACCGCGTGCGCGCGGGTAATCGTCGTCCTCGCTGACGATCGGGGAGTCATCCTCGAGGATGACGCCGGATCGTCCCAGCGGGCGGATCAGGATCGTCACGGCGGCTGACGACAGGCGACGCCGCGGCGGCGAGAGTCCCCGGTCATGAGGACATGGACCGCCACGACGACCACCGCCGCGCGTCCCCAGGACGTGCTCGACGTGCTCACCGACCCGGACGCCTGCGCCCGCTGGGCGCCGCTGCCGTTCGACGTCGAGGCGCTCGACGGGCGGCGGCTCGCCACCGGCACCCGCGCCCGCGTCAGCGGATCGCTCGCCGGCAAGCGCGTCGGGTTCGACGTCGAGATCCACGAGGCGTCCGACCGCGGGCTCACGCTCGCGGCCAGCGGCCCCGTGGGGTTCGACGTCGCCTACGAGCTGGCCGAGGTGGCCGGCGGCAGCGAGGTGCGCGCGTCCGTGTCCGTCCGACCCTCCGGCGGGTTCGCCGGGCGGCTGCTCGCGCAGGCGACGGCCGCCCTGCTCTCCGCCGGTGCCCTTGAGGCGGCTCTCTCGCGCGTGGCGCGGGAGGCCGTCGCGTTCTGAAAGGACTCGCTCCCTTGTCCGCTCTCCTCGATTCCCCCGCGACCGCGCACGCCGTCACGGCGACCGCGCTCACGCGCACCTACGGCGACGGCGACTCCGCCGTCCACGCGCTGCGGGGCGTCTCGCTCGACCTGCCGGCCGGCCAGTTCACCGCCGTCATGGGCCCGTCGGGCTCCGGCAAGTCGACGCTCATGCACCTGCTCGCCGGCCTCGACACGCCCAGCTCGGGCGCCGTCACGGTCGCGGGCCACGACATCACGAAGATGAAGGACCGCGAGCTGACGCGCCTGCGCCGCAAGCACATCGGCTTCGTGTTCCAGTCGTTCAACCTGCTGCCGACGCTGTCGGCCGAAGAGAACGTCGTGCTCCCTCTGGCGATCGCCGGCAAGCGGCCGCTGGCCGAGGAGGTCGACGCCCTGATCGCGCGCGTCGGCCTCACCGAGCGCCGCGACCACCGCCCGGCCGAGCTGTCCGGCGGCCAGCAGCAGCGCGTGGCGATCGCCCGCGCCCTGATGACCCGCCCGACGGTGCTGTTCGCCGACGAGCCGACCGGCAACCTCGACTCCGAGGCCGGCGCCGGGATCCTGCGGCTGCTGCGCGACGCCGTCGACCTCGACGGCCAGACCACGCTGATGGTCACGCACGACCCGCGAGCCGCGGCGATCGCCGATCGTGTCCTGTACCTCGCCGACGGCCGCGTCGTCGCCGACATCGAAGACCCGACGGAGGCCGCCGTGCTCGCGGTGATGAAGGAGGCGGCGGCCCGATGACGCGCGTCGCGCTCCGAGGCCTGGTCGCGCGCCCAGTGCGCACGATCCTCACCACGCTGGCCATCGTGCTCGGCGTCGCCATGGTGAGCGGCGCGTTCACGCTGACCGACACGATGCGCGGCGCGGCGGACAGCCTGTCCTCGTCCGCCTATGACGGCACAGACGCCGTCGTCAGCGCCCGCACCGCGTTCAAGGTCGAGGCGACCGACTGGACGGCCCAGCGCCCGACCGTCGACGCCAAGATGCTCGAGCGCGTGCGCGCGGTCCCGTCCGTCGGCGTCGCCGTCGGCGACATCTCCGACGAGGCGAAGATCGTCGGCCGCGACGGCAAGCCCGTCGGCGACGGCCCGTACTTCGGCACCGGCTACGACTCCCGCACCGCGGGCGCCCAGACCACGACGCCGTTCCGGCTGGACTCCGGACGCTGGGCCACCGGCCCGGGCGAGGTCGTGATCGACGCGGCGACCGCCGAGAAGCAGCACTACGCGCTCGGCTCGCACGTGCGCGTGACCACCCCGGGCGCCGCCCGCGAGTACGCCGTCGTGGGCATCGCCCGCTTCGGCGACGTCAAGTCGCTCGGCACCGCCACCGCCGCCGTGTTCGACCTGCGCACCGCGCAGTCGCTGTTCGGCAAGGACGGCGTCTACGACTCGATCCTGGTCGCCGGCCGCAACGGCGTCCCGGCCGCCCAGGTCCGTAAGGACGTGGCCGCCGCCGTCGGCGGCTCGGCCCAGGTCCAGACGGCCAAGGCGCACGACCGCTTCGGGCTCGACGGCCTCGAGCAGTTCATCTCGATCATCCGGACCGTGCTGCTCGTGTTCGGCTTCGTCGCGATCTTCGTCGGGGCGTTCACGATCTTCAACACGCTCTCGATCACCGTCGCCCAGCGCTCGCGCGAGTTCGGGCTGCTGCGGATGGTCGGCGCCATGCGCCGGCAGGTCCTCGGCTCCGTGCTGCTCGAGGCGCTGGCGATCGGGCTGCTCGCTTCACTGGCCGGGCTCGCCGTCGGCTTCGGCGTGGCGAAGGGCCTGGACGCGATCTTCCGCTCGATGGACCTCGCGCTGCCGGATGCCGGCACCGTGTTCGCGAGCCGGACGATCGTGGTCTCGATGCTCGTCGGCACGCTGGTGACGCTGATCGCCGGCCTGATCCCGGCGTGGCGGGCGACGCGGGTGCCGCCGGTGGCGGCGCTGCGCGACGCCGATCCGGGCGCCCACAAGGTCCGCCTGCCCGCGCGCGCGGTGCGCGGCCTGGCGTCGCTGCTCGGCCGCCCGGCGGAGAAGGTCGGCGGCTCGGCCGGCGCGCTCGCCCGCCGCAACGCGATGCGCCACCCCGGCCGCACCGCGGTCACCGCGTCGGCGCTGATGATCGGCGTCGCGCTCGTGACGCTCGTGACCGTGATCGCGCAGGGCTTGCGCGACACGACGACGGGCACGCTCGAGAAGCGAATCTCCGCCACGCACGTGATCACGAGCGCGGACGGCTGGTCGCCGACCGACCCGGCGGTCGCGAGCGCCGTCTCGCGGGCGCCCGGCATCGCGGGCGTCACGGCGATCCGGCAGGACGTCGGCCTCGCGTTCGGCGACAAGGAGATCGTCAACTCGATCGATCCGGGCACCGCCGCCGGCCGCTTCTCGTTCGACTACGCGGTCGGCTCGGACGCAGTGGTCGCGAGCCTCGGCCACGATGGCGCGATCGTCGACGAGGGGCTCGCCACCGAGCACCGCCTCGGCGTGGGCGACCGCTTCGCGGTCACCTCGGCCAAGGGCACGAAGCTCACGCTCACGGTCAAGGCGATCGAGAACTCGCCGGTGCTCGATGCGCTCGCCATGGGCCCGATCACGATCGCCCAGGGCACGTACGAGGAGGCGTTCGAGCACAACCGCAACGTGCTCACGCTCGTGTCGGCCGCCGACGGCGCGGCGGTCACGAAGGCGCTCGCCGCGTTCCCGGACGCCAAGGCGCTGACCAAGAGCGCGTACATCGACAAGACGACCGCCGACATCGACTCGCTGCTGGCGATCTTCTATGTCCTGCTCGCGCTCGCCGTGATCGTGAGCCTGTTCGGGATCGTCAACACGCTGGTGCTCTCGACCTTCGAGCGCACCCGCGAGCTCGGCACCCTGCGCGCGGTCGGCATGACGCGGCGGCAGGTGCGCCGAATGGTCCGCCACGAGAGCGTCATCACGGCGCTGCTCGGCGCGGGCCTCGGGATCGCGGCCGGCCTCGGCCTGGCGGCGATCGTCACCTCGGTGTTCGCCGACGAGGGCCTGACCTTCGCGGTCCCGGCCGGTTCGCTCGTCGTGCTCACGATCGTCGCCGGCCTCGCCGGCGTCCTCGCCGCGATCGTCCCGGCACGTCGCGCCTCGCGGCTCGACGTGCTGACGGCGCTCGCGTACGAGTAAGGGAGAGGAGGCGCCGGCGGTCGCTCGCGCGATCGCCGGCGCCGTTCCACGCGGCGTAGTCTCGTGGGCGATGAAGTCCACGGCCGTCGTGTTGGCCGTGCTGGTCGCCGCCGCCGTCGGACAGCCACGGGGCGAAGGTCAAGCGCGGCGCGTATACCACCTGCCGGGCACGATCGCGACCGTGCAGCTCGGTGGCGGGCTGGGCGCGGTGAGCGGCGGAGCGGGCGACGCGTGGGTCGACGACCGGTGGGACGAGCGGCTCGTGCGGCTCGACCGCCAGACCGGGACGGTGGCCGCGCGGATCCCCGTCGACGGGCGGCTGGCGCTTACCGCCGGGGCGGGCGCGCTGTGGGCACTGCAGTCCGGCGGCGGCTACGGCCGCGGGCTCCGAGGCCCGCTCCTGCGGATCGACCCGGCGACGAACCGTGTCGTCGCCCGCATCCCGCTCGGCGCCCTCGGCTTCGGGGTCGTGCCGCGCGGTGACAGCGTGTGGATCTGGGGACCGGACGAGCTGATCAGGGTCGACGCGCGGACCAACCGGGTGGCGCAGCGGATCTCGGTGGCGGACGGGCGCGGCGAGACGGGGGGCTTCGCGCTGGCCGGCGATCAGCCGGTGATCACCACGGCCGACGGGCACCTCGTGTTCTTCGATCCGCGCACGGGCGCCGAGGCGCGGGCGGTCCGGCTCCCGTTCGTGTTGCCCGCGCTCCAGAGCGCGAGCCCGCGGCGGGCCGTGGTGATCGCCGGGGGCGCCGTCGCGGCGGTCGATCCGCGGACGGGCGCGGTGCTGTGGCGCACGCGGCTCGGCTTCCGCGTCGGCAGCGTCGTCGACGCCGGCGGCGTGCTGTGGGCGTACGGCGCGTATGTCCGCGATCCCGGCGACCGCGTCTGGAAGATCGACCCGCAGCGCGGCGCGATCCTCGGCAGCGTGCTCCTGCCGGCGTTCAGCACGATGGGGATGGCGGTCATCGGCGGCACGATCTGGGTCACGACGGCCGGCGGTCGCGTGCTCGTGCTCGGCTCCGGCTAGGCGATCGCGGGCGCCTCCGGGAGCCGAGCGAGCGCGGCCTCCATGTCGGCCTCGGAGAACTCCGGGTCCTCGAGGCTGCCGGACAGGAACGCGTCGTAGGCAGCGAGGTCGAAGTTGCCGTGGCCGCACAGCCCGAACAGGATCACTTTCGCGTCGCCGCGCTCGGCCTCCTCGATCACCGCGCGGATCGCGTGCGCGGGCTCGGGCGCCGGGATGATCCCCTCCGACCGCGCGAATCGCACCGCGGCCTCGAACGTTTCGTTCTGCTTGTACGCGCGCGCCTCGATCCGGCCGGCCTTGACGAGCCCGCACAGCATCGGCGCGTCGCCGTGGTAGCGAAGCCCGCCGGCGTGCACCGGCGGCGGCACGAAGTCGTGCCCGAGCGTGAACATCGGCATCAGCGGGGTCAGGCCCGCGGTGTCGCCGAAGTCGTAGCGGTAGACGCCGCGCGTCAGCGTCGGGCACGCCGCCGGCTCGGCGGCCACGAAGCGCGCGCGGCTGCCGGCGCGCAGGAACGGGAACGCGAGCCCGGCGAAGTTCGAGCCGCCGCCGACGCAGCCGACGATCACGTCGGGCTCCTCGCCCGCGAGCTCCATCTGCAGGATCGCCTCCTGCCCGATCACGGTCTGGTGCAGGAGCACGTGGTTGAGCACCGAGCCGAGCGAGTAGTTGCAGTCCGGGTCCTGCGCGGCGACCTCGACCGCCTCGGAGATCGCGATCCCGAGCGAGCCGGTCGGGTGCCCGGCGTTGGCGCGGCCGGAGTTCGTGAGGTCGGACGGCGAGCGGTGCACGGTCGCACCCCACGTCTGCATCATCGAGCGCCGGTAGGGCTTCTGGTCGTAGCTCGAGCCGACCATGAAGACCTCGCACTCGAGCCCGAACAGCGAGCAGGCGAACGCCAGCGCCGAGCCCCACTGACCGGCGCCGGTCTCGGTCGCGAGCTTCTTCACTCCCGCCTTGGCGTTCTCGTACGCCTGCGGGACCGCGGTGTTCGGCTTGTGCGAGCCGGCCGGCGAGACGCCCTCGTACTTGTAGAAGATCTTCGACGCGGTGCCGAGCGCCTGCTCGAGCCGGCGTGCGCGGTAGAGCGGCGTCGGCCGCCACAGTCCGTACGCCTGGCGCACCTCCTCCGGGATCTCGACCTCGGGCTCGGCGGCGACCTCCTGCAGGATCAGCCCCATCGGGAAGATCGGCGTGAGGTCCTCGGGCCCCGCCGGCTGGCCGGTGCCGGGGTTCAGCGGCGGGAGCGGCTCGCCCGGCAGGTCCGGCAGCAGGTTGACCCAGTGCATGGGAATCTGCTCTTCCTGGAGCAGGAATTTTGTGCGCTCGCTCATGGCTCGTGGGATCCTACGTTTTGTGGACGGTCGCTTCGTCCTCCTGGGCTTCATCGTGGTTGTCGCGGGCATCACGGCGCGCAACCTGCAGCCGGTGCGCCCGGAGGGCGCGATCGCCGCCGAGCACGCCCGCGAGCAGGCGATCGACGCCGTCCTCGTCGAGGTCGACCGCGCCCAGCTCTGCTACCTGCGGCGCCGCGACCAGTACGCCGACACGATCCCGTCGCTGGCGTTCGCCGGCGGGCACTACATGCGCACGGCGCTGCGGCACGGACTCGACATCACGCTGCGCACGAGCCGCGGCGGGAAGTCGTACGAGCAGCACGTGGTCGGAGTCGGCGTCCGCGGCGTGGTCGCGCGCCGCGGGCTCGAGGTCGTGCGGCTCGACGTCGGCGACCGCAGCCCGCCACAGCTGGCGACGCACTGCTAGGCGCGAGCGCGTGCCCGTGCCGCCTTGACGCGCGTCGTCGCGTCGAGCTCGGCCTTGCGCAGCCGCACAGCGTGCGGCGTGACCTCGACCGCCTCGTCCTCGCGCACGAACTCCAGCGCCTGGTCGAGCGAGAGCCGGCGCGGCGGCACGAGCCGCACGAGCACGTCCGACGTCGACGAGCGCACGTTGGTGAGGTGCTTCTCCTTGCAGGCGTTGACGTCGAGGTCCTCGGCGCGGGCGTTCTCGCCGACGATCATGCCCTCGTAGACGTCCTCGCCGGGCTCGACGAAGATCACGCCGCGCTCCTGCAGGTTGAACAGCGCGAAGCTCGCGACCTTGCC
>DATDKF010000250.1:0-24586 GCA_036520135.1 Solirubrobacteraceae bacterium
CGGCCACGACTCCGACCGCAGCGACCACGCGCGCGATGTTGCGCCAGCGCACGCGTCGGAGCAGCTCGGACCCCATGGTTTTCCGTAGGGTGCAGCGGCGGCCGGTTCGCCCCGCGCTGCTAGCATGCGCCGCCGCATGGCCTCAGAAGCCCCTGTCTACGACCTGATCCTGCTCCTTGACACCACGATCGAGCAGGAGCGTCGCGACACGATCCTCGCGAACGTCGAGGACGCGATCGACCGGGCCGGCGAGCTCGTCGGCCGCCACGACTGGGGCAACCGCCACACCGTCTACGAGGTACGCAAGCACTCGGAGGCCGACTACCACCTGATCCAGTTCCGCGCCTCGCCCGCGCTGCTGGAGCAGCTGGACCACAACCTCAAGATCACGGACGGCATCCTGCGCTTCCGGATCGTCAAGCTCCGGCCGGGCACCCCGCCGCCGCCGGACCTGCGCCCCGCGGCCATGGCAGCCGCCACCAGCAGCCCCGAGGCGCCGTCGTACGAAGACGAGCCGATCGAGCGCTAGGCGCTCGCCGCCGCGCCGAATTCGCAACGGCTCTGCCGCGGGCTGTGAATTCTCTGCGACGAAATCGCCGCAATCTGCGGCTCGGAGGCGATTACGGCCGGACCCGCCCCTAGACTCGGCCTCCGAGAACTTCGAAGGGTCTGAGCAGTCGAAAGGAGCCATCGTGGCCGCCACCAACATCAACCGGGTCGTCCTCACCGGCAATCTCACGCGCGATCCCGAGCTGCGCTCCACCCAGAGCGGCACGCCGGTCTGCTCGCTGCGCGTCGCGTGCAACACGCGGCGCAAGGGCCCGTCGGGCGATTGGGAGGACAAGCCCAACTACTTCGACGTCACGGTCTGGGGCGCCCAGGGCGAGAACTGCGCGCGCTTCCTGTCCAAGGGTCGCCCGGTGGCCATCGACGGGCGCCTCGAGTGGCGCGAGTGGCAGGACCCGAACGGCAACAACCGCCAGGCGGTCGACATCGTGGCCGACGCCGTGCAGTTCCTCGGCAGCCGCGACGACGCCGGCGGTGGTGGGGGCGGCAACGGCTTCACCCCGCGCTCGGACGTCCCGGCCGACACGCGGGACTTCGAGCCGGCCGGCACGCCCGCCGGCGGCGGCACCAGCGCCCCCGCGGGCGACGACGACATCCCCTTCTAGGCCTGCGCCACGGCGCCCCCCGCGGCGGGGGCGCCGCCCGCGTTCCGCTACCCTGTCCGGCGGTCGCCGCTGCCCCTGCGCGCGGCGCAATCGACTTCAGGTAGCCAAGAGAGGTTTTCGAACGTGGCAAAGCAGCGCAGCCGGCCGACGCGCCGGCGAGATCGCAAGGGCGGTCCCGGCGGCGGGCGCCGCAAGTCCTGCCAGTACTGCCGCGACAAGATCGAGTTCGTCGATTACAAGGACATCGCCACGCTCCGCAAGTTCATCTCGGACCGCGGCAAGATCCGCTCGCGCCGCATCACTGGGGCGTGCCGGCGGCACCAGAACCAGATCGCAACCGCGGTGAAGCGGGCGCGCGAGCTTGCGCTGCTGCCGTACGTCGGCGACACACGCGAGTCCCGCGACGAGCGCGGTCCGCGTGGCGACCGCGGCGACCGTGACCGTGACCGCGAGCGCTAGGCGGTAGGCCATGCCGCAGGCGATTCTCCTCCAGGACGTGGAGCAGCTCGGCGAGCGCGGCGCGGTCGTCGACGTCTCGAAGGGCTACCTCCGCAACTTCCTGATCCCGCGCAAGCTGGCCGAGCCGGCCACCAAGGGCTCGATCGCCGCCGCCCAGCGGCGCAAGGAGGCCGCCGACCGCGCGGTCGCCGACGCCGAGACGCGGGCGCGCGAGGGCGCCGAGCTGCTCAACCGCACCGTGCTCACGATCCCGCACCAGGCGGGCGAGGACGGGCGGCTGTTCGGCTCCGTGACGGCGCAGGACATCGCCGACGCGATCAAGGACGCCCGCGGCATCACGATCGACCGCCACGACATCCGTCTCGGCGAGCCGATCAAGACCGTCGGCACCCGTATGGTCGAGGTCGAAGTCTCGACCGGCGTCATCGCGACCGTCAAGACGATGGTCGTCGAGCAGAAGTAACAGCTTTCACCCGACTCTGAATCAATTGTGCGGAGCGAGCGGGCCAAGGCCCGTGAGCGACCGGCGGCCGACCTAGACTCGACCGGCCGATGAGCGCCCCCGATCGCACCAACGGGCACGGGTCCCGCACCTTCGACGGACCGATCGCGCCGCCGCAGAACCTCGAGGCCGAGCAGTCCGTCCTCGGCGCGGTCCTGCTGTCGGACACGGCGCTCCCCGCGCTGATCATCGACGAGCGCCTGCACCCGGACGACTTCTACCGCGAGGGCCACGGGCGCATCTACCAGGCGATGCTCGACCTGCACTCGCTCGGCGAGCCGGTCGACGCGCTCACGCTCGTCGAGCACCTCAAGCAGGCCGGCGACCTCGACGCGGTCGGCGGCCGCGCCGCGATCGACCTCCTCGCCGGCTCGGTGCCGGCCGTTGGCAACGTCCGCCAGTACGCCCGCATCGTCCGCGACAACGCGATGCTCCGCCGCCTCCTGCGCGCGTCCTATGAGATCCAGTCGCGCGTCCACAGCCACGAGGCCCTCCCGCGCGAGCTCGTCGACATGGCCGAGCGAGCGATCCTCGAGGTCGCCCACGAGGACAGCCGCAAGGACTTCCGGCCGATCCACGACCTCCTGTCCTCCGAGCTCGACAAGCTCGAGCGCCTCTCGCGCGAGGGTAAGGCGATCACCGGCACCGCCTCCGGGTTCGACGACCTCGACACGATCACCGGCGGCTTCCAGCCCGGCAACCTGATCATCCTCGCCGCAAGACCGAGTATGGGAAAGAGCGCTCTTATGGCGAACTTCGCCGAGAACGCGGCGCTGGAGTCCAACAAGGCCGTCGCGCTGTTCTCGCTCGAGATGTCGGAGTCCGAGCTCGCGCAGCGGTTCATCGCCTCGCAGGCGTCGATCCGCGGCGACGACCTGCGCAAGGGCAAGGTGCCGGCGTCGCGCTGGCCGAAGATCCTGCAGGCCTCGAACCGGCTCGCGGAGTCGCCGCTGTACATCGACGACTCGTCCGACCTCTCGGTGCTCGACGTCCGCGCCAAGGCGCGCCGGCTCGCCCAGCAGAGCGCCGACGGGCTCGGGCTGCTGCTGATCGACTACCTGCAGCTCATGCGCGCGGGCGCCGGCGTCGAGAACCGCGTCGAGCAGATCGGCCAGATCTCCCGCGGCCTCAAGACGCTTGCGCGCGAGCTCGAGGTGCCCGTGATCGCGCTGTCGCAGCTCAACCGCGGCGTCGAGCAGCGGACCGACAAGCGCCCGGTGCTGTCGGATCTCCGCGAGTCAGGATGCCTGGCCGGCGAGAGCCGGGTCTACCTCCCCGACGCGGGTGAGTATCGGCGCATCGACGAGCTCGTCGGCATGCGGGACTTCCGCGTGTCCGCGATCAACACCAAGACCTGGAAGCTCGAGTCGTGCCGCGTGGCGAACGCCTTCTGCACCGGTCGCAAGCCGGTGTTCGCGATGCGGACCCGCCTCGGTCGGCGCCTGCGGGCGACGGCCAACCATCGCTTCCTCACCGTCGACGGCTGGCGGCGAATCGACGAGTTGGCGCCCGGCACGCACGTTGCCCTGCCACGCTCGCTGCCGAGTCCGGCGGATCGCACGATGTCCGACGACGAGCTAGCCCTGCTCGCGCACCTCATCGGTGACGGCTGCACCCTCCCACAGCACGCGATCCAGTACACGACGAGAGAGCGGGAGCTCGCGGCCATCGTCGCCGACCTCGCCACCGCGGTGTTCGGAGAAGCCGTCACGCCGCGGGTCCGTGCCGAGCGCGGCTGGTTCCAGGTCTACCTCGCGGCCTCTGAGCACCTGACTCACCGCCGGCGCAACCCGGTGGCAGCGTGGCTCGACAAGCTCGGCGCCTTCGGCCTTCGGTCCTATGAGAAGCGCGTCCCGGACGCCGTCTTTCGCCAGCCGGCCGAGGCGATCGAGGTGTTCCTGCGCCATCTGTGGGCGACGGATGGCTGCATCTGGTCGACGGACAAACGGTCGCGCGTGTACTACGCGTCGAGCAGCGCCGCCCTCGCGACCGACGTGCAAGACCTCATGCTGCGGCTCGGGATCTGCGCCACGGCCCGCGTGGTGCCACAGCGGCGAGGCCGCGACCAGCATCACGTGGATGTCACAGGTACACCCGACCAGAAGGAGTTCGTGATGCGGGTCTGGGCGGTCGGCGACCGTCGCGAGCGCCAACTGCTCGCACTGGCCGACCGGCTCGGCGTCACACGGCCGCGCACGAACCGCGATGTCGTTCCGGCGGCCGTGTGGTCGACGCTCGTTGAGCCGGCGCGCGTGGCGGCCGGCATCACGACGCGCGAGCTGCAGCGTGGCCTCGAGATGTCCTACTGCGGCTCGACGCTCTACAAGCACCATCTCGGGCGCGAGCGCGCCGAGCGGGTGGCCGGGATCGTCGGCTCAGACGAGCTGAGGCGCCTGGCGACGAGTGACGTGTACTGGGATCGGATCGAATCCATCGCGCCTGACGGCGAGGCTGAGGTCTTCGATCTCACGGTTGACGCCCTCCACAACTTTGTTTGTGAGGGAGTGATCACTCATAACAGCATTGAGCAGGACGCGGATCTCGTGATGTTCATCTACCGCGACGAGTACTACGACCACGAGTCCGAGAAGGAGGGAATCGCAGACCTGATCATCTCCAAGCACCGCAACGGAGGGCTCGGGACGGTCGAGCTCGCGTTCCAGAAGGAGTTCCCGCGGTTCATGTCGTATGCCGGGGACGACGCGTATTGAGCGGCTGCCCCGATAATCGCTGCGACGGGTCGGGCTTCCTCTACGACGATGACGGCCGGCGGGCGCGGCCGTGCTCGTGTCGGCCCGCGCGCATGGCGCGCAAGCGCGCCGCCGCGGTGGCGGGGCGGCTGCCGAAGCGCTTCCGCGAGGTGTCGTTCGAGCGCGAGCCGATCGCGTCGATGAACGACTCGCTGATCCGCGAGGTCCGGACGTACGTGCGGTCGATCCGCGAGCGGCTCGACGAGGGTCGCGGCATCTGGTTCGTCGGCGGCGTCGGCACCGGCAAGACCACGCTGGCGATGCTCATCTCGAAGGCCGCCATGGAGGCCGACCGCACGGTGGCGATCTACTCGCTGCCCCGGCTGCTCGCGCTCCTGCGCGACACCTACGACGACGACGCGCAGTATTCGCTCAACGAGCTGATCGACCGGTTGTGCTCCGTCGACCTGCTGCACATCGACGACGTCGGCGCCGAGCAGAGCTCGCCCTGGGTGCTCGAGCAGCTCTACACGATCGTCAACACGCGCTACGAGGATGGCAAGGCGCTGCTGCTCACCACCAACCTCGATCGCAAGGCGCTGGTCGAGCAGATCGGGCCCCGCACGGTGTCGCGGATCTACGAGATCTGCGGCGGCGATCCGCTCCCGATGTGGGGCGACGATCACCGCATCCCACAGCACGCGCGCGTCGACGGCCCGCTCGTCGAGGACGAGGACGCGATCTGGGAGGGCGCCGCGCCTTCCCGGTACGGACGCCCCCTAGACTGAACCCCCGCTATGGCCGGCATCGTGATCGTGGGCGCCCAGTGGGGCGACGAGGGCAAGGGCAAGATCACCGACCTGTTCGCCGAGCATGCGGACCTGGTGATCCGCTTCCAGGGCGGCAACAACGCGGGCCACACGATCGTGCGCGACGGCGTGAAGTGGAAGTTCCACCTGATCCCGTCGGGCATCCTGTACCCCGGCCGCCTGTGCGCGATCGGCAACGGCGTCGTGATCGACCCGAAGGTGCTGACCGGCGAGCTCGACGACCTGCGCGCCAAGGGCGTCGACCTGTCCGGCCTGCGGATCAGCGCCAACGCGCACCTGATCATGCCTTACCACATGCTCCTCGACCACGCGGGCGAGGCGAAGCTCGGCAAGCTGCAGATCGGGACCACGCGCCGCGGGATCGGCCCGTGCTACGCCGACAAGGCGGCGCGGCTCGGCATCCGCGTGCAGGACCTGCTCGACGAGAAGATCCTCAAGAAGAAGATCGCCGCGGCGATGGACCCCAAGCGGCTGAGCCTGCGCCCGTACGCGAAGTCCCCCGAGCTCGACCTGCAGTCGATGACCGAGGACTACCTGACCTACGGCCACCGGATCGAGCAGTACATCGCGGACACCGCGCGGCTGACCTGGGATGCGCTCGACAACGGCCGCACGGTGATCTTCGAGGGCGCCCAGGGGACGCTGCTCGACATCGACCACGGCACGTATCCGTTCGTGACCTCCTCCAACGTCGTCGCCGGCAGCGCCTGCGCGGGCGCGGGCGTCGGCCCGAAGGACCTCGACGAGGTCTGGGGCGTGGCAAAGGCGTACGCGACGCGCGTCGGCTCCGGCCCGTTCCCGACCGAGCTCGAGGACGAGCTCGGCGCCGCGATGCGCGAGGCCGGCGGCGAGTACGGGACGACCACCGGGCGCGCCCGCCGCGTCGGCTGGCTCGACCTGGTGGCGCTCCGCTACGCCGCCCGCATCAACGGCCTCGACCACCTCGCGATCACCAAGCTCGACGTGCTGACCGGCCTCGGAGCGCTCAACGTCTGCACGCGCTACCGCGGCGTCGAGGAGGCGAGCTTCGACGCCTATCCCTACCACCAGACCGTCATGCACCAGGCGGCCGGCGACTACGAGCGGCTGCCTGGCTGGGACGAGGACATCGGCGACATCCGCGACGAGAACGACCTGCCGCAGGCCGCGCGCGACTACCTCGCCTACGTCTCCGAGTTCGTCGGCGTCCCGATCGCGCTGATCGGCGTCGGCCCCGGCCGCGACCAGATCATCTGGACCGAGGCCGGCCGCTCGAGCCGCGCCGCCGGCGCCGCAGCGCCGGTTTAGGCGCGGATCACGCGCGTGTTCACGACGAGGTCGTGGAGCGCGCGGTTCTCCTCGTCCCACAGTGGCCACAGCACGTCGATCAGCGGGGCCAGCCCGCCGGTCAGCGTCCCGAGGACGCCGAAGAGCAGCACCTTGACGACGACCTCGCGCAACATCGCGAAGCCGAAGTCGATCGGTACGCCGTTCGCGCGCACGACGCGGATCCCGGCGACCATCCGGCCGAGCGTCTGCCCGTTGGTGCGCGCCATCAGCGCGGGCGCGTAGAACAGCGCGACGATCGACGTGCACAGCACGGCGATCAGCAGGCCGACGAGCACCGCCACGATGCCGACGCCGTCGCTGGCGAAGAAGCCGATCGAGAACGGCGCGGTGATCGCGATCACCAGCACCAGCCCGCCGACGCCGATGATGATGCCGTCGACGAGCGCCGCGCCGACGCGCGACCACCAGCCGGCGAGCACCCGCCGCCCGGTGAGCGCCGGCCGCGGCCCGCCGGCGCCCGGCGGGGGCGGCGACGTGTAGCTCGTCACCGCCAGCGCTCCAGCAGGTCCTCGTCCGGGACGTCGCGCACGAGTCGCGCCGGCACGCCGATCACGACGCCGCGCGCCGGCACGTCACGGGTGACGACCGCGCCGGCAGCCACGAACGCCTCCTCGCCGACCTCGACCCCCGGGGTGATCACGACCGCGCCGCCCACCCGGCACGCCCGCCGCAGGATCGTCCCCCGCAGCTTGTACGACGCGTCGTGGCGCGCCATCGTGGAGTCGTTGGTGGTGAGCGCGCCCGGCCCGACGAACACGTCGTCCTCCACCACCGAGTAGGCGGTCAGATAGACGTCCGTCTGCACGCGCACCCGCGCGCCGACCACCACGTCGTTGTCGACCGCGCTGCCGCGGCCAATCACCGACCCCTCGCCGACCCGCGAGCGCTCGCGCACGAACGCCTGGTCGCCGATGATCGCTCCCGCCCCCACGTGCGCGCCCGCCAGCACGATCGCGCGGCAGCAGACGACCGCCCCCGCCTCGATCACCAGCGGCTCACCGCCGCCGCGCGCCGCAGAGGAGTGCCGCGCCAGCTTCGGCGGCTTGCCGAGCACGGCGCCGTCCTGCACCTCGCAGCCCTCGCCCACGACCGTGCCGGGATGCACGATCACGTGGGCGCCGAGCCGCGTGCCGGCGCCGATCGTGGCGTCATCGGCGATGACGCAGTAGGGCCCGGCCTCGTAATCCGTCATGCCACCATCCTCCGTAGTGCCTCGACGACCCGCTCGCCCGCCCGGCCGTCCCCGTACAGCGGCGGCCGCTCGGCCGGCACCGGCCGCTCGAGCGCCGCGACCGCCGCGTCGGCGTCGAGGTCGACGAGCGTGTTCCAGCCCGCGTCGACGGTCTCGGTCCACTCGGTCGTCGACCGCAGCGTCACGCACGGGACGCCGGCCAGATAGGCCTCCTTCTGGACGCCGCCGGAGTCGGTCAGCGCCGCGCGCGCGTTCACCACCAGCGCGGTGAAGTCCATGTAGCCGAGCGGCGGGGCCACCCGCACGCCGCCCTCCAAGCGCTCGAGCAGGCCGGCCGCCTGGGCGCGCGCGCGTGTGCGCGGGTGCAGCGGCAGCACCACCGGCCCAGGGACGGCCAGCAGCAGATCGACGAGCCGCTCGAGCCGCGCCGGGTCGTCGACGTTGCCCGCGCGGTGCGCGGTCGCGATCAGGTACCCGCCGGGCGAGACCCCGCACGCCGCCAGGGCCTCGCGCCGCTCGCGCGCCCGCGGGACCAGCATCTGCGCCACGTCGACCATCACGTCGCCCACCACGACGATCTCGCCGACCACCCCCTCGCCCCGCAGCGCGTCCGCCGCCCGCCCGGACGAGCACAGCAGCAGCGCCGCGCAGTGGTCGGCCACGACGCGATTGAGCTCCTCCGGCATCGTCCGGTCGTAGGAGCGCATCCCCGCCTCCACGTGCGCGACCGGAACGCCCGCCTGGGCGCCGGCCAGGGCGCCCGCCATCGTCGAGTTCGTGTCGCCGTAGACGAGCACCACGTCGGGCCGCTCCGCGGCGATCAGCGGCTCCAGCGCGGCCAGCATGCGCGCGGTCTGCGACGTGTTGCTCCCGCCGCCGAGCTCGAGATGGTGCTCGGGGCGCGGCAGCCGGAGCTCGTCGAAGAACACGCGCGAGAGCTCGTCGTCGTAGTGCTGGCCGGTGTGGACCAGCACCTCGTCCGCGCCGGCGCGCAGGCGGTCAGAGACCGCGGCGGCCTTCACGAATTGCGGCCGGTTCCCTATGACGGTGAGTACACGCAAGAACGGTCCGGCGCCGCAGCTAGACGGCTGAGCCCGCCAGCTCCCGCTCGATCCGGCGGTTGAGGCGCCCCGCGGCCTCCAGCGTCACGTGCCCCGGCGCCGCCGGCAGCTCGATGTCGTCGACCGCCGCGATCGGCATCGCGGTGCGCACCGTGGACGCGATGAAGGCCTCCTCGGCGCCCGCGACGTCGTCGAGCGTGCAGGGCCGCTCCCGCGCGTCGCACTCCTCGATCACGTACGCGCGGGTGATCGAGGCCAGGATCCGGTCCTCGAGCGGCGGCGTGAGCAGCTCCCCGCCGGCGACCCAGAAGAACGACCACGTCGGCCCTTCGAGCACCCGGCCGTGCGGCGTCACCAGCAGCGCCTCGTCGAACCCGTTCTCGCGCGCGAGCCGCCCCGCGAGCATGTTGCCCGCGTAGGAGAGCGTCTTGAGCCCGTCGAGCACGCGGTTCGGCGCGTAGGTCACGGTCATCACGCGGGCCACGTCGGGCCGCGGCGGCAGGGGCTCGACGGTCAGCACGCGGCGCCCGCCGCGCGTGAGCACGACCCGCAGCAGCGCGTCGACCGGGCCCGCCGCGTCCAGCAGCGACGCGATCTCGGCGCGCACCGCGTCCTCGTCCCAGTCCAGCCGCAGCCCAGCGCACGTGTTGCGCAGGCGCACGATGTGGTCCTCGAGCGCGAACGGGCGCCCGCCGTACAGCCGCAGCACCTCGAAGCCGCCGTCGCCGCGGGTCAGCCCCTCGTCCGCGACGGAGATCCGCGCCTCCTCGGTGGGGCTGATCGCCCCGTCCACGCTCGCGAGCATGCGGTGAGGCTAGCGATCCGGGGTCCAGTCGGGCCGGGAGCCGCCGATGATGGGTGGTAACCGTGCCGGCCACGCATCGACCCCTGCGCCTCATCCTCGTCACCCACGCCGACGGCTGTGCGGCGCGGGTCGCCGCCCTGCTGGACGCCGAGGAGCTGATCCGCCTCACGCGCCTGGACGAAGCGCTGCGCCACCTGGCCCACGCCGACGTCGACTGCGTGCTGCTCGACGCCGACCTCCCGGAGGCGAGCGCCGCCGTCGCCAGGCTGCACCGCCGGGCGCCGATCGTGGCACTCACCGGCCGCTGCGACGACGCCGAGGCCAGCCGCCTGATCCGCGCCGGGGCGCAGGACCTCGTCCCCAAGGACGTCGCCGACGGCGCCACGCTGCTGCGAGCGGCGAAGAACGCCGTCGAGCGCCACCGCACCGGCGAGCGGCTCGAGGTCGAGCGGATGGTGCGCGAGGTGGCGGCCGACGTGCGCGCCGGTTCCGACCGGCGGCCCGCGCGGCTCCCGCTGCTCGGCGGCGCCGCCCTGATCGCCGCGTTCTGCCTGCAGCTCGTGATCCTGCACCACCTCGGCGGCGTGATCCTGTGGGCGCTGTTTGCCGCGGCCGCGATCGTCGCGTGGCGCGCGACCACGCGCCGCCGAGACGACGTGCGCCTGCTCGAGGCGATCGTCAACGGCTCGACCGATGGCGTGTTCGTCAAGGACCTCGAGGGCCGCTACCTGCTGATCAACGACGCCGGCGCCCGCCTGCTCGGGCTCGAGCGCGAGTCCGTGCTCGGCCACACCGACGCCGAGCTGTTCGGCGTGCCGGACAGCGCCGCCCGCCGTGCCCGCGACGAGGCCGTGCTCGCGAGCGGCGAGACGCGCCGCTACTGGCGGACCACCGCGGTCGGCGCCACGCAGCGCACGATCTCCGTCGTGAAGGCCCCGTACCGCGACGCCGACGGCGTGATCATCGGCCTGATCGGCACGGTCCGCGACGAGACCGAGATCCGCCGTCTGGAGGAGGAGACGAGCCGCTTCTTCGAGCTGGCGCCCGACATGCTCTGCACCGCCGGCGCCGACGGCCGGCTCGAGCGCGTCAACGACGCGTGGACCGTCGTGCTCGGCTGGACCGCCGACGAGCTGCGCTCGCGGCCGCTGATCGGCTTCGTGCATCCCGAGGACCGCGTCCGCGCCGCCCGCGAGATCGAGCTGATGTTCGCGGGCGTGATCGACGGCTGCGTGAACCGGCTCGCGACCCGCGCCGGTGGCTGGCGCGACGTCGAGTGGACCGCCCGCGTCGTGCCCGAGGACGAGCGCATCTACGCGGTGGCCCGCGACGTCACCGAGCGCAACACGATGGCGGGCGCGCTGGCGGCCAGCGAGGCCCGCTACCGCACGCTCGTCCACAACCTCCCGAACTCTTCGGTCGTCACCTTCGACCACGACCTGCGCTTCACGTTCGCGGCAGGCGCCGCGCTCGAGACCGCCGGCCTGGGTACCGACGTCGTCGGGCGCTCGCTCGCCGAGGTCCTGCCCGAGCACGCCTCGCTGCTCACGCCGCGCTACCGCGCCGCGCTCGGCGGGCACTCGCAGGCTTTCGAGTTCAGCGGCAGCACCGGCGACTACTGGGTGCAGATCGCCCCGCTGCGCGACGGCGACGGCGCGATCGAGGGCGGCATGCTGCTCTCGCAGGACGTGACCGCGATCAAGCGCGCCGAGCGCGAGCTGGTGGAGTCCGACGAGCGCTTCCGGACCGCGTTCGAGCAGGCGCCGATCGGCATGGGCCTGATCGCGCGCGACGGTCGCTACCTGCGCGTGAACTCGGCCCTGACCGAGATCACCGGCTACAGCGCCGAGCAGCTCCTGCGCACGACCTGCGACGCGATCACCCACCCCGACGACGTCGCCGCCGACGAGGCCGCGCGCGCCGACCTCGTGGCCGGCCGGGTGGAGATCCACCGCACAGAGAAGCGCTACCTGCACGCCGCCGGCCACACGGTGTGGGTGTCGGTCCACGCGACGCTGGTGCGCGACGCCGACGGCAACCCGAGCCACATCCTCGGCCAGATCCAGGACATCACCGAGCGCCACCGCTTCGAGGCGCGCCTCCAGCACCTGGTCGATCACGACCCGCTCACCGGCCTGTTCAACCGCCGTCGCTTCGAGCAGGAGCTCGACCGCCACGTCGCCCACACGCAGCGCTACGGCGCCCAGGGCGCGCTGCTGGTGCTCGACCTCGACGACTTCAAGAGCGTCAACGACACGCTCGGCCACAACGCCGGCGACGAGCTGATCGTCGCGGTCGCCGGGCTGCTCAAGGCGCAGCTGCGCGACTCGGACGTGATCGCCCGGCTCGGCGGCGACGAGTTCGCGGTCCTGCTGCCGGCTGGCCGCGCCGATGAGGCCGAGGCCGTCGCCGCCAAGCTGGTCCGCGCCGTGCGCGAGGAGATCACCGTGGTCGGCGAGCGCCGCTCGCGGCGGATCACCACCAGCGTCGGCGTCGCCCCGTTCGGCTCGCTCGAGCTGACCGGCGAGGAGCTGCTCGTCAACGCCGATCTCGCGATGTACGAGGCCAAGGAAGCCGGCCGCGACCGCTACGCCGCCTACGCCGCCGACCGCCACGAGCCGCCGCGCGTGCAGGCCCGCATGCGCTGGCTGGAGCGGATCCGCGAGGCGCTGGAGGAGGACCGCTTCGTCCTGCACGCCCAGCCGATCCTCGACCTGCGCACCGGCGAGATCGCCCAGCACGAGCTGCTGATCCGCATGGTCGACGACCACGGCGACCTGATCCCACCGGGCACGTTCCTGCAGGTCGCCGAGCGCTTCGACGTCATCCAGGACATCGACCGCTGGGTGGCCGGCCGCGCGCTCGAGCTGATCGCCGAGCACGCCGACCAGGGCCTGCGCCTGACCGTCAACCTCTCCGGCCGCACGCTGACCGACGACCGATTGATGGCGGACCTCGAGGCGGGCATCGCCCGCACCGGCGCCGACCCCGGCTGCCTGACCTTCGAGGTCACGGAGACCGCAGCGGTCGCCAACATCCACCTGGCGCGCGAGTTCGCCGAGCGCCTGCGCGAGATCGGCTGCCGGTTCGCGCTCGACGACTTCGGCGCCGGCTTCGGCTCGTTCTACTACCTCAAGCACCTGCCGTTCGACTATCTGAAGATCGACGGCGAGTTCGTCTCGGGCTGCCTCGCCAACCGCACCGACCAGCTCGTCATCCGCGCGGTGGTGGACATCGCGCAGGGGCTCGGCAAGGAGACCGTCGCCGAGTTCGCGGCCGACGCCGAGTTGGTGCAGTTCCTGCGCAGCCAGGGCGTCGACTACGCCCAGGGCTTCCACATCGGCAAGCCGCTGCCGCTGCCGCAGGCGCTCGCCGTCAAGGCGTAGCGCCGAGCGCGAACGCCAGCGCGGCGGCGGCCGTGAAGTCGATCGCCGGCTCGACGGTCTGCCACGAGCGGACGTCGTCGACGTAGCGGGAGCCGTGGCCGGTGAACGCGCCGTAGCCGCCGGTGTGGCACGAGCGCCCCTCGTCGAAGAACTCGCCGAGGCCGTCCTCGAACAGGGTCTTGTCATTCGGGCCGTTGACCACCGCGCCGACGAGGATCCGGTTCCGGCGGCCGTTGAGGTTCGCGACCACGTGCTGCGGGCAGCGCGGGTAGCTGCGACCGACGCCGATCATCAGCGAAGCGCCCCAGGCGTTGGCGCCGAGCGCCCAGTCGCGCTGGGCGGTGCCGAGCGCGTCGTAGCGGGCGTCGCCGGTCAGTCGGTGGTAGAGCGCCGCGGTCGCGGCGAGGCCGAACGCGTGCGGCGCGGCGTCGAAGTCGTCGTAGGTGACCGCGGCACCGAACGGGTCGCGGCGGGCGGTTTGCGCCGCCCGGCGCAGCTGTGCGCGCAGGTCCTTGAGCAGCGGCCGCCGGTCGCCGCCCGCGCGGATCAGCTCGGCGTGGGCGAGCGCGCTCGTGTCGTAGAGGTTCAGCGTGTCGCCACCGGCCTCCTTGGCGATGTAGGCGCGCGCCCAGCGCTCGGCGTCGGCGCGCCAGGCGGCGGCGCGCGGGTCGGCGAGCGAGCCGGCCGCCAGCGCCAGCTCCGCGGCGCCAAGCTCGAGGTCGTCGCGCCACGAGGACTCGGGGTAGAACGCGTGCGGGAGCGCGGTCGCGACGTCCTTGACATTCGTCGTCTTCGCGGCGCCGTAGATGTCGGCGGCCGTCGCGAGCTCCTGCCGCGCGCGCAGCGGCTGCGTCGCCGCGTCGAGCTGGGCGGCGAGCGCGAACGCCGCCGAGACACGGCCGGCGAGGTTCGGCGGGACCGGCTCGCCGGGCGCATTGGCGCGGAACGCCGGGCGGTGGGCGAGGTAGCGGTTGCGCGCGCCCGTCAGCGCGTCGTCGACCTCCGGCAGCCGCCACACGTCATGGTCGCCGTTGAACGTGCCCTTCACGTTGCCCGAGCCGATGCCCACCTGCAGCAGCAGGGTCTTGTCCTGCTCGAGCCACGCCTTGTCGAGCCAGTCGAGCCCGAAGCGCGCCTCGGGCTCGAGCGTGGCGGGCGCCGCCGCGCCGAGCTCGCGGCGGGCGACGAGCAGCAGCGCCGCCGCGTACGCGGTCGTGTGCGTGAACTTGATGAAGTCGCCGGCGTCCATCCAACCGCCCTCGAGATCGACGGGGCCGCCGATGCGGTGCAGCGCGCGCCCGACGATCACGTCGCTGTCCGGCCCGTCGTAGCGGGGCGGCCGGTAGACGCTCAGCGCGCGGTCGTTGAGGTGCGCGGGCTTGCGGCGGAGCGTCCCGGCAACCACGTCGGCGCCGTCGCGCTGCGCCTGGAAGAACGCGACCGCCTCGGGCACCCGCGGGCCGAGCAGCGTCGCCGCCGGCGCGATCCGGAACCGGGGCGAGCTTGCGCCGCCCGCGCGCACGCGATAGCGGCCGGGCGCGCGCAGTGCGGAGAAGTCGAGCGGCTGCACCGACCGGTAGCGCCGGTTCCAGCGCCCGCGGCTCTTGCCGGCGCGGCCCCGCAGCACCACGTCGCCGCCCGCGTCGACGACCGTGAAGCGCTCGCCGGGCTTCGCCGCGATCAGGTAGGCGATCTTCTGCTCCCCCGGCGCGTAGCCGAGCTGGTCGACGCGGACCGCCGCGCTCGCCGGACCTGCGGTGAGCAGCAGCGCGAGTATCGCAATCTGGTTAGAGACCTTTACTCGAATGCCCTTCACGCTACCCGGTCGGCCGGCGGCGATCAAGCTACGTCGCGAGCAAGATGACCGCGCCGACGAGATAGGCGGCCCCGAACAGGTACGGCACCCAGCTCTCCGCGTGGGAGAGCGGCACGTAGCGCTTCCAGTCCCGGAGCGCGCCCAGCGCCTGCCACTCGGCGGCGTAGGGAGACGCGGGCAGCCGCTTCTCCATCAGCCCGATGACCTCGTACTTGGCGCCGTTGAGCAGGCGGTAGGAGCGCACGAGGATGCCCCAGGCGGCGCACTGACCGAGGGCGACGGCGGCCAGCAGCAGCACGATCGCGTCGTCGATGTCCGCCGGCTTGTCCTTCCACAGCACGCCGAACAGGGTGAAGATCGCCGAGTTGAGCGTGAGGAAGAACGTGTTGGTCAGCCCGCGGCGGGCGCTGATGCGGTCCGCCATCTCGACGTAGAGCTTGTACTGGTCGAGCAGCGCCTGCTCGACGTCGGTGACACCGGCGTTCCAGAGGCGAGCCTCGATCTGCTCCGCGCTCGGCTTGGCCATCGGCGTGCAGTATTGCGGGGGCTGTCGATTTCGGGGCGGCCCGTTCGTCTGTCAGGGGACGATGCCCCTCACCAAGGAGGACACGATGAAGTACCTGCTGCTGATCCACCAGGGCGACAGCCCCACTCCGCGCGACCCGGAGGCCTGGAGCCGCCTGTCCGAGGACGAGCAGAAGGCGGTCTACGCCGACTACATGGCGATCAACTCGAACCCGAACGTCACGCCCGGCGTGCAGATGGACGAGCCGTCGACCGCGACGACCGTGCGCGTGGAGGACGGGCGGACGCTGACGACCGACGGGCCGTTCGTCGACACCAAGGAGGCGCTCGGCGGCTACCTGCTCTTCGAGGCCGACGACCTCGACGCCGCGATCGCGCTCGCCGCGACGATCCCGGCCGCGCGCATGGGCGGCGCGATCGAGGTCCGTCCGATCGCGGAGCGGTAGCGATCCTCGAGCAGACCTTCCGCGACGAGTGGGGCCGCGTCCTCGCTGCACTGATCGGCTTCCTCGGCGACTTCGACCTCGCCGAGGAGGCCGCGCAGGAGGCGTTCGCGGTGGCGGCCGCGCGCTGGCCGCACGACGGCGTGCCGTCAAACCCCGGCGCGTGGCTCGTGACCACGGCGCGCAACCGGGCGCTCGACCGGATCCGGCGCGACCGCACGCTGGCCGCCAAGACCCGGCTGCTCGACGTGCCCGAGGCGGTGGAGGATGAGATGGACGAGACGACCTTCCCCGACGAGCGGCTCGAGCTCGTCTTCACCTGCTGCCACCCGGCGCTGGCGGTCGACGCGCAGGTCGCGCTGACGCTGCGCACGCTCGGCGGCCTGACCACCGACGAGATCGCGCGCGCGTTCCTGGTCCCGGACGCCACGATGGCGCAGCGGCTGGTGCGCGCCAAGCGCAAGATCAAGGCGGCCGGGATCCCGTTCCGCGTGCCGCCCGCGCACCTGCTGCCGGACCGGCTCGCGGCGGTGCTGGCGGTCGTGTACCTGATCTTCAACGAGGGCTACGCGGGGCGCGGCGACCTCGCGGCCGAGGCGCTGCGGCTGGGACGCGCGCTCGCCGAGCTGATGCGACGAGCCGGAGGTCCACGGCCTGCTGGCGCTGATGCTGCTACACGACGCCCGCCGCGAGGCGCGGTTCGCCGACGGCGAGCTGGTGCTGCTCGCCGACCAGGACCGCGCCTTGTGGGACGCCGCGCAGATCGCGCTCGGGCGCCGGGTGCTCGACCGCGCCCTGGCCCTGTGCGGGCGCGGCCCGTACGTGGTGCAGGCGGCGATCGCCTCGCTCCACGCCGACGATCCGCACGACTGGCCGCAGATCGCCGCGCTGTACGCCGAGCTGTACCGGCTCACCGGCTCGCCGGTCGTCGAGCTCAACCGCGCGGTCGCGGTCGCCGAGGTGGAGGGGCCGGAGGCCGCGCTCGCGCTGGTGGAGTCGCTCGCCCTCGACGACTACCGCTACCTGCACTCGACGCGCGGCGACCTGCTGCGCCGGCTCGGGCGCGTCGACGAGGCGCGCGACGCCTACGCCCGCGCTCTCGCGCTCGACCCGGACGACACCGAGCGGCGCTTCCTCGAGCGCCGGCTTCAGGGCTTGATGTAGACCGACACGTGCGCGGGGCTGAGCCCGGTGAACTCCTCGCGCTTCCAGTTCGCCCAGCGGGACTCCAGCCGCATCCCGGCGACGCGCGCCATCAGGTCCAGCTCGGTGTGCCACGCGTAGCGCATCTCGGTCGGGCTGGTCTCCACCATGCCGTCGGCGAAGTGGTAGTGCTGGCCGCCCAGCCGCTGCGTGACGATGTCGTAGACGTAGAACGACATGCCGCTCGGGTCGGCGCGCCAGGGGAGGACGGTCTGGCCGAGCGGCAGCCGCTGGAGCTCCGGCACGCGCGCCTCGATCACGAACCGGCCGCCGCTGCCGAGGTGTGCCGCGGCGTTCTCGAAGCACGCGACCTGGCCGTCCTGCGTGGTCAGGTTGAAGATCGTGTTGAAGACGAGATAGACGAGCGAGAACTCGCCCTCGACGCGCGTCGTCGCCATGTCCCCGACGCCGGCCTCGATCCGCTCGGCTCCGGGCTTCTCGCGCAGCCGGCCCAGCATCGCCTCGGAGTTGTCGATGCCGGCGACGCGCACGCCGCGCTCGGCCAGCGGCAGCGCGATCCGGCCCGTACCGATCGCCAACTCCAGCGCCGCGCCGTCACCCGCCAGCTCCGCGAGCAGGTCCACGGTCGACTCGATCAGCGCCGGGTCGTACATGCTCCATGACAGGTCGTCGTAGCGCGCCGCGACGCTCTCGCCGAAGTACCCCTCGTCCGCTCCCACGGGCGAAGTGTTACACGCACCCCGTAGGCTGCCGGTCGTGGCCGGGACCGTCGTCTTCATCCCTGCGTGGAACGAGGAGCGCTCGCTGCCCGGCGTGCTGGCCGAGGCGCACGGCTCGCTCCCGGGCGCCGATCTGCTCGTGATCGACGACGGCTCGACCGACGGCACCGCCGCCGCGGCGCGCGCGGGCGGCGCGGACGTCGTGACGTTCGAGGAGAACCGTGGGCTGCGCGAAGGGATCGCCGAGGGCTACCGCCAGGCGCTCGTGCGCGGCTACGACTACTGCGGGCGGCTCGACGCCGACGGCCAGCACCCGGCGGCCGAGCTGGCCCGGATGCTCGCGCTCGTCCAGTCCGACGAGTGCGACGTCGCGGTCGGCTCGCGCTTCCTGCCGGACTCGGTCAAGGACGGTGAGCGCTACAAGCCGCCGCCCGAGCGCGTCTTCGGCACCTCGCTGCTGCGGCTCCTGATGCGCCTGCGGCTCGGGCAGGCGATCTCCGACGGCACGAGCGGGCTGTACGCCGTCAACCGCAGCGCGCTGGCGCTGCTCGCCGATCCCTACGTGTGCGAGGCGCCGGAGGTGGAGGCGCTGGTCCGCATCACCGACGCCAAGCTGCGCCTGATCGAGGTGCCCGTGCACATGCGCCAGCGTGAGCACGGCGAGTCGTCGTTCCGCGGGCGGCGCGCGGTCGAGCTCGTGGTGACGATCGGCCTCACGCTGTTCGCGGGGGAGCTGTTCCGCCGCCGCCACCAGCGGCGCCAGAAGACCGGCCTCGCGAAGTGGCTGCCGTCGCGCGGCTGACCGCGAGCGATCCCAGCGCCAGCAGAACAGTGCCCGCGAGCTGCCGGCGGCGGCCGAGCTGGCGGGCCGGCGCGAACGGCCACAGCAGCGGCGTCGGCGCCGCACGGTCACCCGCGTCGTGCAGCAGGTGCGACACCAGCCCGCCGAACGCCGCCCACCCGTGCGCCGGGCCGGCCGCCACGGCGACGACCGCGCCGGTACCGAGCGCGGTGAGCAGGCTATGGCTGCGCGGCCGCGTGGCGAGCGCCGTGGTGTCGCGGACGCGCACGGACCGCGCCGCGATCGCATGGTCGACATCGATCACCAGCGCCGGGGCGACCGCGCTCGCGATCACGCCGCGGCCGAACCGCGGCACCAGCGGGCCGGCGACCGCGGCGGCGATCAGCGCGTGCTGCAGCGGGTCGCTGTAGACCTGCACGCGGGAAGGCGTTCGGCGAGCCATCTCGGCAGATAGCACAGCACGGCGTTCAACAAAGATCCGTCTTCGGAGGCATGCGGCCCACGACCGCGTGGAGTACGTTCGACGGGTGAGCCGGCTCTGGTCGTCCGCGCGCCGCCACGGCTTCGATCTCCTGATCGTGATCGGAGCGATCGCCGGCGCGCTGGAGGTCGTCCTCGGGCACGACGAGATGAGCGACTCCAGCGCGCCGCTGTGGTTCGCCGCGCCGGCCGTCGCGCTCGCCGTCCTGCCGCTGCTGGGCCGCCGCCAGTTCCCGTTCGCCGCGCCCGCAGCGGTGTGGCTGGTGGCCGGGGCGATCTCGTTCGTCGACGGGAGCCTCGCCGCCAACCACGTCAGCGTGTTCGCCGCGGGGATGGCCGCGTCGTTCCTGCTCGGCAACGTCCCTGACCCCGTCCCGAGGCGGATTGGGTTGGCCGTGGTGCTCGGCGGCATCACGCTCGTCGTCTACAACGACCCGGCGCAGTCTCCCGGCGAGTTCGTCCTCATCCCGGCGCTGTTCGCGATCGCCTGGCTCGTCGGCTTCGCCCTGCGCGAGCGCGTCGTGCAGGCCCAGGCGGCCGAAGAGCGTGCCGACCATGCCGAGGGCCAGGGCGAGGAGAACGCGCGCCGCGCGGTGTTCGAGGAGCGAGTGCGGATCGCGCGCGAACTGCACGACGTGATCGCCCATCACGTGAGCATGATGGGGGTCCAGGCCGGTGCCGGGCGCGTGGTCATCGACCGGGATCCAGGGAAGGCGAAGGAGGCGCTTGCCGCGATCGAGCTCTCGAGCCGCCACGCGGTCCAGGAGCTGTACCGGCTGCTCGGCTTCCTGCGCCAGGCCGGAGACCCGGACCCCCTGGCATCCCAGCCGGGCCTCGGGCAGCTCGGAAGCCTGGCGGCGGCGATGAGCGACGCGGAGCTGACCGTGGAGGTCAGCGTCGAAGGCGAGCGGCGGACGCTGCCGGCGACGGTCGACGTGTCCGCCTACAGGATCGTGCAGGAGGCGCTGACCAACACGCTCAAGCACGCCGCAGCATCGCGAGCCGACGTGCACCTGCGCTACTGGCCCGACGAGCTCGAGGTCGAGATCGTCGACGACGGCCGTCCGAGCGGCGGCCTGGCGCCGGCATCGGGAGGCCTGGGGCTGATCGGCATGCGCGAGCGCGCCGCGCTCCACGGCGGCCAGCTCAGCGCCGGTCCCGCGGCGGGCGGCGGGTTCGCCGTCCGGGTCAAGCTCCCCACCCCGGCGGGCGCACTGTGAGCATCCGTGTGCTGCTGGCCGACGACCAGGCCATGGTCCGCGCCGGCTTCCGCATGATCCTCGGGTCCGAGCCCGACATCGAGGTCGTCGGCGAAGTCGAGAACGGCGAGCAGGCCGCGGCGGCGGCCAGGCGCCTGCGCCCCGATGTCGTCCTCATGGACATCCAGATGCCCGGCGGCGACGGACTGCAGGCGACGCGGCGAATCACCGGGAACCCTGACCTGGTGAGCCGCGTGGTCATCCTCACCACCTTCGAGCGCGACGAGTAGGTCTTCGAGGCGATGGAGTGCGGCGCGAGCGGCTTCCTGCTCAAGAACGCCCCGCCCGAGGAGCTCATCAACGCGGTGCGCGTCGTGGCCGCCGGCGATGCGCTGCTCGCGCCTTCGGTCACCCGCCGCATCATCGAGCAGTTCGCCCGGCGACCCGTCGCACCGGATGTGCGGGCGCGGCTGGAGTCGCTGACGCAACGCGAGCGCGAGGTGCTGGTGATGCTGGCGCGAGGCAACAGCAACGCCGAGCTGGCCGCCGAGCTGTTCGTCACCGAGGGCACCATCAAGACCCACGTGTCCAGTCTGCTCGCCAAGCTCGGCCTGCGCGATCGCGTACAGGCCGTCGTCCTGGCCTACGAGAGCGGGCTGGTCAGGCCCGGCGCGTAGTCCTTTCGACAGAGAGCGCCCCCGCCGAAGATCTGCGGCGTGGCGGAGCGCGAAGGCGCCGTCGGGGCGATGACAGGGCACCCGATCCACCGGAGACTCATCGAGGCACCCACACCCTCCCCAAGGAGTCTCCACATGGCACCCGTAGTAGAGGTCCGCGACCTCTCCAAGCGCTTCGGCGACGTCGCGGCCGTCAACAACCTGTCCTTCGATATCAAAGCCGGCCGCGTCACCGGCTTCCTCGGCCCGAATGGCGCCGGGAAGAGCACGACATTGCGCGCGCTGCTCGGGCTGGTGCGACCGTCGTCCGGCTCGGCCACGTTCGGCGGCAAGTGCTATGACGAGCTCGAGCGGCCGGCCACCCGCGTCGGCGCGGTGCTCGAGGACGCGTCCTTCCACCCGGGACGCAGTGCCCGCAACCACCTGCGGGTCCTGGCCATCACCGGAAGCCATGCGGCCGGGCGGGTCGACGAGGTCCTGTCCGCGGTCGGCCTCAGCGATGCAGCCGATCGGCCCGTGAAGGGCTACTCGATGGGCATGCGCCAGCGCCTGGCGATCGCGGGCGCGCTGCTCGGCGACCCGCAGGTCCTGATCCTCGACGAGCCGACCAACGGCCTCGATCCGCCGGGGATCACGTGGCTGCGCGGCCTGCTGCGAGACCAGGCGGCCGGCGGTCGCGCTGTGCTGGTCTCCAGTCACGTCCTCGCCGAGGTCGCCCAGTCGGTCGACGACGTGGTCGTGATCGCCGGCGGCGAGCTGCGCGCCCAGGGAACCCTGGATGCGGTGCTCGGCGGAGATGACGGCCCGGCGACCGAGGTCCGCGCGCAGGATCCGGTCCGATTGAGCGGCGCGCTCGAGCGGCGCGGCCACCGGGTCGAGCGCGACGGTGACGTGCTGCACGTGCTCGGCGCGACCCCTGCCGAGGTCGGCGAGATCGCCGGCGACGAGCGCGTAGCGGTGCTCGGCCTGGCGCCGCGGGCACGCTCGCTGGAGGACGCGTTCTTCGCCCTGACCGGAGCGCAGGCATGATCGCGCTCCTGCAAGCCGAGCTGCTCAAGCTCCGCACCACGCGCACGTTCGCGGTGATCGTCGGCACGGCGGCGCTGCTGTCGGTGGGCCTCGTCGCCATCGCCGCGAGCATGAGCGTCCACGACGACGCCCACGCGTTGTTCACCAACTCCTCCGTCACATACTTCATCGTGCTGCTCGGCGCGATCGGGATGACGGGCGAGTGGCGCCATCGCACGATCACGGGCACCGTGCTCGCCGCGCCCGACCGCGCGCGGCTGCTCGCCGCCAAGGCCCTGTCCTACTCGGCGGCCGGCGTCGTCCTATCCGTCCTCGTGACGGTGGCGACGATGGTCGTGGGCACGCTGATCCTGTCGGGCCGCGGCGAGGAGACCCTCGGCGCGGGCGGCCTGTTCGACGTGCTGTGGCGCAACGTGGCCGTCGCCGCGCTGCTCGGCCCCGTCGGCGTCTGCGTCGGCGCGCTGGTGCGCAACCAGGTCGTCACCGTGATCGGGCTGATCGTGGTGGCCGCAGCGCTGGAGCCGCCGCTTCTCAACGCCGTGCCGGCGGTGGGTCGATTCGGCCCGCTGTTCGGCGCGCCCGACGCGGTCCTCGGGGGTGCCGAAGCGGGACTGCTGGCCCCGGGCGTCGCGCTCGCGGTGCTCGTCGCCTGGCTGGCGGTCGCCTTCCTGGCCGCCGCCGCGCGCCTGCGGCGCCGCGACCTCGTCTGACGCTCAAACCGGCCCGCCTCGGCGGGCCGGTTGCCTCCCCACGAAAGGAACACTTCGCATGTCCCTGGACCTGACTCGAACCGCCCGTCGGGCGCTGGCCGCCGCGGGCGCGATCCTGCTCGGCGCCCTCGCGCTGAGCGCCGCCGCTCAAGCTGACGCGCCGTGCCTGCCCGGGGCACGGTGCGGGACCGTGACGGTCCCGCTGGACCGCGCGAACCCGGCGGCGGGCACGATCGGCATCGCCTACGCCCTCGTGCCCCACACGGACACGAGCCGCCCCGGTCTCGGCACAATCGCCCCGAACCCCGGCGGCCCCGGCGATTCCACGATCGCGAACGCCGAGCTGTACACACAGGCGCTGGCTCCTCTGCGCACACGCCGCGACCTTCTGCTGATCGATCCCCGCGGGACCGGACGATCGGGCGCGCTGAGCTGCCCGAGCCTGGCCGCCCAGGATCCGCTGTCGCTCGACCTGCCGGGCATCGGGAAGCTGTGCGGGACCGACCTGGGAGCGCACGCCGGCCTCTATGGCTCGGCCGCGGTCGCCGACGACATCGAAGCCGTGCGGGCGGCGCTGAACGTCGACAAGCTCGACCTGTGGGGCGACTCCTATGGCACGTTCCTGATGCCGGTATACGCCGCGCGACACCCCGGGCACGTCCGCTCCATCGTCCTCGACGGTGCCTTCCCGATCGCGTCCGACCCGTGGGGCCGAGATGTGCTGCACGGCGTGCGGCGCGCCATCGGCCTGGTCTGCCGGCGCACGCACCGCTGCTCGCGTCCCCGCGTGCTCGGGCAGGTCGAGCGGCTGGCCCGGCGTCTGCGCCGGCACCCGGTCACCTTCACGGCGCAGAGCCCCATCGGGCCTGTCCGGCTCACCCTCGGCGAGCGCGAGCTGGCGAACGTCACGTTCGCGGGCGGCGATCCGCAGGTCTACGGTCTGCTGCCGGCCGCCGTCGATTCCGCGGTGGACCACGACCTCGCCCTGCTGAAGCGCCTGGTGACCGCGTCGCGGGTCCAGGAGGTCGGCGGTTTCCTTGTCGATCCGGCGGACTTCAGCATCGGCGCCGGCACCGCGGTCTCATGCAAGGACTACCCGCGGCCGTACGACCTCACGGCTGAGCCCGCGGAGCGGCGGGCGCAATACGACCGCGCGCTCGCGGCGCTCGACCCGGCGGAATTTCGCCCCTTCTCGGCCGGCGCGTGGCTGAACACCAACATCGACGCCGGGCCGAAGTGCCTGGACTGGCCGGCCGACCCGACCGCCGGATCACCCCTGCGGGGCCACTCGATGCCCGACGTCCCCGTCCTCGTGCAATCCGGCGATCTGGACACCAACACGCCCGTCGAGCAGGGCCGCAAGGCCGCCGCCCAGTTCGCCCACCCCATCTACGCCGTCGTCGCCAACGCCGGCCACACCCCGGACCTTACGCGCTGCGGCCAAGCGATGGCGATCGACTTCATCAAGCACCTCCGCACCGACCCCGACCGCTGCATCCACGCCGGCCGGCCGCCGACCGTGGTCGGACGCCCCGCGCGACACGCGGCCGAGCTCGCCGGGGGACCGGTGCGCCGCGCGATCAACGTCGCGCTCGC
>DATDKF010000251.1:0-5111 GCA_036520135.1 Solirubrobacteraceae bacterium
ACGGGCGGTTCACCGCGTTCACGCGGGTCGGGCCGTCGCGGCGGCTGCGGATCGCCGCGCCTGGCGGTGCGGTCGCGCTCACGCTGCGCGTGCGCGTGCCGGTGACCGCGCGCCTCGCCGGCGGCGTCCTGCGCGGCCGCGTCGGCGGCGGCCGCATCCCGCGCGGCGGCGCGCTCGTCGAGCTGCAGGCGCGCGCCGGGCGCCGCTGGGTCACGCGGCGCGTCGTGCGCACGTTCGCGAGCGGCCGCTTCTCCGGCCGGCTGGGCACGCGCGCCGCGGTCCGCGCGCGCGTGCCGCGGCAGCCCGGGCTGCCGTTCGCTGCCGGGGTCAGCCCTCCGCGTACAGCCGGTCGAACAGCGGCTCGTATTTCTCGTTGACCACGTTGCGCTTGACCTTCAGGGTCGGCGTCAGCTCGCCGGTCTCCTGCGAGAGGTCGTGGTCGAGGATCACGAACTTCTTGATCTGCTCGACGCGCGCGTACTTGCTGTTGACCTCGTCGAGGACGCCCTGGATGAGCTCGAGCACCTTCGGCTCGGAGGCCAGCGCCGCCGGGTCCTCCGGCAGGCCCTGCTCCTTCGCCCACGGGCCGATCTCCTCGGGATCGAGCGTGATCAGTGCGACCGGGTACGGCCGCCGGTCGCCGTGCATGACCGCCTGGGAGATCCAGCGCGACTGCTTGAGGTCGTTCTCGAGATTCGCCGGTGTGAGGTTCTTGCCGCCCGCGGTGATGATGATGTCCTTCTTGCGGCCGGTGATCGAGAGGAAGCCGTCCTCGTCGATCGCGCCGAGGTCGCCGGTGTGCAGCCAGCGGTCCTCGATCGCGCCGAACGACTTGTCCTCCATCTTGTAGTAGCCGCCGAAGATGTGCGGGCCGCGGACGAGGATCTCGCCGTCGTCGGCGATCCGCACTTCGGTACCCGGCAGCGGCCGGCCGACGGTGCCGAACTTGTATGACTCCCGGGTAGACACCGTCGACGCCGTGGCGGTCTCCGTCATCCCGTAGCCCTCGAGCACGGGCACGCCGCAGGCGTAGAAGAACTCGAGGATCTCCTGGGCGATCGGGGCGGCCCCGCTGGTCGCCTGGCGCAGCCGGCCGCCGAACACGTTGCGGACGTTGGCGTAGAGCTCCTCGTCGGCCTTGTCGAACGCCGCCTGCAGCTCGTCCGGGACCGTCTGGCCCGCGTCCTGCATGGCCCGGACCTTGAGGCCGAGCGCGGTCGCAGCGCGGATCTTGTCGGGGTCGTTGGTGGACGTGACGAGCGTGTAGATCTTCTCGAAGATCCGCGGCACCGACGGCAGGTAGTGCGGCTTGACCGCCATCAGCTCGCCGACGATGCCCTTCGGGTCGCCGCCCCAGTAGGCGATCGTGCCGCCGAGGTCGATCGCGATCAGCTCGATCAGCAGCGCGAACGAGTGGGCGAGCGGCAGGTAGAGGTAGGCGATGTCGCCCTCGTGCAGGATGCTCGCCTGCTCGCACATCGTGACGACCGACCGGTAGTTGTTGTGCGAGAGCACGCAGCCCTTCGGCGGGCCGGTCGTGCCGGACGTGTAGATGAATGTGTACGGGTCGTCGGGCTCGACGCCCGCGGCGCGCTCGGCGACCTCGGCGGCGTCGCGGGCGCGGCCGCGCTCGCGCAGCTCGTCGAGCGTGATCGCGTCGGGCGCGTCGCCGTCCATCAGGATGATCGCCTCGAGCGCCGGCAGCCGCTCGCGCACCTTGGCGATCTTGGCGACCTGGCTCGGGTCCTCGGCGAACAGGAAGCGCGACTCGGAGTTGCCCGCCACCCACTCGCACTCCTCCGGCGAGTTCGTCGGGTAGATCGGCACCACGACGCCGCCGGCGCTGGTGATGCCGAAGCTCGCGTAGCTCCACTCGGCGCGCGTGCTGCACAGCACGGCCGCCTTGTCGCCGGGCTCGAGCCCGAGGTCGATCAGCCCGCGCGCGACCTCGGAGACGATCTCGCCGACGTCGCGGTAGGAGACTTTGACCCAGTCGTCCCCCCGCTTGAACGTGACGGCCGTCTTGTCGGCGAACCGATCGGCCGCGAGGCCCATCATGTCGGCGATCGTCGACGACCCGGTCGTCGCAGTCGCCCGGGGTGCCGTGCTGGATTCCATGCGCTCCCTCTCCTCCTCGGACCTGAGGTGCGCGATTCTAGAAGCGGCGCGCGACCCGCGGCGCCGGATGCGTCAAGCCGTGGCTACTTGCCTTCTACTCGACGAGAACGACTCGAACTCGGTGAGGTTGGCCAGGAAGAGAGTCTTGTCGATGCGACCCTGGAAAATCGGCACGCCCATTTCCATGCACTTCTCGATGACCTCGCGACGCTCCATGCCTGCCTCGCGCGCGAGCTCGGTGGGCGTGAGATGGATTGCCATCAGACCGATGCCTCCTGTGAGGTTTGCCACGTGGCAGAGCACGGTAGCGCGGGAAACGGACGTCATCAACAACAACTCCTCAATACGCGCTAAACATTGGGGACTGTCCCCACCCTTCGGGCCGGTCGTCCTTCGTAGCGACGGGGACTGTCCCCGCCCTTCGGGCCGGTCGTGGTTCGTAGCGACGGGGACTGTCCCCTTTTTGTTACACCGGATTCGGGATGTCCACCCAGACGTGCTCGATCCCGAAGCGCTCGGCCAGCCAGTCGCCCAGCGCGCGCACCCCGAAGGTCTCCGTCGCGTAGTGGCCGGCGGCGATGAAGTGGATGCCCGCCTCGCGCACGTCGGCCATCACGTGCTCGCGCGGTTCGCCGGTCAGGAACGCGTCGAAACCGAGCGCGACCGCCTCCGGCAGCATGTCCGAACCCGAGCCGGACACGATCCCGATCCGCCGCACGCGCTCCGGCCCGGCGTCGAACACCGTCGGCACGCGCGCGGTCACCGCGCGCACGCGCTCGAACAGCTCAGCCGCCGGGATGCCGTCGCCCGCGAACGTCCCGGCGCGCCCGATCGGCGTGCCGTGGTAAGTCCCGAACGGCTCGTGACGCTCGCAGCCGACCCGCTCGGCCAGGATTGCGTTGTTTCCCACCTCGGGGTGCGCGTCGAGCGGCAGGTGGTAGCCGGCCAGCGCGACGTCGTGCTTGAACAGCGGCCGCAGCCGCTCGGCGAGCACCGGCGTGAGGCCGGTCGGGTGGAAGCGCCAGAACAGCCCGTGGTGGACGAGGACGAGCTGGGCGCCCTCCTCGATCGCCCGCTCGATCAGCTCGCGCTGGGCCGACACGCCGGTCGCGACCTTGGTCACCTCGTCGGCGCCCGGTACCTGCAGGCCGTTGGGGCCGAGGTCCTCGAAGGCCTCCGGAGTCAGCCGTTCGTCCAGCGCGGCAATTATCGATGTGAGTCGCGTCACGGAAACGGGAACAAAGGGGGAGCGCAGCCATTGCGGCCGCGTTGGCTCAATTGAACGCTAAAGTTTCCTGGACTCGCGCTGACGGACGTGAGCCAGAGGAAGACACTTTGACGCGCGCAGGAGGGACACTCCACCGTGGGTAGGGGTTTGAGCGGGATCGCAGAGCCGGTCCGCATCGTTGCAGAGCCCACCACCGACGACGATCACCGTTTGGTCGCCGCGGTCCGCCGTGGGGACGACCGCGCGTTCGAGGCGCTCTACGCGCGCTATCAGCGGCGGATCCACGCCTACGTGATGGGCATGGTCAAGGACCATGGCCGCGCGGAGGACGTCACGCAGGAGGTCTTCGTCTCGGCGCTGCGGCGGATGCGCGAGACCGAGCGGCCGATCGCGTTCAAGCCGTGGGTCTACGAGATCGCCAAGAACGCGTGCATCGACCAGTTCCGGCGCTCCAAGCGCGCCGAGGAGATCTCGCTGCAGGCCGACGACGGCTTCGCCCCGGCCGATTACGGGCGGCTCGTGGGCTCCGACCCCGCGCCCGACGACGCCGTCGCGGCCAAGCAGGAGCTCGACAACCTGTGCGGCGCGTTCGGTGGCCTGTCGGACACGCACCACGAGATCCTGCTGCTGCGCGAGCTCGAAGGGCTGTCCTACCGCGAGATCGGCGACCGCATGGGCATGAGCCGGCCGGCGGTCGAGAGCACGCTGTTCCGCGCCCGTCGGCGGCTCACCGAGGAGTACGACGAACTGGTCAGCGGCGCGCGCTGCCTGCGGATCCAGAGCCTTATCGCGACAGCGGTCGAAAGCCGCCTCGGCACGCGCGAGCAGCGCCGGCTTACGCGCCACGTTGCGTACTGCCAGCCGTGCCGCCGCGAGGCGCTCGCCGCCGGGCTCGACGCCTCGATCCTCACGCACGTCCCGCTGCGCAAGCGCGCGGCGGCCAAGCTGGGGTCGCTGCTGCCGTTCCCGATCTTCGGCCGCTGGCGTGGCGGCGGCGCGGGCGAGGGCGGCACGCCCGCCTCGGTCGCGAGCTCGAGCCCTCCCGGATGGATGGCGCACGCGCCGGTGCTGTCGGAACAGCTCTCGGGGGGATGGGGCAAGCTCGCGGCAGCCGCCGCGGTGCTTGTCGCTGGAGTGGGTGCCGCAGGTGTCGGCACCAAGGTCGTGGGCGGGCACGAAACGGCGGCTGCGCCCAAGCGCGCGGCCGCGCAGCAGGGCGGGACTCAGTCGAAGGGCGCCGGGGGGACGCCGACCCGGGTCAGGACGGCGGGCGCCACCACGAAGACCACCGCATCCTCTTCGCGCGGGTCGCAGCGGCGCGGGGCAGTGCGTCGCAGCGCCCGCCAGGGGAACGGCGGGAACGCCGGATCCACGCCGGCCTCCGGTACGCCGGTCAGCACAGGCGGCGGGGGTGGGGGCGGCGGCACGGCCGCCGGCACCGCCACCGGCGCGGCTGGCAAGGCCCTTCCGAAGGTCAAGCTTCCCGCCGCGGGCGGCGACCCGACCGGTCCGGTGAACGAGGTCGTCAACCAAGTCACCGAGCCCGTCCAGCCCGTCGTCAACGGCGTCACCGACACCGTCACGGACACCGTCGGGGGCGTCACGGAGACCGTCGACGGCGTCACAGCGCCGGTCACGGGCACCGTCGACGACACCACCGACGCCGTCGAGGGCGCCACCGGCGTCCAGCTTCCCACGCTCCCGTAGAAGCGGAATCGAACCGCCCCCGAGCCATGACTCGGCCGCAATCAGCGGCTAGACTTCC
>DATDKF010000252.1:0-3650 GCA_036520135.1 Solirubrobacteraceae bacterium
CATCACGCCGGCACCGGAATCGTCGACTGCGGCTCGGTCTGCGGCGCGCCGCGCCCGGTGAGGCACTCGTACAGCACCGCCATCCGGACGACGACGCCGGCCGCGACCTGCTGGCCGATGATCGCCTGCGGCGAGTCGATCACCTCGGCCGCCAGCTCGACGCCGCGGTTGACCGGGCCGGGGTGCATGAGCACCTGGCGCGACCCGAGCCGCCGCCCGTCGACCTGGTAGCGCGCCGCGTACTCGCGGATCGACGGCACGAACGAGTCGGTCATCCGCTCCTTCTGCATCCGCAGCGCGTACACGACGTCGGCCTCGCCGAGGCGGTCGAGCGAGTACTCGACCGCGCAGCCGAGCGACTCCATGCCGCGCGGGATCAGCGTCGGCGGCCCGCAGACCGTGACGCTCGCGCCCATCTTGATGAACGCGTGGATGTTCGAGCGCGCGACGCGCGAGTGCAGCACGTCGCCGACGATCCAGATGCTCGCGCCGTCCAGCGCGCCGATCCGGTCCTGCAGCGCGTAGACGTCGAGCAGCGCCTGCGTCGGGTGCTCGTGCTTGCCGTCGCCGGCGTTGACCACGCTCGCCTCGGTCCAGCCGGCGACCAGCCGGGCGGCGCCGACGTGCGGCGTGCGGATCACGATCAGGTCCGGCCGGTAGGCGGAGAGCGTCTGCACGGTGTCCTTGAGCGACTCGCCCTTCTCGACCGACGAGCCGCCGGCGGCGAAGTTCACGACGTCGGCGCTGAGCGCCTTGGCCGCAAGCTCGAAGCTCGAGCGCGTGCGCGTCGACGCCTCGTAGAACAGGTTCAGCACGCGCCGGCCGCGCAGGGCGGGCACCTTCTTGATCTCGCGCTCGGACACCTCGGTGAACGAACGCGCGCGGTCGATGATGCGCTCGATCGCGGCGCGGTCGAGGTCCTCGATCGACAGCAGGTGCCTCATGCCAGCGCCTCCTCGAGCGACACTATGGCGACCTCGTCGACCCCGTCGATCTCGGTCACCCGGACGTTGACCCGCTCGGAGCGGGCGGTGGGCAGGTTCTTCCCGACGTAGTCGGGGCGAATGGGCAGCTCGCGGTGGCCGCGGTCGGCCAGCACGGCGAGCTGCACGCGGGCGGGGCGCCCGTAGTCGAACAGCGCCTCGATCCCGGCGCGCGCGGTGCGGCCGGTGTAGAGCACGTCGTCGACGAGGACCACCGTGTAGTCCTCGAGCCGGAGCGGCAGGTGCGAGGCGTGGACCGCCGGGTCGGCCGCGCGCTTGGAGAGATCGTCGCGGTAGAACGCGATGTCGATGTCGCCAAGCGGGACGTCGGCGTCGAGCAGGTCGCACACCAGCCGGTGCAGCCGGGTCGCGAGGTGCGCGCCGCGGCGATGGATGCCGACGAGCGCCACGGCCTCGCCGGCGTTCTTCTCGACGATCTCGTGCGCAATGCGTACGAGCGTCCGGCGGACGTCGTCCTCGTCAAGGACGACCTTGGCGTTGTTCATTCGCGGTTCCTTCCTGGCCTCACGGGACCGGGTTAAAGGGACGCGCGCCAACTTAGCAGCGCGCGCGGACGCGCCGCGCCCTATGCGGTGAGCGCGCCGCCGGCGAGCACGGCCGAGGCCGCCAGCACTGCTGGGTAGGGCGGCGGAGGTTTCGGCCGAGTCGGCGGTCCCTGGCGAGTTCGCCTTCGTAGTGCAGGCAAACTCGCCAACCGCCGCCGTCTGGCGAATTGACGGCGCAGACTGCCGTGGCCGCGCCAGGGACCGCCGACGCGGCCGACCCCCTCGCCGCCCTATCCAGCCGCAAGTTGACGTTCAATGAAGGTCGACCACGCGGTCGGCGGCGCCCAACCTCGGACGCGGCTCGTTGGAGCGATCCGCCCACGCCAGCCAGCCGGACTCGCCCGCGAACCGCCAGCGGACGTGCACGCGCTCGCCGCCCTCGAACCACTCGTGGCGCTCGACCGGGCGGCCGAGCTGCTCGAGGTACCAGCGGGCCGCCTCCGACGCGCACGACTCCGGGGTGCCGACGGCGCCGAGGCCGGCGACCGTGCCGACGTCGATGTACTCGGACGCGACGCGGTTGGCGTAGACGCCGGAGCCGTCGAAGTCGACCCGTAGGGAGGCGACGACCGTGCCCTCGTCGGGGTCCGGGACGTCGACGTAGGTGGTCAGGAGCCCGTCGATCAGGAACGCGCCGGAGCTCCTCGGGGCCACGCTCGGCGGCCAGTCGCGCACGTGCTCGCGCAGCGCCGCGAGGAAGCGCTCGTGAATGCCGTCGCACGGGTCGGAGAGCTGGAACCAGGGGCTCATGGCGCGGCCGCCGGCTCCGGTTCGGGCTCGCGCTCGGGCTTGACGACCGACGGCTCGCCGCGCTCGGGGAACGGGACGTCGATCGCGTCGAAGTCGCGCGGAACGACGGTGTTCGGGAACACCGACCGCGCCTCCTCGCGCACGTCGCGCGGGAAGTAGCGCGTCGACAGATGCGTCAGGGCGAGCAGCCGCACACCGGCGTCGCGGGCGATCTCCCCCGCCTGGCGGGCGGTCGAGTGCGCGGTGTCGCGCGCGCGGGCGCGCTCGTCGTCCATGAACGTCGCCTCGTGCACGAGCAGGTCGGCGTCGTGCGCGAGCACCTCCACGGCCTGACACGGCGCGGTGTCGCCGGAGATGACGATCCGCCGGCCCGCGCGGGTCTCCCCCATCACCTGCTCGGGCCGCACGCCGTTGACGATCTCGCCGCGCTGCAGCCGCCCGAAGTCGGGCCCGTCGACGATGCCGAGCGAGCGCGCGGCCTCGACGTCGAAGCGGCCGGGCCGGTCGTCCTCGACGAACGCGTACCCGAACGCCTCGATGCGGTGGTGGACCGGGAACGGCGAGATCAGGAACGTGCCGAAGCGGAGCTCATCGTAGGGCTCGAGCTCGACCAGGTCCAGCGGATAGCCGGTCCGCCCGATCACCGGCCGCATCGCGCCGAGCAGCGAGCGCAGGCCGGGCGGCCCGTAGATGCCGAGCGGCCGCTCGCGCCCGCGCAGGTCGAACGTCTTGATGATCCCGAGCAGCCCGAGCCAGTGGTCGAGATGGAAGTGCGTGATGAAGACCGCGCCGACGTCGGGCAGCCCGATCGAGCGCAGCAGCTGCTGCTGGGTGCCCTCGCCGCAGTCGAAGAGGATCCGCTCGCCGCCGGCGCGCAGGAGCAGCGCGGGGAGCCCGCGGCGCGCGGTCGGAACCGAGCCGGCCGTGCCGGCGAAGAACAGCGAGAGGTCCATGCGTGGTTCGAGGTTAGTGCGGGGCGCCGACGCGCAGCTCAGGACGCGTGAGCAGCCACGCCCCGGCAGCGGCCACGACGGCCGCCTCGAGGAGCAGCAGCAGCCGGTCGTCCACGAGCGCGACGAGCACGATCGAGAACGTCTGCGGCGTGTTCACCGGCACCTCGACCGTCGACTCGACGCGGCCCTGGAGCGGCCCCGCCGTCGAGCGCTGGAGCAGCATGCAGAGCGCCACCCACGGCCTGGACGGCGATGAGCACGCCCATGAACCCCGGATCGCGCCCGAGCGGGCGGATTGCGAGGGGCGACGGGTCGCCGCCGCCCCTCGCGCCCGCCGTCAGTGGCCCAGCTCGAACAGGTGCCGCGCCGCGACCGCGGTGCCGGCGAAGTCCGAGAAG
>DATDKF010000253.1:0-3619 GCA_036520135.1 Solirubrobacteraceae bacterium
GGATCCGGGTCTCCTATGAGCTCGGGCCCGATGGGCTCACCGTTGCCACGACTGCCGAGAACCTCGGCGACCGTGCCTGTCCTTACGGACACGGCCAGCATCCCTATCTCTCGCCCGGCAGCGGCGAGATCGACGCCTGCACGCTGCAGCTGAGCGGCAGAACGCGGATCCTCACGGACTCCGAGCGGCAGCTGCCGACGGGCCGCGAACCCGTGAAAGGCACGGAGTTCGACTTCCTGGAGCCGCGAGACCTGGGCGAGGCTCGCATCGACCACGCGTTCACCGATCTCGTCCGTGACGACGACGGCCGGGCGTGGACCCGGCTCTGGGGCGCCGACGGGGGATGCGCGGAGCTCTGGGTCGATGACTCCTACGACTTCGTCGAGACCTATACAGGCGACACTCTCGCCCCCGACCGCGCACGGCGGGGTCTCGGGACCGAGCCAATGACCTGTCCGCCGAACGCCTTCGCCAGCGGAGACCACGTAATCCGGCTCGAGCCGGCTGAATCCGTGACCACAACCTGGGGGGTGCGGCTCTCTTGAACGCGCAGCCCGGTCGACATCGGGTGGTGATCGTGGGAGCCGGCTTCGGTGGCCTTTTCGCTGCGCGCGCCCTGCGGCGCGCGCCGGTTGATCTGACGGTCGTCGACCGGACGAACCATCATCTCTTTCAGCCGCTCCTCTACCAGGTGGCGACGGCCGTCCTGTCGGAGGGAGACATCGCACCGCCGACCCGGGAGGTGCTGCGGAGGCAGCAAAACGCACGGGTGCTGCTCGGTGAGGTCATGGACATCGACCTCACGGCGCGCGAGATGACAATCGAGACGGCCGGCGAGCGGGAGCGTCTTGCATACGACAGCCTGATCGTTGCGGCGGGAGCCGGACAGTCGTACTTCGGCCACGACGAGTTCGCCGCACACGCGCCCGGGATGAAGACGATCGACGACGCGCTCGAGGTGCGCGGACGCATCTTCGGCGCCTTCGAGATGGCCGAGCTCGAGAACGACGCCAAGCCACGGGCGACCTGGCTGACCTTCGTCGTGGTTGGGGCCGGCCCAACGGGCGTCGAGCTTGCCGGACAGATCGCCGAGCTGTCCCGCCGGGCGCTGACGGGCAACTTTCGGAGCATCGATCCCGCCAGTGCCCGGATCATCGTGTTGGACGCCGGCGACGCGGTGCTGCCGTCCTTTCCAGGACGGCTCCAGCGCAGGGCGCGCCGCGATCTCGGGCGACTGGGCGTCGAGGTGCGGCTTGGGACCATGGTCGTTGGCGTCGACGCCGATGGGCTCGACGTCTCGCTCGAGGACGGTTCGAGCTCCCGCATCGAAGCGAAGACGAAGATCTGGGCGGCCGGCGTCCAGGCATCACCTCTCGGTGCCCTCCTGGCTCAGCAGAGCGATGCCGAGGTCGATCGCGCCGGACGGGTCTCTGTGCGCCCGGACTGCACGCTTCCGGGCCACCCCGAGGTCTTCGTGGTCGGCGACATGATGGGCCTCGATCGCCTCCCCGGTTTGGCCGAAGTGGCGATGCAATCCGGCAGCCATGCTTCGCGCGCCATCGCTCGCCGCCTCAGCGGCGACACAGTCGAGCGCCCGTTTCGCTACCGCGATCTGGGGACGATGGCGACGATTGCACGGTTCCGCGCTCTGGCCTATTACCGTCGCCTTCGTTTCACCGGACTGGTCGCATGGCTGCTGTGGGCCTTCGTGCACCTGGCCTTCCTGACCGGGTTCAAGAATCGCGTCGCGGCGGTTGCGAGCTGGACCGTCGCCTTCGTCGGCCGCGGTCGCCCGCAGCGCACGATCACCGAGCGTCAGGTGTTCGCGCGGATGCGCGAGATCGAGGCCGCGGTCGCCGCTCGGCGATCGGGCAACGAGCGCGCGAAGCACCCGGTATGAGGGCTCGCGCACGCGCATGGCTGCGTGGCGCGCGCGCCTCGCTGGAAGGCGCCTGGCCGCGAGCCGCCGAGCGGATCCGCGCCTATGCCTGGCCCCTGCTCCAGCAGGCCGTTGCGGCGGCAATCGCCTGGGTGATCGCCGTGCACATCGGTCACCACGGCCACCCGTTCTTCGCTCCGATCGCCGCGGTCGTCAGCCTCAACGCCCCGCTGGGCGAACGGGGCGGAAACACGCTGCGACTGTTGGAGGGCGTCGTCATCGGGATCCTCGTGGGCGAGCTCGCCGTCGGCACCCTCGGGTCGACCACGGGCGCGCTGTTGCTCGGCATCTGGGTCTCGACCCTCATTACCCGGGCGCTCGGGGGGACGGCTGTGTCGGTCGCCCAGGCGGCGGCGGCCGCGATCCTGACGATCGCCATCGCCGACGGCCACCTCGGGCCCGACCGGTTGATCGATGCGTTGATCGGTGGCGGGGTCGCTCTCGTCTTCAGCCAGATCTTCTTTCCGCCCGAGCCGGTTCGCCTGCTGCGGCATGCCGAGAGCGAAGCGGTCAACGGCATGGCGGATGCGCTGGATCTGACGGCGAACGCGATCGAGGACGATGACCCGGCGCTCCGCGAGCGTGCGCTCGACGGCGTTCGCCGCATCCGAGACCAGACGGTGGACCTCGCCCGAACCCGACGTGCGGGCCCGCGAGTAGCAAGCCGATCCACCACGCGATCGCAGCTGGATCCCGTCGTCGAGGAGACCGAGAACGCCGGCCAGCTGGACCTGCTTGCCAGCAGCGCCGTGGCGGTGATCCGAGGCGCAGCCGCGGGCGACCGAGACGGCATCAAGCTCGTGGCTCCGTCGATCCGGAAACTCGCGTCTGTGCTGCGCGGGCTGGCGCGGGACCCCGGGGACCGGACCAACCGCCAGCAGGCCGCCGACTCAGCCTTGAAGGTGGCGCGCGAGCTGCAAGCCGACGGGCGGGTGCGCGACCCCGCCCTGGGCTCAGGGCTCGCCGCGATGATCGCCTCGGTTCGGGCGGTCGCGGCCGACACGATGATCTACGCGGGGGTCGCCCAGGACGAAGCGACCGCGGCGATCGAGAGCGGGGACGGCGATCTCGAAGTGCGCAGTACCCCTCCTGTCCGGCGCAGTCCCTTCAAGCGCCCGCGGGTGCCATGGAAATGAAGGACGACCCTGGAGACTGGCGGGACGAGCTGGTCCGGCTCGACACCGCCGTGTACTCGGCGATCGCCAGTACCCCCACGCCTGTGCTGGACCGTGTCCTGCGCGGCGTCTCGCGCGCGGCCAACTACTCGAAGTTGTGGCTGGCGAGCTCGGCCGTGCTGGCGGTTGCGGGAGGTCCTCGGGGTCGCGACGCCGCGGTCGACGGCTTAGCGTCGGTCGCGCTCACCTCCGCCGTCGTCAACGGCGTGATGAAGCCGCTCGCCAGACGCCGCCGGCCGGACCGCGACACCTTCAACGTGCCGGTGGGTCGCCAGGTGACGATGCCGGCGTCGAGATCCTTCCCGTCCGGCCACGCGGCATCTGCCTTCGCGTTCGCCGCCGGTGTCGCGGCGGATGCACCACAGGCTGGGCTCATCCTCAACGCCGCTGCCGCGGTAGTCGCCTACTCCCGCGTGCACACGGGCGTCCACTATCCCGGCGATGTGATCGTCGGCTCCCTCACCGGTGCGGCTCTCGCCCCGATCGCGGTGAGCGCCCTGCGGCG
>DATDKF010000254.1:0-6664 GCA_036520135.1 Solirubrobacteraceae bacterium
CGTGATGAAACTCGGGCAGGTCGGCGAGGGGCAGGAACGCAAGAACCCCCGCCGTAGCAGGGGTTCTCGAAGTGGAGCTAGGGGGACTCGAACCCCCGACCTCCTGGGTGCGATCCAAGGCGCTCAGCGCCTGAATGTGTCCATTTTGCAGGGAGTTTCGGGACTAGACGGCAACCCACAGAGCCGAAAATCATCCGGAGTTTGCGGGATTTCCCAAGAGTTCTGGCACGTGGCGGCGTTCACGTGGCAAAACCTCTGACGGCTATCCAGGCGGGAAGACCCGCCGCGGCGAGGAGCCTCGCGCGATTCCTCGCGAGCGACAACGGTGACCGCATCTTCCGCTTGCTTGCGGAATCCAGCGATCCAGAAAGACGTAAGCGCGGCTAGCGGGACTCGTCCCTTGCCGGTGTCTGGATTGGGCCCAGCGTGATGCTCGCTTACGCACACGCGAAGCGGAACTGACGGATGCGTTCGGGACTCCTGGGCGATCGGCGCGGGTGGCCTGGCCACGCATGGAGTCAGTAGCTAGGCTGGTCCAAGCGTCGGGCGTTCAGGCTCCGCTCCAGCGCGCCCGGCACCGTCTCGGTACCCAAGACCGTCGCTCGGACGGTAACCCCGAGGGAGGTTGACATGGCTGCATCGGACCAGCTGACGAAGTTGGCGGCCAGGGCGAAGGAAGCTGAGGATCGTGCCGCGGGCGCACAGGGGAAGGCCAAGGCGGACCTCGAGCAGGACGTTGCGACGGCGCGCGCATCGGCTCAGGCCCAGGCTGAGAAGCTGCGCCAGTCCGCGGACGCCAGCAAGGGAAAGCTCTCCGTCTGGTGGCATGACTTGCAGCGCTCGTGGAACGAACACGTCGCAAAGATTCGCGAGGACGTCGATGCCAAGCGGGCGGAGCACGGCGTGGACAGGGCGCAGCGGTACGCCGAGAACGCCGAAGACGACGCCACGTTTGCGGTTGAGTACGCGTATGCAGCGATCGAGGAGGCCGAGTACGCGGTGCTCGACGCTGCCCTGGCCAGGAAGAAGGCCGACGAGCTGGCGGCGGCCTGAAGCAGGGGGCCGCGTGCCGCACAAACGAAGGTCTGTGCGGCGACAGGCTCAAGAGCAGCAGCGAGGGGCCGGCCGGCCGGGCCCTCCGTGACGCCGCGTCGGCCAGCCGCTCGAAGACTGCTCGTCGACGAAAGCAGCACTCCGCGCAGGCGCGGTCGCCGCTTTGCTCGCTTTCGAATGGACGACCAGCAGTCGTGGCGCGGGGCCCGGGGCCATCGCGACGCGCGATTGCGGTAGCTGGCGCGGGATTGCGCGCGCTGTCGCGTGTGCCTCAACGCAGCAGCGCGGCGCGCGGCCGCCCCCGCTACTCGGCGCGCTACTCCCTTCGTCCATACCGGCGGCGAGGAGTCCGTGTCGAGGGGCCCGCAGAGTGCTCCATTCGCCGCGAAGCAGCGAGCCCTGGACGTGCTTCATGCACGGCGACGTCCGGAGCGTGGTCGGTCGGCGCTCCCAGCGTCCGCGGGTGGCGCAGTAGCCTCGAATCGGTCCCGATTCGGCAGGCAACCGCGATCGCCGCGTTGCGTATCGCGCGTGGCAGTATTGGCCGCATGGTGCGACGTTTGGGCGTGCGGGCCGAACTCGTCGAGGAACCGGGCGACGATTCGATCGAACTCGTTCTGCAGGTATTCGCCGACCTCGACGGCGGGCGTAGGGTCGTCGCCCATGCCGATGAGCCGCCCCGGCTCATTCTCGGCCTGAGGAACGTCGGTCGAGAGCAGCGGCTGGCGTTCATCGGACTGCATTTGCGCGAGGCGTATCTCGATCCAGTGGCTGGCGACCCGATGGCGTGGCAGGCCCTCATCGCCACGCTGGGCGACGACGGGCTCAACTACGGGTGGCCGACCTGCGGGAGCTCCCGTTCACCGTGGAGCTGGACCGCCGGCTGACTGCAGCCTTGGGTTAGGTAACCACGGCAAAGAGCGCTCCCAGCGCGGCGAACCCGACCGTGGCCCAGGCGACGTAGTCACCGATCTGGCCGGAGTGCTGGCGCCGTAGGCGCTCGAGGCTCGTCCCGGCCGCGCGCTGCACGGCGCGCGGGATCTTGAAGGGCAGCCGTAGCCGTTCGAGCAGCACGGCGGCGAGGCCGATCGCCGCAAGCGCCGTGAGGAGGCCGAGGATGACCTCGATCGTGCCGGGGTGGAGATACTCGAGTGGCTCGCGCGGTGGGACGGGGCGTCCGAACACAGCGGCGGCGTAGGCCGCGCGATCTGCGAACGCGTGAGCGCTGCGCTGCGCGTCCGCGATGGTGCCCGGCACGGCGGCCACGAGGAGTCCTGCGACGATCAGAGCCCCTGCGCTCGCGAACATCACGCCGGGGACCCGACCCCGCGAGCCGGTCAGTTCGCTCTCCTCGGTCGGGGGCTCGCGCGGGTCGGTTCCGGTGGCGCACACCGGTCCCCAGCCGAGGAAGACGCGTGCGCCCGCACGCAGGAGAGCGGCCGAGGTGAGCGCGGTGGCGAGCACGAACACGACGGCGACCCAGCCGTAGCCGACGTCGGCGGCGGCGTCCTCGATGAGCGCCTTGCCCGGGTAGGCGCCGAGCGGAGGCAGCGCGGCGAGCCCGAGCGTCCCGGCGGCGAAGAAGACCGGGAACGCGCGTGGCAGCACCCTGCCGCGGCCGTGCAGCCGGGATTGGTACACCGACCCGCAGCGGTGGAGGATCGCTCCCACGCAGACGAACAGGCCGGCCCGCAGCAGACCGTCGGCCGGGATCAGCAGCGCGGCGCCGGCGGCGCCCTCGGGCGTCAGCAGCCCGACCGCGATCAGCGCGAGCCCGATCTGGCTGATCGTCACGAAGGCGAGCAGGCGCTTGAGATGGTCCTGCACCAGCGCCATGACCGCCCCGACGAGCGCCGTCACGACGGCGAAGCCGATGAGCACCGTGCGCAGCCCCTCGACGTGCGGCTCGAGCGGCACCTGAAAGACGGTGAAGTAGATGCGCGCGACCGCGTAGATGCCGAGGTCGCTCATCACGCCGGTGAACACGATCGCCGCCGGCGTGGGTGCGACCGCGTACGCGTCGGCGAGCCAGAAATGGAACGGGACGATCGCGGCCTTGACCAGGAAGCCGCCGGTGATCAGGGCGAACGCCGTCACCACGAGCCCGTCGCTCGGCTCTTGCGCGAGCGCCTCGCCGACCTGCGCGAGGTTGAGCGCCCCGGTCCGGCCGTAGAGCAGCGCGATCCCGAACAGGATCATCACCGCACCGACGCTGTTGGTCACCGCAAAGGTCAGCGCACCCTGCAACGACGCGGCACGCTCGATCCGATACGCCGTGAGCGCGTACGCCGACACGCTCATCAGCTCGAAGAAGACGAACATGTTGAACAGGTCGCCGGTCAGGGCGAAACCGGTCAGCGCACCGAGGAAGATCAGGATCAACGCATGGAATGTCGGTCCGACGGCTTCGAAGAAGTGCCATGCGAACACGAGCGCCGTGCCCACCAGCACGCAGGCGAGCAGGGCCAGGGCGGCCCCGAGCGGGTCGAAGGCGAAGTTGATGCCGACCACCACGCCGCCCGGCCGCGGCTCCCAGCCCCCGAGCCGCGAAACGACCGGGCCTTCGCTGTCGAGCGCCTCGCGCAGCAGCAACAGGCAGAGCACGCCCACGAGCAGCGCGCCGGCGGCCGCGACGAGCTCCGCGTGCCTGCGCTGGAACGGCACGGGCAGCCGGGCCGCGAGCAGGGCGGCCAAGCCGAACGGACCCGCGACCGCAAGCGGCGCCAGGTCCGCGAGGTCAGTCGCGAAGGGGATCCAGCTCATCCGGGTCGAGCGTGTCGAGGTGCTTCTCGATCTGCACGGCGATCGCCAGCAGTAGGGCGGTGACCGCGCCGCCCACGACCACGTCGGTCAGCGTCAGCGCCTGGACGACCGGGTCGACCGCGGGCGTGTCGCGCGGGATGTCGATGAACACGGGCGCGGCGAAGCCCTTGCGGTAGCCGACGGCGAGCAGCAGCACATACGTCGAGGACTGCACCACCGAGAGGCACACGATCGTGTGCAGCAGATTCCGGCTGGTCACGATTCCGTACAGCCCGACGAGGCAGACCCAGACGGCCAGCAGGTACGGCAGGAAGCTCAAGCCTCGGTGCCTCGCTTGCGCCGGATCACCAGCAGCTGGTCCAGGAAATCGGAGAGCAGCAGTACGAAGCCCCCGGCCACCTCGATCCCGACTGCGAGGCTGAGCAGCGGAATCGTCCCGGCCGAGACGAGCTCGCCCGGCGTGCCGAGCGGGAGGAAGTTCTCCAGGAATGCCCCGGCCACGATCAGTCCGGCGAGGCCGATCAGCACGAAGGCGCCCGCGCCCGCGGCCTTCGCCGTCTCCACCAGCGCCACCGGACGCAGCCGCTGCATCGTGGCGTAATCGCTGCCCAGGTAGACCAGCAGCAGGGCGGTAGCCGCGATCACGCCGCCCTGGAACCCGCCGCCCGGGGTAAGGTGCCCGTGCATCGTGATGTAGATCGAGAGCAGCACGGTGGGCCCGACAAGCGCCACGCAGGTCAGCCGCACCGCCGCGCTGGTCGTATGCCGGTGGCGCGGATCTCCCTCGAGCCGCTCGGGCCGCTCCTCCCGCAGCCGGCGGAGCAGCAGCGCCAGCACGAGCACGGCCGCGAACAGGATGAACTCCTCGCCGAGCGTGTCGAAGCCGCGGTAATCGAAGTTGACGGCCGTCACCACGGCGGTCGTGCTTCGCTCCTCGACCGCGACCTGGTTCATCACCTGCCCGTAAAGGGGCGTGAAGTCCTCGAAGTCCGGCAGACCCCCGAGCCCCCACAGCATGAGCGCGCCAAGGCCGGCCGCGCCGATCAGGAACAGCCGCCGCCGGGCCGCGAAGGAGAGCTCGCCGGGGCGCCGTGCCGGTGTCGGGGTGGGCGGGTCCTCGCTCATCGGCCTCTCGTCTTGGCGATCGCGAGCATGATCATCGTCGGCATCGCAACGGCGCCGATGACGATGTTCGAGAGCGCCACGTCGGGCGCCTGGAATGCGAAGAACAGGATCCCGAGCGTGAGGCCGTAGAGGCTGACGACGACCGCCTGGCGGACCGGATCGCGGGCCATCACGGTCGCCCAGGCTCCGAGCCCGACCATGAGCATCGCGACGATCTGTACCGCGGTCACGCGTCCGGCTCCGCGGGCGTCGCGGGCAGCGCGAGAACGCCGTGCTCGCGCACGTACGCCGCGCGCGCGGTCGCGTGTACGAGGACCGGGCTCAACGCGAGCAGGAGCAGCGCAACCAGCATCGACTTCAGTCCGGCCTGCGAGAGCGGACCCTCGTCGATCACGATCGCGAGCGCCAAGCAGGACGGGCCGAAGATCGACGCCGGACCGGTGAAGTGCAGCCGGTCATACACATCGGAAGCGACGACGACCCCGACCACTCCCGCCAGCTGCGCCGCCACGCCCACGGCGAGCAGGGCCCAGACGACCACCCCGCCCGCGCTCACAGCCAGCGCTCCATGAAGCGCGCGTACGCCAGCCCGCCGGCGAACGAGAGGACCGCGGAGACGACCGCGAGGTCGAAGAACGGCTGGCGCTCCGTCGCCTCGGCGAGCAGCATCAGCACCAGGGTGGCGATCGTGCCGCCGAGGTTGAGCGCCACCAGGCCGTCGAGCGGTGAGGCGCGAATCGAGAAGACCATCAGCGGAGCGAGGCCCGTGAGCAGGACCGCCGCGGCAGCGAAGTAGGCCGTCATTCGTCGTCCTCCGACACGAGCTCGTGGGTCAACATCACGCCCTTGCGGTTGTCGATCGCGAGGACGTAGGAGTTCGGCGCGAACGACTCACCGGCGGTCAGGAGCGCCCGCTTGGCGGCCTGCTCATCCGGATCCTCAGGCAGCGCCACCGCGACGACACGGAACCTCCCGCGAGCCGCCGCCCGCCCGCTCACATGCCACAGCAAGACCCGCAGCACCAGGCCGCTCTCCCGGACCGCCCGCCACGGCAGCACGCGCACCCGCCACAGCCAACGGACGCGCGGTCGGAAACCGGCCAGACCCTGCTCGCGCACGGCCTCAGCGGCGGTCGCCCCCACGGCCGCAGCGAACAGGCCGAGAATCGCCTCCTCAGGCACCCACGCCGAGATCAAGACGAGCCAAAGCACGTTCAGCACCGCGAACCAGGCCAGCCACCCAGCGATCCGGTCACGCGTTTCCGGCGGCGTCCTGCTGCTGCGCATCATCGCAAGGCAGCTTCTACCAGAGCGCGATCAGTAGAGCCGGTCCGAGAGCCGCTGGATGCCCAAGGTCCAGCACCAGCCGGCGCGAAGCTCAGCCAAACCACGACGAGGATGACGGCGATCAACGTCGCCGAAAACGTCACCCCCGGTCCGCGGCATCGTGCAGCGCGAGCCGCCGGGCGGTGCCCCGGAAGTCCCAACCAAGAACGCGCTCGCAGCGCCGGCGGCAGTGCCGTCTGAGCCCCTGGGCTGCTCCTTCTATGGAAACGCAGAAGTCGCGCTCCCGCTGCTCGTATCCATGGGAAGCGGTTGCGGCGGCGTGACTACTGAGTCGACTCTTAGCGCCCGATCAACTTCTTGAACCCGGGCTCATCGCGGATCGGAGCGAAGTCCGAATCATCCTTCGCGTACGAGCGAAACTGCTCCGAGCGGTCGAT
>DATDKF010000255.1:0-3293 GCA_036520135.1 Solirubrobacteraceae bacterium
ACCTGGGACGACCTGGTCAAGAAGGGCGTCGAGGTCATCACGCCGAACCCGTTCACGTCGGGCGGGGCGAAGTGGAACCTCATGGCCGCCTACGGCGCCCAGATCGAGCAGGGCAAGTCCCCGCAGGAGGCACTCGACTTCCTCAAGAAGGTCCTGCAGCACACGCCGGTGCAGGACAAGTCGGCGCGCGAGTCGCTCGCCACCTTCTCCGGCGGCAAGGGCGACGTCCTGATCTCCTACGAGAACGAGGCGATCACCGCGCAGAAGGCCGACATCGACCTCGACTACGTGATCCCGGACCAGACGATCCTGATCCAGAACCCGGCCGCCGTCACGAAGGACTCCAAGGACCCGGAGAAGGCGAAGGCGTTCCTGGACTGGCTGGTGACGCCCGAGGCCCAGAAGATCTACGCCTCCAAGGGCTACCGCTCGGTGCTCCCCGAGCTCGTCGACAAGAGCACCTACCCGACCCCCGCCAAGCTCTTCAAGATCGACGAGTTCGGCGGCTGGTCGAAGGTCAACGACGAGTTCTTCGACCCCGAGAAGGGCTCGGTCGCCGCGATCGAGAAGGACCTGGGGGTCTCCACTGCCGGCTGAGGCCACAATCGCGGCCCGCCCGCCGCGGGCGCGGCGGGCCGCGCGTCAGGGACTCGGCACGCCGCTCTTCCTGGGCGGCGTGTCGGTCGCCTGGCTCACGCTGATCGTCCTGATCCCGCTCGCGGCCGTCGTCTCGCGCTCGTTCGACGACGGCCTGAGCGCGTTCTGGGACGACGTCACGGCGCCGCAGGCCGTCGCCGCGATGAAGCTGACGCTCGTCGCCTCGCTGATCGTCGCGGCGATCGACGCCGTGATGGGCACGCTGATCGCCTGGGTGCTCGTGCGCGACGAGTTCCCCGGCAAGCGGATCGTCAACGCGCTGATCGACCTGCCGTTCGCGCTGCCGACGATCGTCGCCGGCCTCGTGCTGCTCGCGCTCTACGGGCCGAACGGGCCGGTCGGGATCAACATCGCCTACACCCGCGTCGCGGTGCTGATGGCGCTCCTGTTCATCACGCTGCCGTTCGTGGTCCGCGCCGTGCAGCCGGTGCTGATCGCGCTCGAGCGCGACGTCGAGGAGGCCGCCGAGTCGCTCGGCGCGCGGCCGGTGACGATCTTCCGCCGCATCATCCTGCCGGCGCTCAAGCCGGCGATCCTGGCCGGCGTCGGGCTCGCGTTCGGCCGCGCGGTCGGCGAATTCGGCTCGGTCGTGCTGATCAGCGGCAACCTGCCGTACAAGACCGAGGTCGCCTCGGTGCTCGTCTTCGGCCAGATCGAGAGCGACAACACCACCGCGGCGGCCGCCGTGTCGGTCGTGCTGCTGGCGATCTCGTTCTTCGTGCTGCTGGGCATCTCGTTCGTCGCGCGGCGAGGGCTGCACCGGTGAGCCGGATCGCGCTCCGCAGCGTTGCCGTCGGCTACCTCGCGGCGCTGCTCGTCGTCCCGGTCGGGATGGTCTTCTACCGCGCGTTCGAGAAGGGCTTCGGCACGGCCTGGGACGCGGTGACCACACCGCCGGCCCAGCACGCCTTCTACCTGACCTGCATCATCACGCTGATCGCCGTCCCGGCGAACGCGATCTTCGGCGTGCTCACCGCGTGGGTCCTGGCGCGCTACGACTTCCGCGGCAAGCGGATCCTCGACGTGCTGATCGACCTGCCGTTCGCGGTCTCGCCGGTGATCGTCGGCCTCGCGCTGGTCCTCGTCTGGGGCCGCGACGGCTGGTTCGGCACCACCGGGGTGATCTTCTCGACGCCGGGCATGATCCTGGCCACGATCTTCGTGTCGCTCCCGTTCGTGGTGCGCGAGGTGCTGCCCGTGCTGGAGGAGGAGGGGACCGACCAGGAGGAGGCGGCGAGCACGCTCGGCGCCCGCGGCTGGCAGACGTTCTGGCGGATCACGCTGCCGACGATCCGCTGGGGCCTGACCTACGGCGTCATCCTCTCGACGGCGCGCGCGATCGGCGAGTTCGGGGCGGTCGCCGTCGTGTCCGGCAAGATCTCCGGGCGCACCGAGACCCTGACGCTCTACGTCGAGGACCGCTTCCAGTCGCTCGACCTGACCGGCGCGTACGCCGCCGGCGTGGTGCTGGCGCTGCTCGGCGTGAGCGTCCTCGCGCTGATGACCCTGCTGCAACGACGACACCAAAGGACCTGACGAATGGCCATCGAGGCCCGCAACATCAACAAACGCTTCGGTGACTACCTGGCCCTGGACGACGTCAGCGTGTCCGTCCCGGACGGCTCGCTGACCGCGCTGCTCGGCCCGTCCGGCAGCGGTAAGAGCACGCTGCTGCGCGTGATCGCCGGGCTCGAGAGGCCCGACAGCGGCAACGTGCTGATCGGCCGCGAGGACGTGACCTCCAAGCCCGCCCGCTCGCGCGGCGTCGGCTTCGTCTTCCAGCACTACGCGGCGTTCAAGCACATGACGGTCTCCGACAACGTCGCGTTCGGGCTTACCGTCCGCAAGAAGCCGAAGGCCGAGAAGCAGGCGAAGGTCAAGGAGCTGCTCGACCTCGTCGGCCTCGGCCACCTGGGCGACCGCTACCCGTCGCAGCTCTCGGGCGGCCAGCGCCAGCGGATGGCGCTCGCCCGCGCGCTGGCGGTCGAACCGCAGGTGCTGCTGCTCGACGAGCCGTTCGGCGCGCTCGACGCCCGCGTCCGCGAGGAGCTGCGGCGCTGGCTGCGGCGGTTGCACGACGACGTGCACGTGACGACGATCTTCGTCACGCACGACCAGGAGGAGGCGATGGAGATCTCCGAGCAGATCGTCGTCGTCAACGAGGGCCGGATCGAGCAGTCGTCGTCGCCCGGCGAGATCTATGACAACCCGGCCAGCCAGTTCGTGATGGGCTTCGTCGGCCCGGTCACCCGCGTCGGCGGCGCGCTCGTGCGCCCGCACGACATCCAGGTCCTCACCGAGCCGAGCGAGGCGACCCAGCAGGCGGTCGTCACGCGCCTGTGGTGGCTCGGCTTCGAGGTCCGCGTCGAGCTGCTCCCGGCCGAGGGCGACGCGCTGTACGCGCAGCTCTCGCGCACCGAGGCCGACGCGCTCGAGCTGTCCGAGGGCCAGATCGTGCACGTGCGGGTTGACCCGACTCGTGCACGCCGCGAGCCCGTGAACACCTAAGCTCCCGGCGTGCGCGTCTCCGCCAAGACCGACTACGCGATCCGCGCGGCGCTCGAGCTGGCCGCGGCGCCGGACGAGAAGCCGGTCAAGGGCGAGCGGATCGCCACCGCCCAGGCGATCCCGCTGCG
>DATDKF010000256.1:0-10916 GCA_036520135.1 Solirubrobacteraceae bacterium
GCCCGGGCAGCCGGCCGCCGGCCACGATCGGCGGCTCGCCCGGGTCGCCGGTGAGGACCGGCGCGACCGTCAGGAACAGCTCGTCGACAAGTCCCTCGCGGTGGAGCGCGCCGTGCAGCGTCGGGCCGGCCTCGCACAGCAGCGAGCGCACGCCGCGGGAGCGCAGCTCGGCCAGCAGCGCGGTGAGCATCGGCTCACGCAGCGTGACGACCTCGACCGGCGCGGGCACGTCGGGTGCGTCGCCGCCGACGCTGGTGTAGATCAGCACCCGCTGCGCGGCGGCCTGGAACAGCCCCGCCTCCCAGGGGATCTCGAAGCGCCGCGAGACCAGCACGGCGAGCGGGTCCTCGGCGAGCCCCGCCGCGCGACGGCGCGCGCGCCGCTCGGGGCTGCGCACGAGCCGGTCGTAGCCCTCGGCGCGCAGCGTGCCCGTGCCGATCAACACCGCGTCGGCGAGCGCACGCAGCTCGAGCAGCATCTCGAGGTCGGCCTCGTCCCCCAGCGCCGCCGAGCGGCCGTCGAGCGCGGCGCGCCCGTCGACCGTCGAAATCATCGCGACGTACACGAACGGCCGGTCGGCCGGCGCCCGCTCGTGCGGTCGCATGTCCGCGAGCAGCTCGTGGATCGGCCGCTCGGGCCCGGGAGTCAGGACGGACACCGGCAAGGGCTTCAACGTACCCGAGCGCGCGCCGATGATCTGCATATGCGCCGCCTCGCCGCTCTCCTCACCGCCGCCGCCGTCCTGGTTCTCGCGCCCGCCGCCGTCGCCGACTCGCTGCTCCCGCCCAAGAAGAAGGTCTACACGGGCGTCACCGGCTCCACCTCGGTCGCCAAGTTCGAGCAGCAGGTCGGCAAGCACCCGTCGGTGTTCGGCTTCTTCCACGAGTGGGGCGGCCCGACCGGCTACATCTACGACGCGGTCGAGCGCAGCGGCTCGCGGCTGATGCTGCACATCTCCACGCAGGACGGCTACGGGACGCCCGAGGCGCTCACGCCGCGCGCGATCGCCGAGGGCAAGGGCGACCGCTACCTGATCCGGTCCAACCGCGAGATCGCGGCCTACGGCAAGCCGACGTACGTGCGCTTCCTGGCCGAGATGAACCAGACCAACAACGGCTACTGCGCGTACAACCGCGACGGCAGCTCGCGCGGGCCGTCCCACTCCACGAAGGCGTTCAAGGCCGCGTGGCGGCGCGCGACGCTGATCCTCCGCGGCGGGCCGGTCGCGGAGATCGACGGCGCGCTCGCCAAGCTCCACTTGCCCGCGCTCGACACGAACGAGGCCGAGCTGCCGGCGCCGCCGGTGGCGATGGCCTGGGTGCCGCAGACCGAGGGCACGCCGAACACCCACGCCAACCGCGCGCGGGCGTACTGGCCGGGCGCCAAGTACGTCGACTGGGTCGGCACCGACTTCTACTCGAAGTTCCCGAACTTCACGGACCTCGAGACCTTCTACGACGACTTCGCGGGCAAGCCGTTCGTGTTCGGCGAGTGGGCGCTGTGGGGCAGCGACAGCCCCGGCTTCGTGCGGCAGTTCTTCGCGTTCGTGAACAGCCACAAGCGCGTGCGGATGCTGCTCTACAACCAGGGCAACCTCGTCGGCGGCCCGTTCCGGCTGACGCGCTACCCGAACAGCGCGGCGGCGATCCGCGCCGCGTTCAGGAAGAAGCGGTTCCTCGGGCAGCCGTGACGAGGCAGCCCTCGATGTGGTCGTCGACGAGGCCGCACGCCTGCATCAGGGCGTAGGCGGTCGTCGGCCCGACGAAGCGGAAGCCGCGCCGTTTGAGCTCCTTCGCCATCGCCGCCGACTCGGGCGTGGCGGCGGGGATGTCGGCCGGCGTGCGCGGGCGGGGCCGCGGTTCGGGGGCGAACGACCACAGCAGGTCGGCGAGGTCGACGTCGAGCGCGAGCGCGGCGCGCGCATTGGCGATCGTCGCGTCGACCTTGAGGCGGTTGCGGACGATACCGGCGTCCGCGAGCAGGCGCTCGCGGTCGGCGTCGCCGAACGCGGCGATCGGCTCGACCTCGAAGTTCGCGAACGCCGCCCGGAAGTTCTCGCGCTTGCGCAGGATCGTGATCCACGACAGACCCGACTGGAACGCCTCGAGGCTGAGCTTCTCGAACAGCGCACGGCTGTCGTGGACGGGGCGGCCCCACTCCTCGTCGTGGTAGGCGATGTACTCGGGCGTGGAGGAGCCCCACCAGCAGCGGCCGTCGACCAGCGCGTCGCTCATCGGGCGAGCGCGTCGACGAGCTCCGGCAGCTGCTCGGGCGGCGCGATCGGCGTCAGAACGAGCGTCGTGATGCCGCGGTCGGCGTACTCCTGCAGCCGCGCGCGCATCGCGGCGGGCTCGCCGAAGACGAAGATCTCGCGCACGAGCTGCTCGGGGACCGCGGCGAGCGCCGCATTGCGGTCGCCGCCGCGCCAGGCGGCGACCATCGGGTCGATCGCCTCGCCCCAGCCGAGCGCGCGGAAGAACGCCTCGTAGACCAGCACCGTCGCGTAGGCGGCGAACATGAAGCGCGCCGTCTCGAGCCCGTCGCCCGGAATGCAGAAGAAGCGGCAGATGACCTCGGTTGCGTCGCGGCCGGCGGCCGCCTCGCCCTCGCGCACGCGCGCGACGACGTGCTCGGCCGCCGACAGCGGCAGGAAGTTGGTGAACGTGCCGTCGCCGAGCTCGCCGCCGAGGCGCAGCATGCGGTCGCGCAGGGCGGCGATCGCGATCGGCACCGGCTGCGCGGGCGGCGCCTCGAGCCTGAAGCCGCCCGGTCCGCGGCCGCCGGCCAGCACCTCGCGCAGCACCGGGACGGTCTCGCGCAGGCGTGTGAGCGGCTTCGCGAACGGGATCGCGTTCCAGCGCTCGACGATCACGTTCGACGACGCGCCGAGCCCGAGCACGAAGCGCCCTCCGCTGGCGTCGGCGAGCGCCGCCGCGTGCTGGGCGAGCACCGCCGGCCCGCGCGTGTACGGGTTCACGACGCCGGTGCCGAGCCGCATCCGCTCGGTCCACGTGGCCGCCAGCGCGAGCGGGGTGAACCCGTCGGCGCCGTTCGTCTCGCCGGTCCACAGGTCGTCGTAGCCGGCGGCCTCGGCGCGCCGCACGAGCGGCTCGTGTTCCGCCAGCGGCACGCCGGCGAACGGGAGCGTCAGACCCCAACGAAGCTCGGAAGAGGTTGCCCCTGCGGGCATCCGGCCCGCAGATCTGACCCGGTGTTCGTCCTCCGGACTCACGAGATCGCCACCCTATAGGCTCGCCCGCACATGCACTTCGGCCGCCTGGGAAGGGGAGAGCTCGTCGCTGCGGTGGGCGGGCTCCTGCTCGCGGTCGGCCTGTTCCTGCCGTGGTACGAGACCGATCCGGGGAACCCGAACGCGCAGATCGACGGCGCGCACGGCTCGCTGAGCGGCTGGGAGGTGCACCCGCTCCTGCGCTGGCTGCTGCTGGCGGCGGCGGTCGCGCCGTTCATCCTGATCTGGATCGTGATCCGCGATCACGAGCTGTCGTGGGCGCGCGGCGAGATGACCGCGGTGGTCGCGATCGCCGCGTTCGGGCTCGTCGCCTACACCGGCTTCCTGGACCGGCCGGGCGAGCCGAGCGGCGCGATCTCGCTGCAGCTGGGGTTCTTCTGCTCGCTGCTGGGAACGCTCCTGATGATCGGCGGCGGCGCCGTGACCGCCGGCCAGACCGAACGAACACGCAAACCTCCGGGGGTGCTGTAGGAGATGACCGTTCCTGTCGACCGGAACCTCGCGCTCGAGCTCGTGCGCGTGACCGAGGCCGCGGCGCTGGCGGCGGCGCAGCTCGTCGGCATGGGCGACAAGGAGGCGGCCGACCAGGCCGCCGTCGACGGCATGCACGCCGTGCTGCACACGGTCCACATGGACGGCGTCGTGGTGATCGGCGAGGGGGAGAAGGACGAGGCGCCGATGCTCCACAACGGCGAGGAGGTCGGCGACGGCTCCCCGCCGGAGGTGGACATCGCGGTCGACCCGCTGGAGGGCACGCGCCTGGCCGCGCAGGGCCGGCCGAACGCGCTCGCCGTGATCGCGCTTTCCGAGCGCGGCACGATGTTCGACCCGGGCCCGTGCGTCTACATGGAGAAGATGGCGGGCGCCGAGCAGATCGCCGACCTGCTCGACCTCGACCGCCCGATCGGCGAGACGCTCGGCCTGATCGCCGAGCGCAAGAAGACCGACATGCGCGACGTGATGGTGGTCGTGCTCGACCGCCCGCGCCACGAGGACGGCATCCAGGCGATCCGCGACGCCGGCGCGCGCGTGCGGCTGATCACCGACGGCGACGTCTCCGGCGCGCTGCTCGCGGTCTCGCCCGACCGGCCGGTCGACCTGCTGTGGGGGATCGGCGGCACGCCCGAGGGCGTGATCTCGGCGGCCGCGCTCAAGTGCTTCGGCGGCGGGTTGATCGGGCGGCTGGCGCCGCGCGACGACGCCGAGCGCCAGGCGGCGGTCGACGCCGGCTACGACGTCGACCGCGTGCTCACGCAGGACGACCTCGTGAGCGGCGACAACTGCTTCTTCTCGGCCACCGGCGTCACCGACGGCGACGTGCTCGAGGGCGTCCGCTACGAGGGCGCGCGCGGGGCGTCGACCGAGTCGCTGGTGATGCGCAGCCGCTCGGGCACCGTGCGGCGGATCCAGTCGCGCCACGACCGCGCGAAGCTGCGGTCGCTCACCGCCCGCTACGGATGAGCGCGCTCTATGCCAGGTAGTCGGGCTGCTCGGCCGGCAGCTTGCGCGGCATGCTGACGAGCAGAGACTTGAACGTCTTGCGCGCCTCGCGGATCGCGCCGCCGGCGTACATCCGCTCGGCCGCGGCGACCTGGTCCGCCGCTCCGACGGTCGGAAGCTCGTCCCCGAGGATCCGGCGGTAGCCCGCGAACTCGTGGTCCCAGAGCGCTCGGGCACGTGCGCGGTCGCCGTTCGCGTCCAGCGTGTCGGCGAGGTTGCCGTACAGCGCGAGCGTGAATTGATGCTCCTCTCCGAGCCGGACGCGGTACGCGGCGAGGACGTCCTCGAGCAGCGTGACCGCCTCCTCGAGCCGGCCCGCCCGGGCGAGCGCGGAGGCCAGATCCGACCGCGCGGTCACGGTGGCGGGGTCGTCGTCGCCGAACGCGCGCCGGCAGGTGTCGACGGCCTCCTCGTACAGGGCGCACGCGCCGGCGCCATCACCGGCGGCCAGCAGCGTCTCGGCGAGGTTGCGCAGCGACTGCCGTGTGTCGGGGTGCGCGTCGCCGAGGGTGGCCCGGCGGGCGGCCAGGATCTGCTCGTGCATCACGATCGCGCCGTCGAGGTCCCGCTCCTCGGCCAGCACCAGCGCGAGCCGGTCCTGCGCGGTCAGGGTGACGCGATGCTCGTCGCCGAGGACGCGCCTGGCCTCGGAGAGGACGCGCCGGAGCAGGTCGCGCATCGCCGGCAGGTTCCCTCGGGCGCCGACGAACAGGGCATGGGTGACCCACAGGTCGAGGGTGTCGGGGTGCTCGTCCCCGAGCGTCCGCCTGCGGCTGGCGAGCGCTTCCTCGAGGTAACGGTGGCCGTAGAACCGGGTGCCGCGGTCGATCTCCAGGTCGCAGAGGTCGAGCAGCGTCGAGACCGTGTCGGGATCGTCGGCCCCCGCCGTCTGTTTGAGGGCCCCGAGCGCGACCGTCAGCATGGCGTGCGCACGCGCGAAGTCGCCGCGCCACCGGTCCAGCCCCGCGACCTCGCGCAGGAGGTTCGCCTCGGTGGGGCTTCGCGGGTCAGCCGTGAGCTCGCGGGCGAGTGCCTCGGCTGTGGAGAACGCCGGCGGGCCGGAGGTTTCCGACGTGTGGAGATGCCGCATCAGCGTGGCCACTGCCGCGCCGCGGAGCTGCTCGCGGCGCGCCGATCCTGGCTCCCGGAAGTGGATGGTCCGGGAGACGAGCGCGTGGACGTGCAGGGCTCCGTTGCGGTCGGCCGTGTCCGCCAGGGAGTGCGTCTCGGCCGCGTGTGCCGCGCGCGCCGTCCGCCGGAGCGCCGGCTCACCGCCGAGGTTGTCCGCGTCCGCGAAGACGTCGGCCACGAACCGCCGCGGAATCGGCCGCGCCGTGAACAGGCTCGCAAGCCGCAGGAGGTCGCGCCCGGGCTCGTCGAGCCGGTCGATGCTGCGCGCCAGCGTCGCCGCCACGCTGCGCTCGTGGCCGGTGGGCAGGGCGTCTGCCAGTTCCGCGACGAGCTCGAGCTCGTCCTCCGCCGGGCTGGCGAGCATCCGCCGATAACCGGAGAACGAGCGCAGGCCGGCGTCGGCCTTCAGCCCCGCCCCCGTGACGTCGAGCGCCTGCGGGTGCCGCCCGAGATCCTCGGCCAGTGCGCGCGCCGCCTGCTCCTCCTCGGGGTCCTCCGGTCGCCGCTGCGCGGTCAGCAGCGCGTACGCGTCGTCGGCGGGCAGCGCGCCGAGGTCCACCTGGCGGGCGAGGCCGGCGTAGCCGCGGCTGCGGGTGGTGAGCAGGGTCCTGGCGAGCGGATGCGGCGCGAGCAGTCCGCGCACGACGTCGGCATCGACGCTCGAGGGCACGTCGTCGACGATCCACAGGCACGGCGCGCCGCGACGCTCGATCGCGTGGGCGAGGGCTCCGCGCACCTCGGTGGCGTCGGCGCCGCCGACCGGGATGCCGAGGGCCGCGCCGAACGCCCGCAGCTGGCGGTCGATGTCGTCCGGCCGGGTGTCGACCGCCGCTGCGCGCAGCCAGAACACGCCGCCGGGATGGGCGGGGCCGAAGCGCAGCGCGTACTCCCCGGCGACGAGCGACTTGCCGATCCCGCCGAGCCCGGTGACGAACGCCACGCCGGGTCCGGGCGATCCCGTGATCATCTCCGCGTCGGAGCCGTGGAGGGCCGAGTGGATGCTCCACATCTCGCGCAGCCGCCCCACGAACCGCGGGGCGCCGACTGCCTGGCTCGGCAGCCAGCGCGACGGTCCGGGCCCGGCGGCGCCGAGCGGCTCGGCGAGCGCCCTGACGTGGCGCGCGACGGCCGCTCCGTCGCGGGTCGAGAGGTGCTTGGCGTCGCGCAGCTCCACCGGCGCGATGTGATCCGGCGTGGGTTCGGGATTGACGACGAGGACGCGCTCGCGCGGATCGCCGTGCCGCTGCGCGGCGACGAACGCCTGGGTGAGCTCCCACTGACACGCGCGGCTCTCCGGATAGCCGGCCGAGTAGTACGCGAGAAGCGCCTTGGCGCCGGCGATCCCCTCCCGTGCCTGCTCCGTGATGCCGGCGAAGTCGGGGATGTCCGTCTCGTCGAACCAGACGCGGAGATCGTGGGCCGCGAGAGCGTCCCGGAGCCGGCGGGCGCCCTCCGCGTCGGCGTGCCGGTAGCTCAGGAAGACGTCCCAGGCGGCCGGCATCTAGCCGTGGAGCCAGCGCACGAGCAGCGTGACGGCGCCGGCGACTGCTCCGACCAGCGCGAACACGACGAGCCACGGCGTCTCGCCGACGTTGACGGGCGCGTCCGGGCGCCCGTCCGGCTCGAAGCGGCCGACGGCGGACGTCTCGAGCTCGCGGCGCGCGAGCGAGCGCAGGAACCCGTGCGTCACGAGCACGTGGATGCGCGACTGGGTGCCCTTGTAGAACCAGCGCGCGACCCAGGTCGCGATCGCGGGATAGAAGTTCGCGACCTCGAGCTCCACGTGGGCGCGCGCGTAGCCGGGCTTGTCGGCGTCGGCGCGGCGGACGTCGATCTCCAGGTAGCCCTGGTCGTTCTTGGCGACGAGCACCCCGTCCTTGATCCGCCAGCGGACGATCCCGCGCCCGTCGGTGATCTCGTACTCGGGCGCGCGGAAGCGCAGGAGCACGAACGGGCGGCGGAGGAACACGACGCGCCGCTCGGTCGCGGTGTACTCGACGCGGATCAGCCCAAGCGAGACCCGTGAGAGGTACTTCCAGTACGTGCGGGCGAGGCGCTCGAGGTACAGCGGCGTCCAGATCGCCTCGAGCTCGCCGTCCGGCATCGTGACGTCGGCGCCCTGGATCGAGCGGACCGCCCCGCCTGCGTCCATGACGGTGTGGTCGTCGGGCGCGCTGATGACCGCGTCAGGAGGGCGGCGCATGTCGGGAAGACCGTACCGCTACAAGGCAGGCGCAGCAGCACGCACGCGCACGGCGCCGAGGCGATCCGTGTGCTCGAACCCCAGGGCCTGGGCGGTGGCGGCCGTGAGGTCGTAGCTCGTGCCGTGCCGGAACGGGCCGCGGTCGACCACCGGCACGGTGATCCTGCGGCCCTTGTAGAGAACCGCGACCTCGGTGCCGCACGGGAGCCTCTTGTGCGCCACACCGAGCAATGTGCGGGTCATCTTGACCCCGCAGGCGGTCTTCCTGCCGTAGAAGCCGGGGCCGTACCAGGTGGCGACGGCCGGGCGGTGCACGGTGATCGCGAGCTCGGGCGACGCGCTCGCGGCGCTGGCGTCGGCGGTCGTCTGGAGCACGGCGCGGATGCGGTGCTCACCGACGAGCTTGGCGCGCCAGCGCGCGATGTAGGTGCCGTCGGAGGCCACGGTGGCGGTCGCGACCGCGGTCCAGACCTGGGCGATGTCGTCGAAGCGCTCGATCGTGACGGTGCGGCCGGCGGCGCTCGCCGGGACGCTTCCGCGGAAGCGCGCGAGCTTGTCGCGCATGGTGCCGGCGCGGGTGGCGATCGCGACCTGCGGCCCGCTGGCGGCGATCACGCCCTCGGTCGCGGGCGGCGGCGGCGCCTGCGTGCCGCCGGTCGGCGGGTCGCCGGCGGCGAGCGCCGGGACCGCAAGGGCGGTCATCAGGGCGAGGGCGTAGCACGCCGCGGTTCTTGGCAGGGGCCTCGTCACGTGTCTTTCTCCGCTGCCTACGAGGTGAGCTGACGGGCTCGCGCAGAGAAAGCAGCGCTACGACCCCTGACCCGGTCGATTCGCCCCCGCGGCATCGTGCCGCCGTTGGTTCCCCCGCTCGCCGCGATGAGATGCGCGGCGATTCGGCGGCCGGGAACCTAGCAGACGAGAGCGTTTGCTGCGCGGTTACGGCCGCGGCAGCCGGCCGGCCGCGCGCTTGAGCAGCTGGCCCCCGACGGTGAGGCCGATCTGGGCCAGCTCACCGGCGGCCTGGACGGCGGTCGTCACGAGCTCGGCCGGTCCACCGTCACGGCGCCCGTCCTCGTCGCTCGGGACCTGCCAGCCGGCCGGCGGCGCCGACGGCGGGGTCGGCGCAGGGCGGACCTTGGGCTTCTTCGGAGCCGACGACTTCGCCGCGTTCGCCTTTGTCGCCGCGGCCGCCTTCTGCGGCGCGGCGCCCGACGCCTTCGCCGCCTTCGCCTTTGTCGCCGCGGCCGCCTTCTGCGTCGCGGCGCCCGACGCCTTCGCCGCGCGCGGCTTCGTCGCCGCGGCCGACGACTTCGCCGCGGGCGACGAGGTCTTGCCGGCGGTGGTGGCGGCGGTGCTCGTGGTGCGGGTCGGGCGCGCGGCTCCGCGGCGGTCGCCGCCGAGTCGCGTCGGGCGGGTGGACCTCAGGCTCCCGAGGACGCTGGGGTCGGCCTTGGCGGCCTTCTTGGGCTTCTTCTTCGCGGACTTTTCAGCCATGGGTTCAACTATTTGCCCGCGATCGGCTTTCCACGGGCTAAAGTCAATGCCAAACGCGCGCCTCGCCGCGTTGACTTCAAAAAATATAGCGCCTAGACTCACGCCTTAGGGTCGTGCTCTCCAGCTTTGCTCCGGGTCGAGGAGCGCCGATCCAGGCGGTGTACGCTCAGAACCCTGTCGCCCCCCGCAGGCGTCCCGAGAACAGGACATCGATGTCAGTAGTGGACCTCCAAGAACTCGAAGAAGTCAAGGGCCTGCTCCTGAAGGGCCAGCAGGTCGGCGTGCTCACGTTCGCCGAGATTGCCACCGCGGTCGCCGAGATCGACCTCGACGAGGCCGATGTCGAGGAGCTGCACGGCTACCTCGAGAAGTCCGAGATCGAGCTCGTCGAGGAGCTCGACCCCGCGCTCGCGGCCGCGCAGGTCGAGCGCGCGCCGGACAAGCGCGGGCGTCGCAAGAAGGCGACGCTCGACCTCAAGCCGGACATGACGACCGACTCCCTTCAGCTGTTCCTGAAGGACATCGGCAAGGTCCGGCTGCTCACGGCCCAGGAGGAGGTCGACCTCGCGCGCCGGATCGAGCGCGGCGACCTGGACGCGAAGCAGAAGATGGTCGAGTCGAACCTCCGGCTCGTCGTCTCGATCGCCAAGAACTACCGCAACCAGGGCCTGCCGTTCCTGGACCTCATCCAGGAGGGCACGCTCGGCCTGGTGCGCGCGGCCGAGAAGTTCGACTACCGCAAGGGCTTCAAGTTCTCGACCTACGCGACCTGGTGGATCCGCCAGGCGATCGCCCGTGCGCTCGCCGACAAGGCGCGCACGATCCGCATCCCGGTCCACGTCGTCGAGAAGCTGAACAAGATCGGCCGCGCGGAGCGCAAGCTCGTCACCGAGCTCGGCCGCGAGCCCACGCCCGAGGAGATCGCCGACGTCACCGGGATCGACCCCGAGGAGGTGGACTCGATCAAGCGCTCGGCGCAGGCGCCCGTCTCGCTCGAGAAGCCGGTCGGGGACGAGGAGGAGTCCGAGTTCGGGCAGTTCATCGCCGACGAGAAGGCCGAGTCGCCGTTCGAGCGCGCCGCCGACCTCCTCACCAAGGAGGCGCTGCGCGAGGCGCTGGAGAACCTCTCCTACCGCGAGCGCCGCGTGCTCGAGCTGCGCTACGGGCTCGGCGGTGAGCATCCGCGCACCCTCGACGAGGTCGGACGCACGTTCAACGTCACCCGCGAGCGCATCCGCCAGATCGAGAACCAGAGCCTCAAGAAGCTGCAAAGCCTCGCTGAGGCCCAAAAGCTCCGCGAAGTCGCCTGAGCGCGCACCTGCTGCGCGGGACTTCGTC
>DATDKF010000257.1:0-39871 GCA_036520135.1 Solirubrobacteraceae bacterium
GGTCGTGGAGCGAGCCAAGCAGCGCTCGGCCGTCTACGACATGGTCACCAACGGCGTGCCCGTTGCCGTCGAGGTCGCCACGGCCTGAGCTCGCGGACGGCGGCCGGGACTCCCCGGCCGCCGCCCCGACCGGACACCGACATGTTCGAGCTCACCGCCAAGACCGAGGCCGGCGCGCGCCTGGTGCGGGTCGCCGAGGCGCTCGCCGAGGATTTCGCGAGCCGCGCCGCCATGCACGACCGCGATGCCTCGTTCCCGCACGCGGGCATCGACGCGCTCAAGAGCGCCGGCTACTTCACCGCACCGATCCCCACTGAACGCGGCGGCCTGGGGGTGACGTCGGTGCACGATCTTGTCGTGGCCTCGAGCCGCCTGGCTCGCGGCGACGCGTCGATCGCCATCGGCGTGAACATGCACCTCATCGTCCTGTTGAACATCGTGCGGCGCTGGCAGGCCGCGGTCGCCGCCGGCGACCAGCGGCGGGCTGCTGCCTTCGGCACATCGATGGATGCCGTCGCCCGCGACGGCGTGGTCATCGCCGCCGCGGTCAGCGAGCTCGGCCAGGACCTGACGCGGCCACGGACCACCGCGACCCGCACGCCGTCCGGTTGGCGGATCAACGGCCGGAAGGCGTTCTGCACGATGTCACCGGCGGCAACGGTGCTCTACACCGCCGTCACGTTCGTCGACGGCGACGGCATCGAGCGCTACGGCTACGCCCAGGTTCCCCCTGATGCCGCGGGCGTCGAGATCCACGACGACTGGGATGCGCTCGGGATGCGGGCCTCGGGTAGCCACTCGGTGACGTTCGCCGGCGTCGAGGTGCCTCGCGCGGCGCTGCGGGGCGGCTTCGTCGCCGGCGACGCGGACGCGTTCATGGAGCGCAATCTCGTCAACGGCCTCTTCCACGCCGCCGCGTCATTGGGCATCGCGGAGAGCGCCGCGTCGGCCGTCACCGGCACGTTGTCCGCCCGCGGCGAGCCGGATCCGCGCGCCCGCATGCTGATCGCCGAGAACGCCATCGAGCTCGGGGCGGCCCGGGCGACGCTGTCGCGCTCCGCGACGCTCGCGGACGACTCCGACGAGCCTGTCGTCGCGCTGTTCGCCGAGACGCAGGCCGCAAAGGCCTTCGTCACCGAGGCCGCCGTGCGCATCGTCGACCGGGCCCTGGCCCTGTCGGGCGGCGCCGGCTACCTCAACGGCCACCCGCTCGCACGCGCGTACCGCGACGTCCGCGCCGGGGGCTTCATGCATCCGCTCGGGGCCAACCGGGCCTACGAGCTCCTCGGCGACGTCGTGCTCGGCCGCGAGCACGCCCTGCGCTGAGCCATGTCGCGCGCGCATGCGATCCAGCCCGCCGAGCCGGGCCTTGACGAGCGCAGCCTGCGTACGGCCTTCGGCCGCTTCGCGACCGGCGTCGCGCTCGTCACGACGGAGGTCGACGGCACGCCGCTGGGGCTCATCGTGAGCTCGTTCGCCGCCGTCTCACTCGAGCCGCCGCTCGTCTTGTTCTGCCCGTCGCGCGACTCGATCACCTGGCAGCGCATGCGGCGCGCCGGGCGGTTCGCCGTCCATGTTCTCGCCGCGCGGCACGGCGGCTTCGCGCGCCGCGCGGCACCGCCCGGCGCCGATCGCTTCGCGGACCCCGAAGTCCTGCGCGATGCGCTCGCCTCGATCGAATGCGACCTCGCGGCCGAGCACGCCGCGGGCGATCACTGGATCGTCGTCGGGCACGTCCGCCAGCTGCGGGTGGACTCCGACGGCCGACCGCTCGTCTACTTCGCCGGCCGCTTCGGTGCGTTCGAGGCCCAGTGACCCCGTGGCTCGGCTCCGATCACCCGGCATCCCAGCGCCCGCCCCACAGGAGGCCACCACGTGAACCCCGTCGCCCTGTCCGTCGCCGGGACGCCGACGCCTCGCGGCGACCGTACCTTACGCGTGTCCGGCAAGGCGGATACACCCTCAGCACGCGTGTCAAGGGCTGACCCTCGTGTCAGTTGCGACGAGCTGTGCGACGATCGGCCGGATGGGCCGGACCGTTCTCATCGTCGATGATCACGAGCCGTTCCGCCGCGCGGCGCGTGAGCTGCTCACCGCGGAGGGCTACGAGGTCATTGGCGAGGCGGGCAATGGGGCGAGCGCGGTGTCCGAGGCCCTGCGCCTGGCTCCGGCGATCGTGCTGTTGGACGTCCAGCTGCCGGACGCCGACGGCTTCGACGTCGCGCGTCGCCTCGCGGCGGCCGGACACGCCGGCGCAACGATCCTCGTGTCGGGGCGCGCCGCGGGGGATCGGCGCCGAATCGCCGAGAGCCCGGCGCTCGGCTTCGTCCACAAGGGCGAGTTGACGGGCGCAGCGCTCGCCAGTCTGCTCGGCTGAGCGCCATGGAAGCGTCGACGCTCGCCGATCTCGCTACCGGGGCGATCCTCCTCGGTGCGGGTGCGCTTGCCGCCGTGCGGCCGCGGGGCCGGGCGACGGGGTTCCTGCTCGGCGCGACAGGCGCCGCGTGGTTGCTCGGGAGCGCATTCGAGGCATTGGTGTTCCTGTATCGAGGACCGCTCGTGCATCTGCTGCTGGCCTACCCTCGCGCACGGATCGTCGGCCGCGGACGCCGATCCGTCGTCGCCGCCGCCTACGTCACCGGCGCGGTGGAGCCGCTCGGCGCGTCGGACCTCTTGACCGTCGTGCTGTGCGCCGCAGTGGTCGGGACGGCTGGCGAGCGCTGGGCTCGCGGCGGCGGCATCGAGCGACGCACGGCCGCGTCCGCGTTCGCGGCCGCGCTGCTCGTCTGTGGCGCGCTCGGCGCTGGAGCACTCGCGCGTGCCGCCGGGGCCAGCGACACAACCGTCCTTGTCGTCTACCAGACCGCAGTCGCGCTCGCCGCCGTCGGCCTCGCCGCAGACGTGCTTGCCGGCCGCTGGGCGCGCGGCGTGATCACGGGGTTGCTGCTCGATCTCGGTCGGCTGCAACGCGCCGGGCCGCTAGCCGACGAGATCGGCAGGGCCGTGGGCGACCCATCGCTCGCGATTGCCTATCGGTCTGGCGGCGGATACGTCGACGAGGCGGGCCGGCCTCTCGAGCTGCCGGCCGACGACGATCGACACCGGCGGGCCACCCTCATCCTCGACGACGGCGCACCGGTGGCCGCGTTGGTGCACGACGCCGCGACGTTCGTCGACGCTGCGCTCGAGCGCGCCGCAGTCGCAGCGACGCGGACGGCACTCGAAAACGCGAGCCTCCACGGGGAGGTCGCGGCGCGCGTCGAGGAGCTCGAGGCCTCCGCGCGGCGCCTCGTGACGGCCGGGGATGCGGAGCGCCGCCGGCTCGCGCGCACGGTGGAGGAGCAGGGGGAGCGGCGCTTGGCCGGCGTCGCGTCGTTGCTCGCGGACGTCGAGCCCGCGCTCGCGCAGGAGACCACGGATGCTCGCGTCGAGCTGGGCCGGTTCGCCGCCGGCTTGCGGCCTCGCCGCCTCGCTATCGAGGGCCTCTCAGGGGCGCTCGACGACCTCGCCCGGCACGCCGGCAGGCCGGTCGATGTTCGCGCGCCCGGCCGCCGCTTCGCCGGCGTCGTGGAGGCGACGATCTTCTTCGTCTGCTCCGAGGCTCTCGCGAACGTGACGAAGCACGCAGGCGCCGCGACCGTACGGCTTGATGTCGCAGAACGCGACGGCCGCCTGGTCGCCGAGATCCGCGACGACGGAGCCGGCGGGGCCGATGCCGCGGCCGGTTCCGGGCTGCGCGGCCTCGCCGACCGAGTTGAGGCGCTGGGCGGCACGCTGGCCGTCGTGAGCGCGCGCGGGGCCGGCACGACGGTGCGCGCCGAGGTTCCGGTGACGGCGCCATGAAGATCGGCGCCGCCCTTCTGATGGTCGCCGGCGCAGCCGCCGCCGCGGTGGCGGTCCGGGCGGCCGACGCCGACCAGACGATCGCGGGACCCGGCGCCGGTCCGCTGGTCCTGCTCATCGTCGTGGCGGTCGCTCTGTCGGCGGCCGGCGCGGTGACTTGGCGCCGTCGGCCCGATTCGGCCGTCGGCCCGCTGCTGCTGTGCGGCGCCGCGACCTGGTGCGCCGCGCAGCTCGCCAGCCCTGCCGCCTCGTCGCCGGTGCTCTTCACCGCCGGCCTCGCGTTCGGGGCGGCGGCGCCCGCAGCGATCGCGTCGGGGATCGTGCCGGATCGCCGCGGCGGCGCGGTGCTCGCCGTGGCCGGCGTCGGGCTGCTCGGCGTCCTGTCGGCGTTGGTCTTCGATCCGCGCGCGACCGGCTGCACCGAGTGCCCTCGCAACCTGCTGCTCGTCCGCGGCGACGCCGATCTGTACGAGACCTTGCAGCGGGCGGGGCTCTGGCTGGGGCTCGCGGCGTGCGTCTGGCTGGTCGGTGGCGCCGGCATATGGCTGCTGCGGTCCGGCGCGGCCGCTCGCTCCCGGCACGGGACCGCGATTCTCGCGGCCGCCATGTACCTCGGCGCCGTGGCCGCCCAGTACGCGCACGGCATCCCACGGGGCTATGTGTCGGCGGACCGCGTCGACCGCGCGCTCTGGACGCTGCAGGGCGCGGCCCTGCTCGTCGCCGCAGCGTGGCTGGCATCGGAGCCGCTCCGCGAGCGGCGCGCCCGCGCTCGGCTCGCGCGGCTCGTCGTTGACCTGGAGACCCGGCCCGAGCCGCGGGGGCTGCGCGACGTCCTCGCCCGCGTGCTGCGCGATCCCGGCCTGCGACTCGTCTATCCGCTCCCCGACGGTCGCTGCCTGGACGCCGGCGGCCGGCCGGTCTCGCCCGACGCCGGGCACGAGGTCACCCAGCTGCGCGACCGCGATCTCACGCTGGCCGAGCTCACGCATACCCGCGGACTGCTCGACGATCCCGCGGTCGTCTCCGCGATCGCATCCGCGACGCGCCTGACCCTTCGCAACGAACGGCTACATGCCGAGCTGCAAACCCGGCTGGACGACCTCCGCGCGATGCAAGCCAGGATCGTGGCGGCGGGAGACGCCGAGCGCCGGCGGCTCGAGCGCGATCTTCACGACGGCGCCCAGCAGCGCCTCGCGACGCTCGCAGTCTCGCTCGAGGCGGCGCGCGCAGGGGCGAGCGGCGAGCACGGCGCGACGCTCGCGCACGCCTGCACGGAGGTGCGGACGACGCTCGGCGCGATGCGCGACGTCGCGCACGGGCTGATCCCTGCGGTGCTCGCTGACGAGGGTCTCGCGCCCGCGGTCGAGGCGTTCGCGGAGACTGCCGACGCGGAGGTCTGGGTGCCGGAGCCGCTCCCACCTGATCGCCTCGAGCCCGCGGTCGAGACGACGGCGTACCACGTCGTCTGCGAGGCGGTGCGCCGTGCCGGGCAGACCGAGGTGACCGTCCGCGCGGTGCGCCAGGACGGCCGCCTGGTGCTCTCCATCGACACCGCCGATCCGCCCGCGGGCGACCTCGTCGACCTCGACGACCGGGTCGGCGCCCTCGGCGGGACGCTGCGCGTCGAGCGCTCGGACGGCACGTCGCACATCGTTGCGGAGCTCCCGTGCGCGTAGTGCTCGCCGACGATGAGGCGCTGCTCGTCGAAGGTCTGGCGCGGCTGCTCGCGGAGGCCGGCGTGGACGTCGTCGGGAAGGCCGCAACCGCACCGGAGACCCTGCGCTGCGTGGCGCTGACCCGGCCGGACGTGGCGGTGATTGACATCCGCATGCCACCCGGCCACGCCGACGACGGGCTGATCGCCGCGCAGGAGATCCGGCGCCGTCATCCTGATATCGGGGTGCTCGTGCTGTCGCACCACCTCGAGTCGCGCTACGCGATGCGCCTGCTCGAAGAGACACCCGAGCGAGCGGGCTACCTGCTCAAGGAACGCGTATCGGACGTCGCGGTGCTCGTGGACGCACTCCAGCGCATCGGCGAGGGCGAGTGCGTCGTGGACCCCACGATCGTCGCGCGGCTCATGAGCGCCCGGCGCGCGCTGCGGCCGCTCGAAGAGCTCACGGCGCGCGAGCGCGAGGTGCTTGCCCTGATGGCGGAGGGCCGGTCCAATCAGGCCATCTGCGATGCCTTTTTCCTGAGCCCGAAGACCGTCGAGGGGCACGTGCGCCAGATCTTCATGAAGCTGGGACTGCGCGAATCCCCCGAGCAGCACCGCCGGGTCCAGGCGGTGCTCGCCTTCCTGCGCTCGCCTCAGAACTGAACGCCGGTCGGCGGCGGCGGGCAGCGCCGGGAGAACGGCGCGTTGTGCGGGTCGTCGCCGATCCGGCGCCATGGCTTCGCGATGAAGTTGGGTGCCGAGACCGCGCCCGGGACACCCGCGAGCCGGAGCGTGTCCTTGAACCGGCTCCAGGTGTAGTCGAAGTGCTCGCCGGGCCGGTTGGTCGCGTTCTGTGGACCGTGGCCGCCCCCGTCAATCACGTCCCAGGTCACGCGGCGCCCGCTGACGCGGTACGTGCCGTAGACCCACGTGCACGCCTCACGGTCCTCCTGTGTGATCGCGAACCGCCCGCGCGAGAAGACGAGCACATGGTGGCCCCAGTTCTCCGGCGTGAGGTCCTCATCGGCGATGTGAGCCGCGCGGGCGTCGGCCTCGTCGCTGTCGAAGCGCCAGACGCCGTCGACCGGTGTGGCGAGTCCGGGCTTCGCGCGCGCTGGCGGCCGGCACGGAGGATGCAGGGGCGGCTCGCCGGCCGCGGCGCGCAGACGGGCGATCTCCGTGACGTCCGCGCGGTCAAGGTCGCGGGTGACCGGCGCGACCGCGCGCCGCAGCGCGTCGACGTCGGCGGGGGTCGCGCGGGCGAATGCGACGCGGCCGCGCCGGCACAGGATGTCGTAGGCGTCAGCATCGCTGACCCGGAGGTCAGCTATCGCGTCAGGCAGTGCGGCGCGACCGGTCTCCCGGAGCGCATCGCGCCGAGCCGGCGACAGGCGCTCCCACGCCTGCTGATTCGCGACGAGCACGAGCACTCGCGGCCACAGCGAAAGATCCGCGGCCAGCGACACGGCGCCCTCGTCGGCGCGAACGCCCTCGAGGCTTCGCAGGTCGCTCTCGATGCCGTCGAACCCGGCGAAGTCGTCGCCGCTGGAGAACGCCACCGTGGCGCCGAGCTGCTCGAACGTCCGCTTCGCCACCGTCGACGCGCGGACGCCGATGAACGCTCCGTCGAAGTCCGACGGCCGCAGCAGCGGTCGCGTGAGCCCGAGCGGATGCCGGAGGTCGCCGGGCAGGACCGCCACGCCGACGACACCGATCTGTTCGAGGCTCGCGAGCGCTCGGTCCGTGAGACCGCTCGCCAGCACGCGGCGCTCGGTCTCCAGCGAGTCGATCGCGAACGGCGCCAGCATGGGTGCGAACGACTGGACGCCGAGCGTGTCGAGCGCGCGTGCCGACACGAGCGCGAACCCGAGCCGGCCGCCGCGAACGTCGGCGATCGTACGCACCTCGGAGTCCGCCTCCTGGGAGCGCCAGTGCGTGCGTGGTTCGATGCGGGTAGGCGCCTCGGCGATGCGGGCGACGGCATCCGAGTAGGCGGAGATCAGGCGCGGCGAGTCGTCGCGCATCGCAACCTCGATGGTCACTGTCCCCGTCGCCGGCGTCCCGCCGGCCTTGTCATGACCGCCGCACCCCGCAAGCGCGAGGCCCGCAACGAGGACGGCGGCGGCACACCGGACCATGTGCCAACCCTATGCGCGGAAGGGGCCAGTGCAACCAGGGTCCACCCTTGGATTCGAGCAGGGCTCGCACTCGTGAGCGGCCGGCGACCCGAACGTAGCGTCGGCGGTCATGCACACCACACACCTCATCCCCGCCGTCGGGCTCGGTATCGCCGCCCTCGCCGCTGGTTGTGGCGGCTCTGACGACGCGCCCGCCCGAGCGGCGACATCCGCAGATCAGGCGGCCCGCACCGCACAGGTCGACCTGCCTGGCGGGCGCATCGCGTTCCGGCGGTACTTCGACGACGCCCAGACGCACGGCGCCGTCTTCACCGTCAACCCCGACGGCACCGACGAGAAGCAGATCACCGATCCGCCCGCCGGCTACGTCGACGACCAGCCCGACTGGTCCCCCGACGGGAGACGGATCGCATTCGAACGCTGTAGCGAGACACAGCCATGCCAGGCGTTCACGGTCGCCGCCGACGGTGGCACGCCGCGCAAGGTGCCGGTCCGCTGTCACCTGAAGCCGATCTGCGACGTCAGCTCGCCGTCGTGGATGCCCGACGGGCGGCTCGTCATCGGCCTCGCGCAAGGCCGCGAGCGCAACCACGGTGAGCTCAACCAGATCCAGCAGTTCTCCGTCGAGCTGATCGACCTCGCACGCCATACCCAGCGCGCGATCATCAAGCGCACCGCATGGCGCGGCGACACCCACACACCCGCGGCGTCCCCGGACGGCCGCACCGTCGTCTACAAGCGCTGGAACTCGTGGCGGTCCAAGCCGGTGAACGGCCAGGCCCTCTACGTGGTCAATGTGGACGGCTCGAACAACCACCGCGTCACCCCGTGGGAGCTCGGCGCCGGCGACCATCCCGGATTCTCCCCCGACGGCTCGAAGATCCTCTTCCGCTCGTTCGAAGAGCAGGAGAGCGAACAGTCGGACTTCTGGACCGTGCACCCGGACGGCGGCGGCCTCGCGCAGCTCACGCACGTCGAGCACGGAACGCTCGTGCTCTCGGCCTCGTACTCGCCCGACGGCGCCTGGATCGTCCACGCGACCGACGGCATCGACGGCAACGCCGACATCTTCGTCATGCGCGCCGACGGCACCGGCAACGTGCCCGTCACGCGGTCGAAGCTCTGGGACAGCGCCCCGGACTGGGGACCGGCCGGCTCTTGAACCCCGCGCAGCGACCCGAGCGGCCCCGACCAACCGGGGCCGCTCGATCGTCGCGTGACGGCGCCGCTACGGAGCCTGAAAGTGACACGACGCGCGACCTGGCAAGACCAGGCACGAACCGAGCGCGGCCTGGACGACCGCCCGGCTCGCTATCTCGGCACCGCAGGGCCGTCGCCGATTACACCGCGCACGTGCTCGATCGATGCCGCATCCCACGGGAACTCCACGAGCCACCACGTGGCGCCCGCGGCGGCGTAGGGTGCCGGATCAGTGCGCGGCGGCAGGGCGGCAACTACGTCGTAAGGCCTTGCAGCGGCCTCGCCCGCCTGCTCGCGCAGTGCGGTGAGGTCCGCGACGATCTCGGCAAGCTGGTCCGGATGCTCGAGGTTGACGGGAAAGAAGCCCTGATAGCGGGCCGCGCGGCGCACCGGCCGCGGCTTGCCATAGAACCCCGCGACCCATACGGGCACGCCCGGCCGCTGGACCGGACGCGGCAGGAAGCGCATTCCGTCGACCGTGTAGTGCTCGCCGCGGTGGTGCACCGGCTCACCCGACCAGGCCGCCTGAAGGATCTCGAGCGACTCGTCGAGCATCCGCGCGCGCCGCTTGTCGTCCAGCTCCTCGCCGGTGATCGAGAACTCGCTCCCGAACACGTCACTCCCGAGGCCGACTCCGAGCGTCAGCCGACCACCGCTGAGACGGTCGAGCGTCGCTGTTTCCCTGGCGACCTTCACCGGCCGGCGTCGGGCAAGCGGCGTGACCATCGGGCCGAGCCGGATGCGCTCGGTGGACGTGGCCATCGCCGCCAGCGTGATCCATGGGTCCGCGACCTCTGACACCGGCTCCCGCCAGCGCAGGTGGTCCCAGACGAAGAACCCGTCCCAGCCTACCTCCTCCGCCTCGGCCGCCAGCTGAGCGACGAGCGCGGGATCCGCAAGCTCGTCGAAGAGCGGCACAAACAGCCCGGAGCGCATGCGCGACAACGCTACGAGACCCCGGCGATCAGGTACCTGAAGTAGTTCTCGAACCGGAAGGAGCCATCGGCTCGCCGGAACGGCGCGGCAGCCCGCGCGACCGTCGTGCGGACCACCTCCTCGGCCAGCTTCGGGCCGACGCCGTAGACGGGTGCGATCGCCAGTAGCGCATCCTCGAGCGTCGCCCGATCTGGGAACTCGTAGGGCACCTCGACCTCGCCCGACCGCTCGGGGGTGAGCCCGGCTTGCCGAGCGAGCTCCTCGAGCACTCCAGGCTCACCAACCGCGGGCAGATCCCCGGGTCGCGGCGGCGTCAGGTCGGCAAGCGGCGCGAAGATCGCGTGGACCTCGCGGTTCTCCACCCGTCCCGAGTTGCAGATCGCGACCTGCCAGCCGCTCCGGGTCACGCGACGCGCCTCGGCCAGGCCGGCGACGATGTCGGCGGCGAACTGGAAGGCCTCCTCGAGCGGACCCCAGGCGCTCGTGAGGTCAACGCGCAATTTCCATCGTGTGGAATCGCTCCTACAATCCGGCGCGCCGTGACCCGCGCGGTCCTAGCCGTGATTCCGCTCTCTGTGGCGCTCGCCGCGTGCGGCGGCTCCGACGACTCCGAGCCCGCTTCGGGCGCGACGCGTCCGGAGCCGACGACGCAGCGATCGACAGCGCCCCCGCATTCGCCGGACGCCGGCATCGCGGAGGGGCACGCCGTCGCCGACGCTCGGGGGCGGCGTTGTCGCGCCGTGCGGTCCCCGCGCTCGCGCTCCTGGCGCCGCTGCGCCAGGTACACGCGCTAGGCATCTCCACCTCGAAGCGCAGCGGGCCGCACCGTTGAACAAACCTTGAAAGCGAGCGTGCGTTCGCGCCACAGCTCATCGCTCCGCGCGCTCGCCCGCTGATGAAGTGGCTGCGGGCGCGGTGGCCTCAAGCATTTCGCGGAGCTGCGGTTCGGGCGCTGAAAGCGGCAACACCAGGTTGATCGTGTCGGCGCCGGCCTCTAGCCAGCGGCGCACGACGCGCGGCGCTTCGTCGTACGTGCCCATGACGATCACCTCTCGAGCAAGGCGCTCCGCTGCCGCGGGGAGCCGCGGCGCGCCACCGCCGGCATTCGCGGCGAGTAGCGCTTCGACCTCGTCGGCGAAGCCGAAGCGTTCGCGAAGCATCCGCGGATACAGGGGACCCATGCGAGTGAGGTACGTGAGGAGCCATTCAGCGGCGATTTGCCTGGATGTCTCCTCCTCCTCGGCGATCGCGAGGGGCACACTGGCCGCGACTCGCGTCGCGCTCGGGGCCTCGGCACGCGCCTCGCCCTCGGCGAGCAGCGCGCGACCGTCGGAGAGTCGCGACCGGGCCCAAAGGAAGGGCAGCCAATCGTCCGCGAGCTCACCTGTCAGGCGAACCGAGGATGGGGCGAGAGCCGCAACGAGGATCGGGACGCGCCGCTCGGGCGGCGCCCCCAGCCGAAGCGGCCTGACGTTGTCTCGCTCGAGCGGAAGGCGACGGCCGTCCAGCAGCGCCCTGACGGCGACGAGCGTGGTGCGCATCCGCTCGACCGGTTGCTGCCAGGTGAGCCCGTGCAACCCCTCGACGAGCGGTGGGCTGCTGGCGCCGAGGCCGAGGGCGAAGCGGCCGCCGGACGCCCGTTGAAGGCTGGCCGCGGCCATCGCGATCGCCGCCGGCGTGCGGCTCCAGACCGGGAGTACCGTCGTGGCGAGCCCGATTCGCGAGGTGACCCCGGCGATCTGCGCGAGCAGCACGACCGCGTCTTGCGTCCACCCCTCGGCGGTCCCGAAACGGGCGTACCCGAGCTCCTCCGCGCGCACCGCAAGGCGGATCGTGGCGTCAGCATCAGAATGGAACGGCGTCACGCCGACGCCAACCCTGGAATCGGCGTCGGGCGCCTGCCGGGTGGCCTGAGTCGTCTCCGGGGAGGTCATCGGAGCCTGCCTTTCCGTCTCGGGGTGGGTTGCTGCCTGCGAGTCTGCGGCGCCGACGTTGGCGAAACATTGCGCGACCGTGTCACAGGGCGCGGGGCGCGACATAGGGAGAGACCTCGGCGAGCATCTCGACGTGAACGCAATCGGTCACGACGTACAAGCCCCCCGACGTCGTGTACCGAGCGAGCGGCGGTCGGCGCCCACTCGCTCGAGCCAGGGTGGGCCCGCGCCATGTCGACGGAGGATGGTGAGCGCCTCGTCGAGCTTCTCCGTGGCGGCCGGTCGCTCCCCGGCGAGACCGAGCGTGCGGCCCCAGGCATGCAGGGCGTCGGCCTCGTCGCCAGCCAGGCGGTAGCGCCGGAATGCTTCCCGCGCGCGGCTGAACGCGGCGTCCGCCTCGTCGAGACGGCCCTCGACCGCGAGCACGACGGCCTCGGCGAGCGCCACGCGGCCGGCCAGGCCGCGCCAATCCTCACCAGCGTTCGCGATCTCGAGGCACTGCTCCACGTGCCCGCGCGCGGCCGTCGGGTTCCCGCCCTCGGCGAGTGCGCGGGCCAGGTCCGGCCGTGCCCACAACTCGAAGTAGCGGGCACCACCCGCGATGACGATCGCGAGCCCATCCTCGAGCGAGTTCACCGCGGGCGCGAGCTCGCCACGCATGTAGCGAACACGCCCGGCGAAGTGATGCGCCGCCCACTCGTCCCAGCGGTTCCCGGTCCGTCGGCTCGTCTCGAGCACGTCCGCGGCCAGCGAGTCCACCTCGCGCCAGCGACCGTCCCAGAGATCGAGCAGCGGCTTTAGCGAGTGGGTGAACCAGGCCGCCCTGGCGTCGGGGAGCAGTCGCCGCGCGTCCGCGAGCTCGCCCCTGGACGCGTGGCAGCGACCTACGCCGTCGGCGATCTCCTGGCGGTAGGCGGTCTTGCCTACGTAGGGGAGGCGCAGCGGTCGCTCGAAGTAGGCCTGCGCCTCGTCTGGCGCGCCCAGCCCCCAGGTCCATTGTCCGCGAATGTTCGAGCCCATGAACGCCAGGAAGGGACGCTGCTCGCGGTCCGCCATTTCGAAGGCGCGCTCGGTGATCGCGAAGCCCTCGCTGAGGTCGCCGGCCACGATCTTGTGCCAGCCGTACGCCTGCGCGGCGCCCGTCCAGAGGGCGTCGTCGCCCAACCGCTCGCCGATCTCCATCCCGCGCGCCGCGGCCTCGATCCCGTCCGGGATGCGCAGCCCGTAGGTGAGCGCAGTGGAGACACCGGTCTCAAGGTGACCCAGCGGCTTCCGCAGCGGACCTTTGTCGATCACCGGCCGCGCGGCGTCGAAATGGTGGAACGCCCGCCCGACATCTAGGTGCTCGCCGTAGATCGAGTCGATCAGCGAGTGCGCCATGCCGAGTCGGGAATGGACCTGCGCCGCTCGCTCGCGGTCGCCGAGCCGCTCATAGAGCCCGAGGGCCCCTTCCAGATACGAGATCTGGCGTCCCAGGTCGCCCACGACGACCATCAGCTCGCCCAGTGCCACCAAGAGCTGCCCCCGCTCCTGCTCGAGCCCGCCGGCACGCTCCATGATGGCCAGGGCGCCGTCCCAGTGAGCAGCGGCCTCCTCCCACGCCGAGAGCTCGCGAGCCTCGTTTCCAGCCCGAAGCGAATACTCGATCGCCTTGCGCGCGTCGCCGGACGGACCGGCAAGCCGGTGGTGTAGCGCAAGCGCGGCGACCGCGGTACCGCCCTCCACCTCTTCGATCGCCTGCGCAGCCCGTCCATGCAGCCTTTGCCTACGGGGAGCGCTCAGCTCGCCGTAGATCGTCTCGCGCACCAGCGCGTGCGTGAAAGCATGGCTCGAGCCGCCGTCCTCCTCGACGATGAGCTGTGCGGCCCCGGCCTCCTCCAGTGCGGCGATCAGCTCCTCGTCCCGCGAGTCGACCGTCGCGGCAAGTACCTCGAACGAGAACTCGCGCCCCAGCACCGCTGCGCGAGAGAGGACGCTCCTGCACGTTTCCGAGAGGCGCGCCAGACGACTCGCGAGCACGTCCTTCACGCCCTCCGGCACGCCGATCTCGTCGGCCGTCAAAGCGGAGCTCCAGCGCCCGCCGCGCTCGAACAGCCGACCCGTCTCGATCAGGTGACGCATCACCTCCTCGACGAAGAAGGGGTTCCCTTCGGTCTGCTCGTGGACGGCACTGATCACGCCCGCGGCCGCTTCGTGACCGGCGTGCGAGGCGATCAGCTCCGCGACGTGACCCTCGTCGAGACCCGCGAGCGTGATGCGCTCGAAGAGGACGTCACGCCGCAGATCCGCAATCAACTCGGCGAACGGGTGCGCGGGTCCCACCTCCGCCGGGCGATAGGTGCCGACGATGAGAATCGCCGCTTCGTGAGGCGACCGCATCACATGTCGGAGCACGTGGAGCGTGCCCCGGTCGGCCCAGTGGAGATCGTCGAGGACGAGCAGCACGGGGGCATGCGTCGCGGCGTCGGCAAGCAGAAGGGAGACGGCCTCGAACAGCATGTACCGGCGCGTCTCCGGATCGGTGCTCGCGACCCCCGACGCGGTCGGCCGCGCATCCATGAGTTCGGGGATGAGGCGCGTGAGCTCGTCGCCGCCAGGGCCGAGCGAGAGATGTGACCACTCGGATGCGCGGCTCCGGACGTAGTGCCTCAGTGCCTCGACGAACGCCTGGTAAGGCAGCAGCGCGTCCTCCGTGCACGCGGCGCGGAGCACCGCTCCGGCTTCGTGCGCCTCCAGAGCGAACTGACGCGTGAGGCGAGTCTTGCCGATGCCGGGCTCGCCTGCCACGAGGACGAGTCGGCGCTCCCCGTTGCAAGCCTGGCGCCAGGCTTCGCGCAGGACGTCGAGCTCGCGGTCGCGTCCCACGAACTCGGAACGCTCGCGAGGCGACAGCGGCGCCGGGAGCGACACCCGGCGCTCGCCGCGAGTCGCCGGCGACGACGGGGCCGGGCCAACCGCCTCCCCGGCCAGCAGCCGCTGGTGCAGCGCCTGAAGCTCCGCGGCCGGTGTGGCGCCGAGCTCGTCGCGCAGCAGCACCCGTAGACCGTCGTAGACCCGCAGCGCCTCGGCGACGTTGCCGCCCGCCGCGAGCGCCTCCATGAGGAAGCGGTAGCCGGTCTCGCGATAGGGCGAACGCGCGATGAGCTCCCGGCTCTGCCGCTCCGCGGCGCCGAGGTCGGGCGGCCCGACCGCGAGCGCGGCGCGCGCGAACAACTCGAGCGCCTCCAACAAGCGCTCCTCCACCTCGCGGCGGCGGACGTCGACCCAGTCGCCATCCAGCCCCGGGAGGAAGCCCGGGCGGAGCAGCCGGGCGGCCGCCCCCGAGTGCGTCCGCACGCTTTCCCACAGCCCACGCCTCGCCGCGTTGCGAGCCGCCTCCAGGCACCGGCTCGCCTCGTCCATGTCCAGCCACACCGGGTCGGGGAGCAGCAGTCGAAGCCGGTCGCGACCCTCGATCGCGGCGGGTCCCACCGCCCGACGGAGCCGCGACAGGATCGGTCGCAGGGCGCCCTGGGGGTCGCGCGGCGGGCTTTCGGGCCACAGCACGGCGATCAACTCGTCGCGATCGGCGGCCCGGTCGGGGCTCGCCAGCAGGTAGCAGAACAGCGCCGTGGCCTGGCCGCCCGGCAGCCCGCTCGCAACGTCGAGCCCGTCGATCTCGAGGCCGAGGGGCCCGCAGAGCCGGCCCCTGGTTCTCGCCTGCGGCTCCCTCGAGTCGGCTGCGGCCATCGCGCGCTCCGAGTCTATGCCGCCCTGCTCCAACGCCGGCGCAACGCCGGTGCAACGGGGCGACCGCACGCTGCTCCGCGAACCCGACGAAAGGAGCGATCCGATGATCGCCGTCAACGACCTGAAGCGAACGCATCGGGTCACCTGGGCCGCCGGTGACTACGCGGCCGTAGCGGAGCAGATCGACGAGGCACCGCCGCGCGATCTGCTCGCCCGAGCCGAGCTCGAGCCCGGCCTCGACGTGCTGGACGTGGCCACCGGCACCGGCAACATCGCGCTGCGCGCGGCGGCTGCCGGCTGCACCGTGGTGGGACTGGACCTCACCCCGGAGCTGTTCGGGACCGCGCGCCGGCGCGCCGAGCGGCTCGGCGTAACCGTCGAGTGGATAGAGGGTGACGCCGAGCAGCTGCCCTTCGCCGCCGGCTCGTTCGACCGTGTGCTGTCAGCCTTCGGGGTGCAGTTCGCCCCCCGGCATCAGGTCGTGGCGGACGAGCTGGTGCGAGTGCTGAGGCCCGGCGGGCTGATCGCGCTCGTGAACTGGACCCCGGAGGGCCTGATCGGCGAGCTCTTCCGGATCATGGGCGGCTACCTCCCCGGGCTTCCGGACTATGCGTCGCCGCCGCCGCTGTGGGGCGACGAGGATCACGTCAGCGAGCTGTTCGACGGCGCGGGCCTTCAGCTCCGGTTCACCCGCGGCCACAACCCCTGGCGCTTCGACTCGCCCGAGCACTGGGTGGCGTTCATGGAGACCCGCTACGGCCCGACCGTCAAGGCGCGCGAGCGGCTGACTGCCGAGGGCCGGTGGGCTGACTGCCGCGCCGAGCTCTTGGCGCTCGCGGAACGCCACAACCGGTCGGCCGACGGCCGCCTCCACATGGAGGCGGAGTACCTGATCACCGTCGCCCGCAGCGCATGACGCCGCAGTCGGCCAGCGACCGACACACCAAACAAGGAAGACACTGCGCGCCGCCCGATCCGGGCGGCGCCAACGACCTACTGTTGCCGCTCGAGCTCCTCCTGAACGGCGTCGAGCCACTCACGCTGGGCGTCGAGCGAGCGCCGGGCGTAGTCGTCAATTAGCCGCAGGTACCGCGTGCGGTGGGGGATCTGGAGCGCGCGCCGCTTCATCTCCTCCAGATCCTCGTAGGCGCGCTGGATGCCGACACGCACTCCGGCGAGGCTGGCTGCGATCGTGGCGTCGTCGGAGAAGTCGGCGGCCAGCAGCTTGACGATGCACTCGTTCTGCACGCGCGGCATGGCCGCTGGCTCGGCGAGCCATGCGGTGAGCGCCTCCCGGCCGGCGTCGGTGAGCTCATAATGGGTGCGCGGTCGCGTGCGGCCGGGCTCGGTACGCGCCTGTAGGAAACCGAGCGTGGCGAGCCGCCTGGGCTCGGCGTAGTAGTGGCTCTCCGAGGTCGTCCAGAAGATCGCGCCCTCGCGCATCATCCTGACGATGTCGTGCGGCCCGGCGCCGCCGCGCCCGACGAGCGCAAGGATCACGTAGGAGAACGGCGTCAGTCTCCCGGCTCTTGACATAGCTCTATCTTGGAGGTTAGGATACCTCCAGATTGGAGGTTAGCAAGAGGGAGCTCCTCATGAAGACATCCGCACCGTCCGGGCGGACGCAGCCGCTCTGGTTCATCGACAACCTCGTCCACATCCACGTCGACGGGGACACCAGCGGCGGGGCGCTCGCGCTCCTCGACGAGCGCGGGCGGCGCGGCGACATGCCCCCGCTGCACGTCCACCATCGCGACGACGAGACCTTCTATGTGCTCGAGGGCGAGCTCACGCTGTTCGTCGCGGGCGAGCAGATCGTCCTCGGCCCCGGCCAGGCGGCGCTCGCTCCCCGCGACGTGCCGCACGCCTACCGCGTCGAGTCTGAGGAGGCCCGCTGGCTGGTGATCACCACGCCCGCCGGCTTCGACGCCTTCGTGCGCGAGGTCGCCGAGCCGGCCCCGGCCGACGAGCTGCCGCCGGCCGGGCGCCCGTTCGACCCAGCCGTCCTGGGTCGGGCCGCCGCCAAGGTCGGCATCGAGATCCTCGGCGCTCCGGGCGCCCTGCCGGCATGATCGAAGAGGAACCCGGCGATTCGTGCGCCGCCCGACGCCTTCCGCAACCGCGGATCGCCCGCGACGTAGACGCGTCGACAGCGCTCGGCATGATTCGAGAGTTGTTCCACCAGCCGCACGAACCTGTGGCCCGCGTGGGTGACGAGCCCGCGGTGAAATCCGGACCCGGCGGTTGAGCTCCGCTCGACGAGGCCTTCGCGCTGTAGCGAGTGGGGGGAGCAGGTCAACGGTTCGCGGTGGGCGGCGGCGCCCACGGCCCTGTGGGCAGTGCCAGTGAGAAGGCGCTGCCCCCGCGTGATCTGTGCTCCAGCCACACGCGTCCGCCGTGAGCGGTGGCGACCTCGCGGCAGATCGCGAGGCCGAGGCCGCTTCCGGTGGGGGCGCCAGGATCGCCGGGGGCGCGATAGAAGCGGTCGAACACCTGGTCGCCGGCCTCAGCGGGGACGCCGGGCCCGTCATCGGTGACGGTCACGCCGACCTCGGAATCCGCGCTCCAGGCCGTGACGCGCACCTCGCCTCCCGGGCCGGAGAACTTGATCGCGTTCTCGATGTAATTGGTGAGCGCCTGTTTCACGCGCTCGAAGTCGGCCTTCACGGCCGGCGCGTCCCCGTCGACCTTCACGCGAACCCCCTTGGCGGCTGCGAGCGGCATGAGCGGTCGCGCGGCCTGCTCGATCGCCTGGCGGAGCTGTACAGGCGTGCGGAGCAGCTCGAGCCTGCCCTCATCGACCTGCGCGAGCGTCAACAGGTTGTCGACCGTACGGCTCATCCGGTCGACCTCCTCACGCGCGCTCTCGAGCACCTCGCGGGCCCCCTCGGGCAGAGTCTTCTCCCGGAGCGTCACGTCGAGCTCGGTGCGCATGACCGCGAGTGGCGTGCGCAGCTCGTGTGAGGAGTCGGCCACCAGTCGGTGCTTGTCCTCGACGCCCTGCTCGAGTCGGGCGAGCATCGCGTTCAAGGTGGCGGCGAGCTGGGCGAGCTCGTCCCCGGAGTCCGGCCCCGGGATCCGCTGGTCCAGGCGATCGATGCCGATCTCCCGCGCGCGCGCTGTCATCCGCTCGACCGGTAGGAGCGCCTTGCGCGCGAGCCACCAGCCGCCGGCCGCCGTCGCGGCCAGCGCCGCCGGCCCCGTCAGCAGCAGGAGGACGAGCAGGCGCTGGACCGCGTTGTCGACCCCCTCGAGCGACTCCGCGACCACGAGCACGTGGGCACCGACCAGCGGAGCGACCATCGCCCGCCATCGCTCGGACCCGCTCGTCGCCTCGACGGTGATCAGGCGCGAGCGCCCGGCGATCGCGCCGGCGCGGACACCGGGCGGCACCTCGGTCCGGGCGCTGCCGCCCTCCCGGCAGGAGCTCAGGAGCTCCCCGCTCGGCCCCAGCAGCTCGGCGAGCGTGCCGGCGCCTGGCGCCGCGGACGCGCAGAGCTCGGCGAAGTCACGCGCGACTCCGTCGGCTGACCGCTCGTCGACCACCTCCTCCTCGAACAGTCGCGTGACGCTCGTGGCGCGGTCGCGGACCTCGCGGTCGATCACCCCCTCGAGGTCCGCGCGAAGCTGGACGACGAGAAAAACGCCCAGGCTCGCGACGATGACCGCGAGCAGGCTCGCGTACCACGCGGTGAGGCGAACCCGGATCGGCATGTCAGCCCGGGCTCAGCACATAGCCCACGCCTCTCACCGTGTGAATCAGGTGGCGTCCGGACGGGCGTTCGAGCTTCCGGCGCAGATACCCGATATACACGTCAACGATATTCGGTGAAACGTCGACGACCCCGTCCCAGACATGCTCGAGCAGTCGAGCCCTGGAGACCTCCTCACCGGCGTGTTGGACGAGGTAGTCCAGGAGCATGAACTCCCGTGGCGTCAGTTCGACCCGGTGGCCGGCGTACCCGGCGGTGCGCGCCGCGCGGTCCAGTCGAAGGTCCCCCACCGAGATGACGAGCTGGTGCGGAGAGGGGCCGCGGCGGACGAGGGCGCGCAGCCGGGCGAGCAGCTCGCCGAAGTCGAACGGCTTGACGAGGTAGTCGTCCGCGCCGCCGTCGAGCCCTCGGATCCGGTCGCCCACCTCGCTCCGCGCGGTGAGCATTAGCACGGGCGCCCACCGTTGCCGGCGGCGCAGCGCCTCGCAGACCGCGAATCCGTCGAGGTCGGGCAGCATCACGTCGAGCACGACGACGGCGTATTCCTCGTCGGTCGCGAGCCTGAGCGCCACCTGCCCCGTTTCGGCCACATCGACCACGTAGCCCTCGTGCTCGAGACCGCGGCGGAGCGCGCGCACGAGCTTCGCATCGTCCTCGACGACCAACAGCCGGTCAGCGACTCCCGGGGTGGTCATAAGGCCAACGTCCATGCCGTGGGGGGTTGACACCAGATGTCCCGTCTAAGAAGGTCTTCAGAACCTAAATATTCTCTCAGAACAGTTCGGCCCGCTCCGCCTCTTAACTCACACGTTGAGTGTGTGAGAGGGGAGTGAGCGTTCTGACATGAATTCAGCGGTGAATGCCTGTCGATTGTTGACGTCGCAGATATTCACTGCGTGAAGTTACCGTATCCGGCTGCCAGCTGAGGGGGCCAATCCCGAGATGACCGCCATCGTTCGTGCGAGCCTGAGGTTCCGGCTTCTCGTCATCGCCGTGGCGGCTGGCGTCCTCGCCGTCGGGACCGCCCAGCTGCGGGACGCGCCGGTCGACGTCCTGCCCGAGTTCACGCCGCCGTACGTGGAGATCCAGACCGAGGCGCTCGGGCTCTCCGCCACCGAGGTCGAGAACCTGATCACGGTCCCGCTCGAGGCCGACCTCCTCAACGGGGTCGAGGATGTCGACGTGATCCGTTCGGAGTCGCTTCCCGGACTGTCGTCGATCGTGCTCGTGTTCAAGCCCGGCACCGAGATCTACCGGGCGCGCCAGCTCGTCCAAGAGCGGCTGGCGCACGCTCACGCGCTGCCGCGCGTCTCCAGGCCGCCGACGCTGCTCCAGCCGCTGTCCTCCTCGAGTCGTGTGCTGATGATCGGCGTCTCGTCGGATCGCGTGTCGCCGATCGAGAAGTCGGTCATCGCCCGCTGGACGATGCGGCCGCGCCTGATGGGCGTCCCCGGCGTCGCCAACGTAGCGATCTGGGGCATGCGCGAGCAGCAGATCCAGGTCCAGGTCGACCCCGAGCGCCTGCGCGAGCGGAACGTCACGCTCGACCAGGTGGTCGCGACGGCGGGCAACGCCCAGATCGTCTCGCCGCTGAGTTTCCTGCAGGCCTCCACGCCCGGCTCCGGTGGCTTCATCGAGACGCCGCAGCAGCGCCTGCAGGTGCGCAACGTACTCGAGCGCCTGGCCGACCCCGACGAGCTCGGCAAGGTGCCCGTGGAGGAGACGCGGGGCCGGCTGCGCCTGAGCGACGTGTCGGACATCAAGGTCGATCACCAACCGCTCATCGGCGACGCTGTCGTCGACGACGGCCAAGGGCTGCTGCTGGTCGTCGAGAAGTTCCCGGGCGCCGACACGGCCGCGGTGACGCGCGGGGTCGAGCGGGCGCTTGAGACGCTGAAGCCCGGCCTCTCGGGCATGCGCACCGACACCTCGATCTTCCGGCCCGCCACCTTCATCGAAGAGGCGATCGACAACCTCGCTCTGGCGCTCGTGATCGCCGGCGCTGTCGTCGCGCTCGCGCTCGCCGCGCTGCTGTTCCGGTGGCGGACCGTCCTTGTCGCGCTCGTGGCGATCCCGGTGTCGCTCGTCGCGGCGGCGCTAGTGCTCGACGTCCTCGGCGAGACCTTCAACGCGATCTCGTTCGCGGGGCTGGCGGCGGCCCTCGCGCTGGTGGTCGACGACGCCGTCGTCGGCTCGGCGAACGTCGCGCGGCGCCTGCGTGGCCAGGGAGGCGCGGGCTCGCCCGCCAGCGCGGTGCTCCAGGCCACGCAGGAGGTGCGGCGACCGCTTCTGTATGCCACGTTGATCACGCTGCTCGCGGTCGCGCCGATCGTCGTGATGCAAGGGCGGCCTGGTGCGTTCTTCGAGCCGCTGGTGCTGTCGTACGCGCTCGCGGTGACCGCGGCGATGGTGGTGGCGATGACGGTCACGCCCGCGCTGAGCCTGCTGCTCTTCTCGGCGGGCAGTCCCCGGCACGGCGAGTCGCCGCTGCTGGCCCGCCTGCGACCGTTTTATGCGGCCGCGCTCGCGCGGTTCATGCGCAGACCGAAGACGCCGCTGATCGCGGCCGTCGCGTGCCTGCTCGCCGGCCTCGCCGTGCTGCCGCTGCTAAGCACCTCCCTGATCCCCTCGTTCAACGACCGCAATGTCGTGGTGCACCTCGAGGGCGAGCCCGGCACGTCGAGTGGGCGGATGACCACGGTCGCCACCGAGCTGAGCCGCGAGCTCCGCGCGCTTCCGGGCGTCGACAACGTCGGCGCGCACGTCGGCCGCGCGATCGGCGGAGACCAGCGGGTCGACGTCAACTCGAGCGAGGTGTGGGCGAGCATCGAGTCCGGCGCCGACCACGACGCGACGGTGCGCCGGATCAGGGCGGCCGCCGCGCGTGTGCCCGGGGTCGACGCCGACGTGAGCTCCAATGCGACGCAGGAGATCAGGGACGCCGGCGCCCTCGTCCGGGGCGACAACCCGGCCTCCGGCGACGGGCTCTCCGTCCTCACCGGATCCGGCCGGCCGCTGGTGGCGCGCGTCTACGGCCATGACCTCGACCTCCTGCGCACCGAGGCCGAGAAGGTGCGCGCCGCTATGGCGCGGGTCGACGGCGTCGGCGACCTGCGCGTCGAGGTGAGCCGACAGCAGCCGAACCTCGTGATCGAGGTGGACCTCGCGAAGGCACGCCGGGAGGGGATCAAGCCGGGCGACGTCCGTCGCGCCGAGGCGTCGCTGCTGCAGGGCATCCACGTCGGCAGCGTGTTCGAGGAGCAGAAGGTCTTCGACGTGCTCGTCGTGGGGGTGCCCGCGACCCGCCGCAGTGTCGCCGACGTGCGCAACCTTTTGATCGACCGCCCGGACGGCGGCCAGGTGCGCCTCGGCCAGGTCGCCGACGTGCGCATCGAGCAGACGCCGGTGGCGATCGACCGGGAGGCGGTCTCCCGCCATCTCGACGTCAGCGCCGGCGTACGCGGTCGGCCCCTCGACGACGTCGCTCGCGACGTCCGGGCCGAGCTGGCCGGCCTGAGCTTCCCGCTCGAGTACCACGTCGAGGTGCTCGCGCAGACGACGAACGATGAGATCGGCGCGGCGGGCATGCTGGCCGTCGCGCTCGTCGCCGCCGTCGCCGCCTTCCTTCTCTTCCAGGCCGCGTTCCGCAGCTGGCGCGTCGCCGCGATGGCGTTCCTGCTGCTGCCCGTGAGCCTGGCCGGGGGCCTGCTCGCCGCCCTGATCGGCGGCGCGGAGCTCTCGCTGGGCTCCCTCGTCGGCTTGCTGGCCCTGTTCGGGGTCGCCGCGCGCACCAGCCTGCTGTCCGTCCGTCATCTCCAGGACAGCGACGAGGCCGAGGGCGCGCGCTTCGGCGAGCCGCTGATCGTCAGCGGCGCCCAGGAGCGCCTGGGGCCGATCATGACGACCGCGGCGGCGCTGGGACTGCTGGCGCTCCCATTCGTGGTGCTCGGCTCGCGGGCCGGGCTCGAGATCATGCACCCGATGGCCGTGGTCCTCCTCGGCGGGGTCGTGAGCACGACGTTCGTGAGCCTGTTCGTGCTGCCCGCGCTGTACCTCCGGGTCGGCGGCGTACCGCGCTCCGACCTCGAGTGGAGGGACGTGCTCGTCACGCAGTTCAAGGGGATCGAGTCCGCGGGCGATCCCGGCGGCGCCGCGGTGCCGGTGCAGGGGAACGGAGACCCGCTCAGTGCCGGCGATGTGCCCGCTCCGGACGTCGAGGCGCACGAGAGCGAGCGTTGAGGGATGCGAACGCTCGCCGGCGGCATCGCGGTGCTCCTGAGCGGACTCGTGCTCGCGGGCTGCAGCGAGGTCGAGGAGTCGTCGTCGGCGGGCTACGAGCCTGCGCGGCTCCAGGCGATCGAGGGCTCCGAGGTCCAGCAGGTGACTTTCACCCGCGAGGGCGCCGAGCGCGCCGGCCTGCGGACGGAGACGGTGCACCGTGAGCGCGGGCGCCGCGTCGTCCCCTACACCGCGCTGGTCTACGACGCGGACGGCAAGACCTGGGTCTACACGGTCTCGCGGCCGCTCACCTTCCAGCGCGCCGAGGTCGTGGTCGACCGCGTGGAGGGCGGGGAAGTGCTGATCGACGACGGACCGCCCGTCGGCACCGGCGTCGTCACGGTCGGGGCGACGCAGGTGTACGGCGCCGAGCTCGAGATCGCCGGCGGCCACTGATGCGCGCGCTCGTCCTCGCGAGCCTGCGCTTCCGATGGCTCGTCGTATTCGCCGCCGCGGCGATGACCGCGTTCGGCATCGCTCAGATGCCCAACGCCAAGGTCGACGTCTTCCCGGAGTTCGCGCCCCCGCGGATCGAGATCCAGACGGCCGCGCTCGGCAACTCCTCGAACGAGGTCGAGGAGCTCATCACCGTGCCGATCGAGGAGCAGCTCAACGGGCTGCCGGGCCTCGACCAGCTGCGCTCCAAGTCCGTCGCCCAGCTGTCGTCGATCGAGCTGGTCTTCAAGCGCGGGACCGACGAGCTGCAGGCGCGCCAGCTCGTCGAGGAGCGGCTCGCGCAGGTCGCCCCGACGCTCCCGTCCTGGGCGGTCCCGCCGTTCATGATGCCGGCGCTCTCGGCGACGAGCCGGATCATGAAGATCGGGCTGACCTCCGAGGAGCTGAACCTCATCGAGATGTCGTCGGTCGCCTACCGCAAGGTCCGCGCGCGGCTGATGCGCGTACCCGGCGTCGCCCAGGTGGCGATCTGGGGACAGCGGCCGCAACAGCGCCACGTGCAGGTCGACCCGACGAAGCTCGCCCGCTACGGCGTTTCGCTGGAGGACGTCAAGTCCGTCACCGCCGATTCGCTGGACGCCGGCCTGCTCAAATATTCTCCGGGCGCCGTCGTCGGCACGGGCGGGTTTGTGGAAACCGCGGCCCAGCGGCTGAACATCCGCCACCTGCAGGCGATCGAGGAGCCCGAGGAGCTCGCGCAGGTCGCGCTCGCGCGCCGTGACGGCAAGACGCTGCGGCTGGCCGACGTCGCCCGCGTGGCCGAGGTGGCGCCGCCGCTGTGGGGCGACGCCGTCATCAACGACGGCCCGGGCCTGATGCTGGTCGTCCAGAAGTTCCGCGGCGCCAACACGCTGCAGGTCACCGACGGCGTCGAGCAGGCGATCGACGACATGCGCCCGGGACTACCGGGGATCGAGATCGACACCACCATCTTCCGTCCCGCCACGTTCATCGAGGCGGCGGTCGACAACCTCACCACGGCGCTGATCCTCGGCTGCCTGCTGGTGATCGCGATCCTCATCGCGTTCCTGTTCGAATGGCGCACCGCGTTCATCAGCCTGATCGCGATCCCGCTGTCGCTCGTGGCCGCGCTGCTCATGCTCGACCTACGCGGCGCCACAATCAACGTGATGATCCTCGCGGGACTGGTGGTCTCGGTGGGGGTGGTCGTCGACGACGCGATCATCGGCGTCGAGAACATCGTGCGCCGCCTGCGCCAGGCGCGCGCGGAAGGGAGCACGCGCCCGACGGCGGCGATCGTCCTGGACGCGACCATCGAGGTGCGCTCCGCGATCACCTACGCGACGCTGATCGTGCTGGTGGCCGTCGTGCCGGTGTTCTTGCTGCAGGGCCTGTCGGGGTCGTTCTTCCAGCCGCTCGTCCTGTCCTACGGGCTCGCTGTCCTCGTCTCGATGGTTGTCGCGCTGACGCTGACGCCGGCGCTGTGCCTGATCCTCATGTCGAAAGGCCAGATCCGGGAGCGCGAGTCCCCCTTCCTCCGCGCGCTCAAGCGCGTCTACGGCGCGATCCTCGCGCGCGTGATCCGGCGGCCGAGCCCGGCGCTGATCACTGCCGCCTCGTTCATCGCGGCCGGTCTTCTGATCTTCCCGACGCTCGGGTCGTCGCTACTGCCGAACTTCAAGGAGCGCGACTTCCTCATGCACTGGCTCTCCCAGCCGGGCACGTCGCTGCCGGAGGAGACGCGCGTTTCGGTGCGGGCGTGCAAGGACCTGCGCAGGATCGAGGGCGTCCGCAATTGCGGCTCGCACATCGGCCAGGCCAAGCAGGCGGACGAGGTCTACGGCGTGGACTTCGGCGAGAACTGGGTCAGCGTCGATCCCGACGTCGACTACGACAAGGCGCTGGCGGACATCCACAGGACCGTGGAGGGCTATCCCGGCCTCTTCCGAGACGTGCAGACCTACCTCCGCGAGCGCATCAAGGAGGTGCTCACCGGGACGAGCGAGTCGGTGGTGGTGCGCATCTCTGGTCCGGACCTCGCAGTGCTGCGCGAGAAGGCCGGCGAGATCCAGAAGCGCATCGCAGGGATCGACGGGGTCGTCGACGTGCACACCGACCTTCAGACCGACTTGCCGCACCTCGAGGTCGAGGTGGACCTCGCGGCGGCACGGCGTCACGGCCTCAAGCCGGGTGACATCCGGCGCCAGACCTCGGCGTATCTCGCGAGCGAGGAGGTCAGCGATCTCTGGTATGCCGGCCAGGCCTACGACGTGCGTGTGTGGAGCATCCCCGAGGCGCGCGACAGCGTGACCGCCGTTGAGAACCTCCCGATCGACACGGACGGCGGCGGCCGCGTCCGGCTCGAGCAGGTGGCCGACATCCGTCTCGCGCCGACGCCGAACGCGATCGAGCGCGAGCTTCAGTCACGCCGGCTCGACGTGGGAGCGAACGTCGAGGGCCGCGACCTCGGCTCGGTCGTCTCGGAGGTCGATAAGCGCCTGGCGGCGGTCGAGTTCCCACGCGAGTACAGCGCGCAGGTGCTCGGAGAGTCCACCGAGCTGAACGCCGCCCAGGACCGGCTGCTGCTCTACGGAACCGCGGCCGCGGTCGCGATACTGCTCCTGCTCCAGGCCGCCTTCGGCAGCCTCCGGCTCGCGATCCTGAGCTTCCTGCTGCTGCCGACGGCGCTCGTGGGCGGTGTACTCGCGGTGAAGCTGGCCGACGGCGTGCTGTCACTCGGCTCGCTCGTGGGCTTCCTCACGGTCTTCGGCATCGCGGCCCGCAACGGCATCCTGATGATCAGCCACTTCCAGCACCTGGAGCGCCATGAAGCGGAGCCGTTCGGCCCCGCACTCGTGCTCCGCGGCTCCAAGGAGCGACTCGCACCGATCCTCATGACCGCGTCGGCCACTGGCCTCGCGCTCGTCCCTCTGGCGATCGCCGGCAGCATCCCCGGGCACGAGATCGAGCACCCAATGGCGATCGTCATCCTGGGCGGCCTGGTGACGTCGACACTGCTGAACCTGTTCGTACTCCCTTCGCTTTACCTGCGATTCGCGAAGCCGGCCGAGCAACCCGTGCGGGGCGATGTCGCGCCGCCAGCCGTCACGCAGAGCGCCGCGCCGACCGGCGTGGGCTGAGCGCCGCGAGCGTCGAGGCGACTGCGTTCAGTCGCCGAGTACCTCATCGAGGCCGGCAGCATCACGCTCGGTTGCATGGCGACCCAGTCGCTACGTGGCAGGGACGGCCGATCGTAGCGGCGGGAAGTCGGCGATCAGGTCAGCGGTGTCGACTTGGAAGAGCTCCACCGGCTCGGGCAGCCCGCGGAATCGCCAGGCGCCAAGGCTCCGCAGGCTGATCCCCTCGGCGAGTGACTCGAGGACCGCCGCGCGAACCGCAGCGGACATGACGATCTGGCCGCCGTGCGCGGCGAAGCAGATGCGAGCGGCGGCGTGGACCGAGAGGCCCACGTAGCCCGTATCGGTGAGCGCGGGACGCCCGCGATGCAGGCCGATTCGCAGCCGCACGTCGATCCCCCCGGGCCAAGCGCCGGCGCGCATTCCCCGCTGGATCGCCAGCGCGCCCTCGAGCGCCGCGGGCGCGCGTTCGAACACCGCGAACACATCGTCCCCGCGGGCGGACACCTCGCGACCGCCGGCACGCCGCACCGCGGCGCGCACCAGACGCCGGACATCCGCGAGCAGGGGAGCGTATTGCTCGTCGAGGCGCCCGAGCAACTCGGTTGAGCCCTCGATATCGGTAAGCAGGAACGTGACCTGGCCCTTCGGCAGCCTGCGCTGCGGCTGCAGCTGAGAGCTGATGAAGCCGATGGGCATGATCCCGTGCTTCTGGGCTGCTCTGAGCAGCCGGCTACGCGCCCGGTCCCGCGCGCGCTCGTCCTCGAACGCCACCTGGCTGAACCGCGCGAGCGCATTCCGGACGTGCGCCGCGTCATGGATCGGCAGACGACGTCGACCGCGCGAATCGATGTATGCAAACGCGCTGTCGGGAAGCTGCGCACGCTCCTTCGCGCGAAGCGGTGGCATGCCCGCATGATCGCAACACCCGACGCCGCAAGCGCGAACGACGCGCTCGCAGTGGCACGCGCGGCTAGACGGCCAAAAACGCGAGCTGTGCTACGTCACCACGTCTGCTGGCCCGCGAGGAGATCCCACCAAATGAACGCGGCGAGCAGCGTTCACGCCTTGACCGTGGGGACTGCGAGCAAGGCCCGGACCAGTTCGTCGACGCGTATCGGCTTGGAGATGTAGCCCTGCATGCCTGCGGCGATGCACTGCTCGCGATCGCCATCCATAGCATTGCGGTCATCGCCACGATCCACGGCCTGCGAGCGACCTCGACACGCTCGACGATGTGTCGCGTCGCCTCGAGCCCGTCCATCTCCGGCATCCGCACGTCCATCAACACCAGGTCGTACCGTTGGCGCTCGACGGCGTCGATCGCCTCGCGCCCGTTCGCGGCGACATCTGGCTCGTAGCCCGTGGCGCAACCCACGAGGGATGGGGCCCGAGCTGCGAGCGCGGCAGCGGGCGATCGCAGCGCGAGGGCTCGCACGCATGCCGGCGCCGGGGGGCGACGCGGCCCGATCACCGACGAACGTGGCGCGGTCGGCAGCTCAGTTCGCGGCCGGTTCAGCCGCAGCGCGCCGCGCCTCGATCGCCTCGACGATCCTCGCGTGGACCGCGGGCATCGTGCGATTGATCGCGCGGAAACTCTCCCTCGTCATCACGAGCACCCGCATCGGCGACGTGGCGGTCACGGTCGCGATCCGGCGCTTCTCGTCGACCAGCGCCATCTCGCCGAAGAAGTCGCCCGGACCGAGCTCGGCGATCCGGGTGTCGCCGCGATGCACATCGGCCGTCCCGTCGACGATCACGAAGAACTCGTGACCGAAGTCCCCCTCGCGCGCGAGCGCCTTGCCCTGCGCAACGTCGAGTTCGTCCGTCTGCTGCGCGACCTCGGTCAGCTCGCGCTTGGACAGAGAACTGAAGAAGGGCACGTCCTTGAGCTGGTCCTTGAGCATTGGCCTGTCCTTCGGTTGGATCGTGGCGACCGTAACCGTTCCGTGTGTGGGGCGCAACGTCGACGCACGAGGCGGAGGGTCTGCGGCGCACTTATAGACTCGGCAGATGAGTCGCTGCGCGGCGTGTGGAGGACGATCCGGAGCGAGCCGTCCGCGCCACCTTGCGCATCGTCGACGCGATCGCGGAGCTGAACGATGGTCGCGCTGACGCTCAGCGCACCAGCGTTGCGCGCAGATAGGCCAGCACCGCCGCGACGCGGCGGTGGGAGGCGTCCTCGTCGCGCACGCCGAGTTTCAAGAAGATCTGCTCGACGTGCGTCTCCACGTCCTCGGGCGTGAGCCCCACTCGCTCGGCGATCGCGACGTCAGAAAACCCCTCGGCGATGAGCCCGAGGACCTCGCGCTCGCGATCGCTCAACCCAGCCAGCCGACCGCCGGCCGCTGTCCGCGTCACGAGCTGCTCGACGATCGCCGGGTCCACAACGGTTCCGCCGTGCGCGACCCGGCGGATGGCGTCCAGCAGCACCTCGATCTCGCTGACGCGGTCCTTGAGCAGATAGCCGCGCCGGGCCTCGCGCTCCTCGACCAGATGGACGGCGTAGGCGACCTCGAGATACTGGGACAGCACAAGGACGGCAACTTCGGGGTACTCCCGGCGGATGTGCTCAGCGGCCACGAGGCCCTCGTTCGTGCCTGTCGGCGGCATGCGGATGTCGACCAACGCAACATCCGGCCGATGGCGCTCCACCTCGCGGTACAGCGAGTCGGCATCGCCGGCGATGGCGGCGACGTGCACGCCACACTCGCGCAGCACGGCGGCCACACCGTCGCGTACCAGCGCGGAATCGTCGGCGATGACCACCCGCAAGGCGCGGCGGGCGAGCGGATCCCATCGCGCGGCCATGACGACATGGCGCCCGCGCAGGCCGCGCAGTTCGAGCTCGCGGTCGTCCTCGAACCACAGCTCCTCGCCGAGGTCCTCGTCCGCCTCGGCGAGCTCCCGCACCACGCTGGAAACCAGGATCTCGCCCCCGCGCGCCAGGTCTGCGATTCGCGCCGCCTTGACCACCGTACGTCCGTGGAGGTCATCCTCGCGGAGGGCCGGCTCTCCGGTGTGCATTCCCATACGCACGCGCAGGTCCGGGGCGCCGTCGAGCGGCAACGCGCGCTGGACGTCGATCGCGCAACGCAACGCCGCCCGGGCGCTCGGGAAGGCCAGCAGATGCCCGTCGCCGAGCGCCTTGACCAGCGTGCCGCCGTGTTCGGCAATGCTGGCGCTCAACAGCGCCTCGTACTCGGCCAGGCCCTGCAGCCAGCGCGCCTGCCCGAGGCGCTCGAGCAGCGCGGTCGAGCCCTCGACATCGGCAAAGAGGACCGTGACCGTCCCACCGGGGACCGAGCGAGCGGCCTCCGAAACGTGAGGTGGCTCATCGGGGCGAGACACCTTCACATCGTGACGCACGCCGCGATCCCGTGGTAGTGCAACGGTCACGGCGCCGTCGCCACCGTCCGTGGATTGCTATTCGACCGCGGTGCCGTTGGTCGGCTCGTCCCGCGTGACGCTTGTGATCGGGATCGGGATCGCCGTCCGGGTCCGGTGGCGCCGGACACCCCGCTCCTCAGTGAAGTCGGGGTCGGCCCGCCACCTCGGCAGCCTGCCCGTTGTGCACCGAGACACGCGCAGCACTCGCGGCGGCTGATCGCGCGAGCCGCATCGATGGATCGACCCATGCCGCCGGGGTTGCCACACTCGAGGACCCGGCGAGATCGCCAGCGTGGCGCACGCGCGACCGGCCGGCTCATCGCCAATGACACGGGCTGAGTAGCGCCGCTCGACACGACAGCGCGCAGCTGTCAGCCGGCCCCGCGTGGTGGGCTCATACCTCACGACCGCGGCCTCGGCGAGCCATCGCAGACATCGCCAAACAAGTCGCCGGAAACTCAAGCGAGGGCGCGACAGGCCCTGTAAAGCGCGTGTTCGAGCACTTGACCCTCGGTGCTCCACCGACGCTCAAATCGGGCGAAGACCCAGCAACAGAGCGCGCCCGAGAGGATTCGAACCTCTGACCTTCGGTTCCGTAGACCGCGGCGTACGGGACGAACTTGGCTCTAGCAAGCCAAATCTGCCCCCCAAGGGCGCCAACACTGCGTGTCGTCCGGGGCAAGAGCGCAGGAGTTGGCAGCCGACGTGCCTGCTCGCGCGTGAAGGCGGGCGTGGTGTGATGTCCCGGTTGTCGCTCCCTCATCGGGCGTTTCATGGGGCGGGTCTTGCGGGACACGCGGCACCGGTTCCGCCGGGAAACGCACCCGTATGCAGGCAGCGTGCCCGCAGGAGGTTCGGGCTGCGGGACGGAGATCTGAGTCAGAACCCGACCGCCTGCCGGATCAGGACGACGTGGGTGCGGCCGGGCTCGTCCTGGTGGATCTCGAGGATCTTGCCGATGTAGCTCCCACGCCCGTAGACCCCGAGCGTTCGCTCGTTCTCGAGCTCCAGGCAGTGCTGGTGGATCCGCTCGTGCGCCATGGCGAGGTCGGGCACAAGCTTCTGCGCCCCGACGATGAGGATGACGTTTTCGGCGCCCCAGGCATACGCGGCGAGCTGGCTGCCGAGCGCGGAGGCGATGACGAGCGTTCCGTCGCGGGTCACGGCGTGGACGCTGCCGAGGGCGAAGTCGGGCTGGATGATGATTGCCTTGATCTCCCGCATCTGGGTCGCGCGGTCGAGCGTCAAGACCTTGCGGGCCGAGTCGTAGGGCCCGTCGTCGTTGATCGCCGCGGCGATGCCCGTCTCCTCCAGCGTCACCGAGGAGTTGGTCGCAACCGAGGAGCCGTGCGGGATGCGCGCGAGGACGGCCTCGCGCGCCGCGTCCAGGTCTTCCACGACCTCGGTGCCGAACCCGCGCGCTTCGAGTGCGGCGACGGTCGTCGCGAGCGTCTCGTCGTCGGGCATGGCGGTGAAGCGGGCGGTGCTTTCGATCGGTGTCTGCATGACCCGGCGACGAACGGGCGACGCCGGAGGGGACAGCTACGCGCTGACTTCCGCGATGCGCCGTCGCAGGAAGCGGCGCTCGTGCTCGGTGTGCGCGAGCTCGAGAGCGCGCTCGTACTCGCTGCGCGCCTCGCCGGCCCGGCCAAGCCGGCGCAGCAGGTCGGCGCGCGTCGAGTGGAAGTACTGGTAGCTGTCGAGGCCGAGGCGGTCGACGAGGGCGAGCCCTGCCGCGGCTCCCTGTGCCTCGGCCACGGCGATCGCCCGGTTGAGCTCCACGATCGGTGAGCCGGTCAGCCGGGCGAGCTCGCCGTAGAGCGCGGCGATCTGGGGCCAGTCGTGCGGCTCGTCCAGGTGCAGCGACGCGATCGCCGCCTGGACGACGTATGGCCCGGCGCCGCGAAGCGCGAGCGCGCGGTCGAGCGCCGCACGCCCGCGGGAGATCGCCGCCGCGTCCCAGCGCGAGCGGTCCTGGTCCGCGAGCAGCACGATCTCGCCCTCGTCGAACCGGGCCGCGTGGCGCGCGTCGTTCAAGAGCATCAGCGCGTGCAGGCCGTGCACCTCGGGCTCATCGGGCATGAGCTCGGTGAGCGCCGCGCCGAGCCGCAGCGCCTCTGCGGCGAGGTCGACGCGGCCGCCGTAGCCCTCGTTGAAGATCAGATAGACGACCGCGAGCACCGCGGCCAGCCGCTCCGGGAGCAGATGGCCGGCGGGAACGCGGAACGGGATGCCGGCATCGCGGATCTTGCGTTTCGCGCGCGACAGCCGCCGCTTCATCGTCTCCTCGGCGACCAGGAACGCGCGGGCGATCTCCTCGGTGGTCAGCCCGCCGAGCGCACGCAACGTCAGCGCGATCTGCGCCTCGACCCCAAGCGCGGGATGGCAGCAGGTGAAGATCAGCTCCAGCCGCTCGTCGGGAAAGGTCGTCTCCTCCATCACGTCCTCCACGGGCTCGGGGACCTCGAGCAGGCGTGCCTTCTCGGCGAGCACCCGGTCGCGGCGCAGGCGGTCGATCGCGCGGTTGCGGGCCGTGACGGTCAGCCAGGCGCCGGGATTGGGCGGGGTGCCGTCGCGCGGCCAGCGCTCGGCGGCGGCCGCGAACGCCTCCTGCGCCGCTTCCTCGGCGAGGTCGATGTCACGCAGGAAGCCGACCAGGTTGGCGAGGACGCGCCCCCACTCGTCGCGGAAGACCTGCTCGAGCAGGGCTACCTCTCCGCCAGCGGGCGCACCTCGATCGCGCCGCCCAGCCGCGCGACCGGGATCCGCGCGGCGATCTCCAGCGCCCCGTCGAGATCGTCCGCCTCGACGAGGCAGAAGCCGCCCACGTGCTCCTTCGCATCGACGAACGGGCCGTCGGTGAGCAGCGCCTGCCCGTTCTCGACGCGCACGGTCGTCGCGGTCTCGACCGGCTGCAGCCGCGCGGCGCCGACGACCCCCGGCAGCCGCTCGACGGCGCGGAGCTCCTCGCGAATCGCCTGCTGCTCGTCCGCGGGCAACCGCTCGAACACATCGATCATCCCCGCCGAGTAGATCTGGAGCAAGTACCTCATGGCGTCCTCCTTGGTGCGCATGTTCTCGCAGAAGCGACGAACGTGACCCGCGCGAGGGGACAGCCCCGGCTCACGCATCGCCTCGTCGCCGGCGTTCACTCCCCGCAACGAGCCGCTGTCCCCTCCGGCGCCGCCCGTTCGTCACCTCCCCAGAACCGAACGCCGAAAAAGGAGGCCCCAAATGAACATGAACGAGCGAAGGAAATGGCTGGTGCTCGCGGTGACCGTGGCTGCCCAGTTCATGGTCATCGTGGACGTCTCGGTCGTGAACGTGGCGCTGCCGGCGATCAAGCACGACCTGCACTTCTCCCAGGACAACCTGCAGTGGGTGATCACCGCCTACGCGATCCTGTTCGGCGGCACGCTGCTGCTGGGCGGCCGCCTCGCCGATCTGCTCGGGCGCAGGCGGCTGTTCATGGCCGGCGTGGCGGTGTTCACCGTCGGCTCGCTGCTTTCCGGGCTGGCCTGGTCGGCGGGCGCGCTGATCGTCACCCGCGCGCTGCAGGGCCTGGGCGGCGCGCTGCTCGCGCCGGCCGCGCTCTCGATCATCGTCACCACGTTCCGCGAGGGGCGTGACCGCAACAGGGCGCTCGGCGTGATGGGCGCCGCCTCCGGCAGCGGTGGCGCCGTCGGCGTGCTGCTCGGCGGCATCCTCACCTCGGACCTCAGCTGGTCGTGGATCTTCTTCGTCAACCTGCCGGTGGGCGTGGCCGTCCTCGCCGTGAGCCCGTGGCTGCTGAGCGAGAGCCGGGCCGAGCTGTCGCACCGGCACTTCGATGTCGCCGGCGCCGTCTCGATCACCGCCGGCATGATGGTGCTGGTCTACGCGATCACGCGGGCGAGCCAGCACGGCTGGGGCAGCGGCCTCACGGTCGGCCTGCTCGCGTCCGCCGCCGCGCTGATCGTGGCGTTCGTGGCGATCGAGGCCCGCTCGCCGGCGCCGCTGCTGCCGCTGCGGATCTTCCGGGCGCGGACGCTCTCGGCCGCCAACGCGACCTCGGCGATGGTCGGAGCGGCCGCGTTCGGGCAGTTCTTCCTGCTCGCGCTCTACCTGCAGCAGATCCTGGGCTACTCGGCGGTCAAGACCGGCGTCGCGTTCATCGCGATCACCGTCACGATCATCCTCCTCTCGAACCTCGCCCAGTCGCTGACCACGCGGCTGGGCGCGCGGCCGGTGCTGTCCGCCGGGCTGCTGCTCACGGCGGCCGGCGGGGCGCTGTACGCCCGGATGCCCGCCGGCGGGCACTACTTCTGGGACGTGTTCCCCGGGCTGCTCGTCAGCGGAGTCGGGCTCGCGTTCACGTTCGTGCCGGTGGTGATCGCCGGCCTGACCGGTGTCCAGCCGACCGACGCGGGAGTCGCCTCGGGGCTGCTGAACACCAGCCGGCAGATCGGCGGCGCGATCGGGCTGGCCGCCGTGACCACGATCGCCTCGACGGCGGCCGGCCACTACGCCGACAGCCACGCGGTGCTCGCCTCCAGCGGCCCGGCGCTGACGCACGGCTTCCAGGCCGCGTTCTACGCGCTGATCGGCGTGGCGCTCGTGGGCGCGGCGATCGCGGCCGTGTTCGTCGAGCCCAAGCCGAAGGCCGCTCTGAGGGTGGTCGACGCGGAGGTCGCGCTCGAGCAGGCGGCGTGACGTGTCACAGGCCGGGCCGCCGTCTCGTCGGAGAGCGACATGAAGATCGTCGTCACCGGCGGCACCGGCCATCTCGGGCGGGTGGTCGTCGAGCACCTGAAGACCGACGGCCACCGCGTCCGCATCCTCGCCCGCCACCCACTCGACGACTCGACCGTCGAGTGGGTCAGGGCCGACCTGGGCCACAGCTCCAACCTCGCCTCCGCGGTCGAGGGGGTGGACGCGGTGATCCACGCCGCGACGCACTTCCCGGCCGCGCAGCGGAGCAGCTTCCGGCCGCTCGACTTCATCCGCTCGCCCACCGACGTCGACATCGACGGCACCTGCGCCCTGCTCGCCGCGGCGGAGGAAGCGGGAGTCGAGCACTCCGTCCACGTCTCCATCGTCGGGCTCGAGCACATGGCCCGGATCAACCCGTACTCGCGCGTCAAGCTCGCGCCGAGCGGCTCGTGCGCGAGTCGGCGGTGCCGTGGTCGATCTTCCGCGCGCCCCGGCTTCTACTGGCTGCTCGAGCGGATGCTGGCGAAGATGGCGAGGAAGCCCTGCTCCTGTTGCCCGCCGGCGTCCGCATGCAGCCGGTCGACTCGGATGAGTTCGCCGTGACGGTGGCCGCCGCAGTCGCCGACGGGCAGCGTGGGGAACGACGCGACTTCGCCGGCCCGCAGACGCTGACGATGCGTCAGCTCGGGGACCCAGTACCTCGCCGCCCGCGGCCTGCGTCGTCCGATCTGGACGCTGCCGCTTCCGCGCAAGGCGAAGGCCGCGCTCGAACCCGGCAACAGCTCGCCCGGCGCGCCGCAGGGCGCGGTCACGTGGGCGGAGCGGCTGCACCGTCCCGCCGCCGCCTGGGGCTCAGCCCTGCGGGACGCCGGCCTCGTCGAGCGTCGAGGGCTGCTTGGATAGCGCCGAGTCCGACAGGCCGAGAGGGCGTTGACGAAGCGCGCGTCGCACATGACCCCTCCCCCTACGGCGTCGCGGTGGATCACCCTGATTGCCTTCGGGAGGCTTTGCTTCGTGCCGGGAGCGGGCGAGTAGCGTCTGGGCGCATGGCGCAGATGCGAGCAGTGGTTGCGGAGCGGCCGGACGGGCCTGACGGGCTCGTCGTACGCGAGGTGCCGCGGCCCGAGCCCCGTCCGGGCTGGGCGCTGGTCAGGGTCGAGGCGTTCGGGCTCAACCGGTCCGAGTACAAGACGCTCAAGGGCTACGCCGGCGACGCGGTGACGTTCCCGCGGATCCTCGGGATCGAGCTGGTCGGCGTGGTGGAGGCGGTGCACGGGGACGCGCCCGCCGTGCCGCCGGGACAGATGGTCGCGGCGCTGATGGGGGACATGGGCCGCGCGTTCGACGGCGGCTACGCCGAGTACGCGCTCGTACCCGAGCACCAGCTGATCACGCTCGACACCACGCTGCCGTGGGACGTGCTCGGCGCGCTGCCCGAGACGTTCGTGACCGCCGCCGGCTCGCTCGAGCACCTCGACCTGGAGGAGGGGGAGACGCTGCTGCTGCGCGGCGCGACGTCCTCGGTCGGCCTTGCCTGCTTGGAGCTCGCCCGCGCCGCCGGCGTGCGGGTGATCGCGACGACGCGCAGCGAGGCGAAGGGCCGGCGGCTGACCGAGCTCGGCGCCGCGGGCATCGTGCTCGAGGGCGACGGCTTCACCGAGCGCGCCCGAGGCGCGCTGTCCGAGGCCGGCGCCGACGGCGCCGTCGACCTCATCGGCGGCCCCGCGGTGCTGGAGACGCTGCGCCTGCTGCGCCCCGGCGCGACGGCGTGCAACTCCGGCTCGCTGTCTGACACCTGGGTGATTCCGGACTTCGAGCCGATCGCGATGATCCCATCGGGACGCAAGCTGACGGCGTTCCATTCCAACGACGTGCACGACGCGCAGGTCGGGGGCCCGCTGCTGCGCGCCGTCGTCGAGCAGGTCGAGCGCGGCAAGGTGGCGCCGAACATCGACGCGGTCTACACGCTCGAGCAGACGATCGACGCGCACCGCCGAATGGCGGCGGACGAGGCGACCGGCAAGCTCGTCGTGCTGCCGCGCGCCGCGACCGCCTGAGCGGCCGCGGCGCGGGCACGGGCTACTTCGTCCGCAAGCCGAAGCGGCGCGGGTATAGCGGGTCGTAGTCGCGGTCGCCGACGCTGATCGGCTGCTGCGCGAGCGTGCGCGGCCAGCTGACCGGCAGCTTGCCCGTGTTGGACGCGCCGCCGAACAGCGGATCGGCCACGCCCTCGCCCTCCGAGCCCGGCAGCCAGGCCTCGACGAGCGCGTCCATCTGCCGCAGCCGGGCGGGCCGGAGCTCGTGCGCCCACCAGGCGGCGAATCATCAACTCCGGCTCGGCGGCGTCGACGGATCCGCTCGCCCGCGCCACACTTCCATTGCGCCGATGGGTACGCAAGCGCTCGTTCGCACAGAGCCGCCCCGGGGGGTCCAGACGGTGTCCCGGTCGGGATCCTCTTGCGGCACATCAACATGTTCTGGTCACTGGCTCAGACGCGGGTGGTGATCAGCGACTGGAAGGCGGACTACGACCACCGCCGGCGACACCCCGCGCTCGGCTACCAGGCGCCAGCTGTCTGCGCTGCCGCCCGCACCCACCCATGATCGACTCTCACTGACTGTGGCACCTCTGTCACGTGCTCAGTCGGCGGTGGCGGGTGCGTACTGCGGGCGCCCGGCGGGCCGGTAGACCTGGATCGTTACGCCCTTCGAGTCGGCTCGCGAGTCGACCAGGTCAAGCGCGATGTCCGGGCCGGCGTCGGGGAACAGCCGCGTGCCCTGGCCGAGGACCACGGGGACGATGAGGAGCTGGATCTCGTCGACGAGGTCGTGGTCGAGCAGCCACCGGATCAGGGCACCGCTGCCGTGCACCTGCAGCTCACCCCCCGGCTTGGCTTTGAGCTCGCCGATGGCCGCCGCGAGGTCACCGGAGAGGACGGTCGTGTCCGCCCATTGCGGGTCGGTGATCGTGGTCGTTGCGAGGTACTTGGGTTTTGTGTTCAAGGCGTCTGCGATCGGATGGCTGCCCCGATCCATCGCGCCCCAGTAGGGGGCGAAGACGTCGTAGGTCCGCCGGCCGAACAGGAACGCGTCGGCGCGCTGGTAGGTCTCGGTGATGAACGTCAGGGTCTCGTCGTCGCCCGCCCCCATGGCCCATCCTCCGCGCTCGAACCCGCTCCTGCGGTCCTCATCCGACGCGCCGCCGTTTCCCTGCATCACTCCATCGACGGTGACCTGCGTCTGGGTCGTCAGCTTCATGGGTTCGTCCTTTCTCTCGTCGTGGTCTTTCTCGTTATGACCGTGGCGTGCGATGTACGAGCGAGATGGCCGGCTCATAGCCGGCGGTCAGGCTCGCACCGGGGGGCCGAGCAGCGTGTCGATCTGGCCGACGGCGGCGGTCATGCCGGCGTCCGTGCCCGTGGCCAGCATCCACTCCATCCCCTCGTCGCTGGCCCACGCCACGGTGATCTCCATCTGCGTGCCGCCGCCGGCCGGCTCGGAGAGGGCGACGCGGATCACCGCCGTGGGCGTGTCCGGGCTCGGGTTGCCGTCGGCGTCGGCCACGCCGGACTTGAACTCCAGCTTGTGCGGCGGGTCGGCCGCGCTCACGCGCCACCAGCCCCCGTGCCGATCGCCTTCGGGGCCGGTCATGGCGTAGGCCACAGTGCCGCCCGGCGCGAGGTCGTGCTCCGTCACCGTCGCGGGGTACATCGGCGGCCCCCACCAGCGCTCCAGCTGGCGCGGATCGCTCCAGACCTGCCACACGCGGTCGATCGGCGCGTCGAAGCGCGCGGTGATGGTCAGGGTCCTGGCTTCTGCGTCCTTGACCACGCTGATCACGGGCACGGGGGAGCCTCCTCTGTCGGGTCCGCGAGGAGCTGCTCGATGCGGTCGATGCGCCCGCGCCAGAGCGCTTCGAGATCGTCGAGCAGGCGATGGGCGGTCCGCAGCGTCGCGACATCGCCGCGCACGCGCTGCTCGCGGCCGTGGCGGGTCTTGGAGACGAGCCCCGCGCGCTCCAGCGCCGCGACGTGCTTGTGCACCGCGGCGAAGCTGATCGGGTAGCGGCGGGCCAGGGCGGATACCGAGTGCGCGTCGCGCAGCACCACGGCGAGGATGTCGCGGCGCGTGGGATCGGCGAGGGCATGAAAGAGCGCGTCGGCCCGCTCCGTCTCGGCCATACCTACAACCATCCGGTTATAGTAGCGGCGCGCGCGAGAAACCAGCGCCGCGCCCCGTCGGCGCGTTGGAAGGCTCCTCCATGGGACCGAGGATGCCAAGGTCTCGGCGCGCCCGTCGACGGCGCTGCGCCGGTGCTAGGCCTCGGTCACGGATTCCGTCCCGTTTGATCCTGGTGCTAGGGCTTGCCCCTCTGCTGTGAGTGTTGTTCGCGCCCCTGCTCGGAGCAGTGCCCCGCGATCGATCGCGACCGCATGGCGTGACGGCATGGTAGCCACACCTCCGACCCATCCAAAGGCATTGCACCGCTTTCATCGCAATCGACGCGCGGAGCTGCGCCAAACGGTCCGCTCAGGACGATGAACGGCCACGTCTCCAAACCGGCCTCCACCGCATGTCCCGCGGGTCGGACGGCGCGGCGCCGGATCATCATGGGTGCATGGCTGCGACGGGCAGCCCCAAGCGCCCGACTGCTCACTACCGACCTCGCCTCGCGGCTTCGAGGCGCGCGACCGTCGCGGATAGGCTCGCCCGGCAGCTCGACAGCAGTCCGAGCGTCACTCGAGGCCATCCGCGCCGCCGCGCGCGAGCGCGCCTACACCGAGCTGCGCGAAGCGATCAGCGGCCG
>DATDKF010000258.1:0-15703 GCA_036520135.1 Solirubrobacteraceae bacterium
CGGGCCTGGCCTGCGGAGACTTCGCGGTAAACACGATCCAGCCGCCGTACCAGCCGTACGCTCCCGGCACGGCCGAGGCGCGCCGGCTCCCGCCGCAGAAGGGCGCCACGATCGGCGAACGTCTGAGTGAGAAGGGCATCGACTGGGCGTGGTACTCGGGCGGCTGGTCGAACGCGAACGGCGACGTAGGCGGTCCGGGCTGGACGAACGGCACCGCCACGGGGACCTGCGCCGACCCCGAGACGGCGACGGGAGCGGTATGGCCGAACTGCCCAAACAAGCTCTTCCAATACCACCATCAGGCGTTCAACTACTTCGAGGCATACGCGCCCGGGACTTCCGCGCGCCGGCAGCACCTACGAGACGAGGCGGAATTCGAGGCGTTGGCGGCGAACTCGCGGCGGCGCTGCGCGCTGAAGCCGGTGAGCATCATCAAGCCGATCGGCGCCGAGAACGAGCACCCCGGCTACGCCAGCGTGCACACCGGCTCCGACCATCTGGTCGACCTGCTGCGCGCGGTCGACGAGTCGAGTTGCGCAAAGAACACGATGGTCGTCGTGACCTACGACGAGTTCGGCGGCCAGTGGGACCACGTCCCGCCCCCGGGGCAGGGCGCCACGACGCGCGGCCCGCACGACGAGATGGGGCCGAGCACGCGGATCCCGGCGCTCACGATCGCGCCCGGGCTGCGGCACTCGTTCAGCGTCGATCGCGCGTCGCACGACACGACGTCGATCATGGCCACGATCGAGCACCGGTTCGGCCTGCGGCCGGTGAGCCCGCGCGACGCGCGGGTGCAGGACCTCTCGACCGTCTTCGGTCGCTGACGCGCTCGCACCGCGGGCCGCTCCGGCGAGCGGCCCGCGGTCAGCCCAGCGGGATCTCCGCCGTGATGCGCGTGCCCCCGCCGCGCGGGCTGTCGACGTCCAGCCGGCCGTTGAGCGCCTCCACGCGGGCGGCGAGTCCGCGCAGCCCCGTTCCGGACGCGGGATCGGCGCCGCCGACGCCGTCGTCGGCCACCGTCACAGTCGCGGTCCCGTTCGCCTGCCCGATGCTGACCGTCGCGCTGGACGCGTGCGCGTACTTCGCCACGTTGGTGATCGCCTCGGCGACGACGTAGTACGCGGCCGCCTCGACCTGAGCGGCCAGCCGCTCGTCCGGCACCGCCGTGACCTCCACGGGCACCGGCGCGCGGGCGACCAGCGCGTCGAGCGCCGGGCCGAGGCCGCGCTCGGTGAGGACCACCGGGTGGATGCCGCGGGCCAGCTCGCGCAGCTCGTCGAGTCCGCGCGCGAGGTCGGCCTGGGCGGTGGCCAGGAGCTCGCGAGCCGCCGCCGGGTCGCTCTCGAGCTTCCCGGCCGCCATGCTCAGCTCGAGCGCGACCGAGACGAGGCGCTGCTGCGCACCGTCGTGGAGGTTGCGCTCGAGCCGCTGCCGCTCGGCGTCGCCGACCTCGACGAGACGCGCCCGGGAGGCGGCCAGCTTCTCGTAGGCATCGGCGTTGGCCAGCGCCTGGGCGACCAGCTCCGCGAAGTCGACGAGCCGCTGCTCGGTGTCCGCGGGCAGCGGGTCGCTCGACGTGGTCGCGGCGGCAAGCACGCCCCACAGCCGCCCGCCGACGTTCACCGGGGCCGCGACCGCCCCGCGATAGCCCGCGCTCAGCACGCGCGTCGCCAGCTCACCGCTCGCCTGCTCGTAGCGCTCCACGCGGGCGGCCGCGCCGCTGCGCACGACGCGGGCGACGACCGTGTCGCCGTCGACGTCGAGCCGCGCGCCGACCGGGAACCGCGGCGGCCCGTGTGCGCTCCAGCCGCCGACGACGGTCACCGACCGCACGCCGTCGTACTGCATGACATTCGCGCCGGGCAGCCCGAGCAGCCGCCCGACCTCCTCGGTGACCTGCTCGAACACCCGGCTCGGCGGCGCGTCGCCCGCCACCAGCGTGGCGACCCGGCGCAGCGCCGCCTGCTCGTCGGCGAGCGCGGCGCGCTCGGCGGTCATCGCGGCAAGCAGCAGCGAGGTGATCGCCGAGGTCGCGATGAACAGCTGCGTCGCCACCAGGCTGTCGGTAACCGAATCGCGCACGAACGGGCCCTCGTTCTGCGCGGTGTTCCAGACCGTGATCGAGCAGACGAAGAGGATCGCCGTGGCCGCCCCGCGCGGCCCGAACCGCAGCGCGGCCCACAGAAGCGCGGGGAAGACGACGTAGGGGACGTCGCGCTGCGCCGGCAGTTCGGCGAGCAGCAGCAGCACGACGAGCACCACGCCGCCCTCGACGAGCCGGCGCCGGTCGAAGCCGCGTAAGCCGCTCGCGGTCCAGGTGAGCAGCGCCGGCGCGACGACGAGCACGCCAGACGCGTCGCTCAACGTCCACGTCCGGTAGACCTCGCCGAGCTCGTCGGTCGCGATCACGTCGCCCAGGCGCAGGGCGGTCGGCCCGAAGGCGGCGCTGACGACCGCCGCGACCAGCGCGCAGACGATGAACGACAGCACGTCGCGCACGCGCTCGAGCTCTGCGCGCCCGTCGGTCAGCCGGCGCAGCAGCGCGGCGGCGACGACGAGCGCGACCGTGTTCCCCACCGTCTGGCCGAGCACCGTGCCGAGCGGCGTCGAGTAGTCCCCGAGCAGCAGGTCGCCGATGACGATGCCCGGCACGACGCGCGGCCCGTAGAGGAACAGCACGGCCAGGCCCAGGCCCGCCGGCGGCCAGACCGCGGCGACGGCGCCGTTGAGGTACGCGAGCTCCAGCCCCAGCCGCCCGGCGCCGTAGTAGAGCGCCGCGACCAGCGCGGTCGCGGTCACGAACAGCGCGCCTCGCCCGCGCGGCGTCCGTCCCAGAGCCTCGATGCGTGACGGGACGTAGGGGCGCCGCTGGCGCGCGCCGGTGACGGACGGTGCGCCCATGGCCTAGGCGCGAGTCTAATCGCCCGTCCCGCAGGCCTGCACGCCACAGCGGTCGGCCAGCGCGTCGAGCGTGGCCGCGAGCGCGGGCCGGCGGGCGGCGCCGCGCCGGACCAGCGCCCATACGTGGCGGTGCGGCGGCGGGTCGACGCGTGCGAACCGCACGGGCTCCGGCCCGCCACACGCGAGCTCCGGAAGCAGGCCGATCCCGAGCCCGGCTCCCGCCAGCGACCGGTGCAGGGCGGCGTCGTCGGCGCGGTGGACGACGCGTGGCACGAAGCCGGCCGCGCGGCACGCCCGCTCGAGCACGGCGGCGAACTGCGTGCCCGGCAGCCCGCCGATCCACGCCGCGTCGCTGAGGCCGGCGAGCGGGACCGGCTCGCGGGCGCGGTGCCCAGCGGGCAGGACGAGCAGCAGCGGCTCGGTCATCAGCAGGTGCCGCTCGAGCCCGCCGGTCGCCGCGGGCTCGACGTCGTCGTAGCTCTCGGACACCAGCAGGTCGAGCTCCCCGGAGCGCAGCAGCCCGATCCCGTCCTCGGGCTCGTGCTCGCGGACCACGCAGCGCAGCTCGGCGTGCCGGGCCCCGACGTCGCGGATCGCGGGGATCACGAGTCCGGCCGCGGCCGTCGGGAACGCCCCGATCACGACGTCGCCGCGCACCGTGCCCTGCTCGGCGGCGAGCTCGGCCTCCGCGGCGTCGAGCTCGGCGAGCGCGCGCTCGGTGCGCGCGACGAGGCGATGCGCGGCGGGCGTGAGGCGCACGCGCCGGCCGTCGCGCTCGAGCAGCGCGATCCCGGCCTCGCGCTCGAGCTGCGCGAGCGACTGCGAGACCGCCGAGGGCGTGTAGCCGACGACCTTCGCGACCTCGGCGATGGTCTCGCGCCGCGCGAGCTCGCGCAGGAGCCTGAGCCGCCGGAGATCGAGCATCGTGAAGCGCAGCTTACGCTGGGCGGTAGGTATCGGTGCTTGTGCTTGCGCTTGCGGCTCCGGATACTCGGGTCGCGGTGAAGGGCGGCGATCGCCTCGGGCGCCTCGAGATCCTCGGGGCATGGCTGCGGCTCTGGACGCCGCCGCGCGACGCCGTGGTGCCGCCGGTGCCATGGCGGGCGATCGCCGTCGCGGCGGTCCTCCTCGCCGCCGTGCTCGGCGCCGCCGCCGCGCTCGTGCTCCCCGGCGTGGCGGCGGATCGCCGCGACGCCCGCGAGCGGGCCGAGCGCGCGCAGGCCGCGCGCCACGCGGCGTTCCTGGCCTCCGTCGACCGCGAGCAGCGCCCGCGCGTGGGCCACGGCCGGCCCGACCCGGGGGCGCCCGCGCCCGCCGCGCGCCGGACCGCGGCCCGCCGCGCGCTGGTCGCGCAGGCCGCGGCCGGCATCCGGCGCGACGCGCGCGGGCGGACGACCAAGCCCGTCCGCGGCGTCGAGTGCGAACCGTTCCCGCGCAAGCTGAACCAGCGGCCGCCCGTCGAGGACCTCGCGCGCGCGGCGGCCGCCTACGACTGCGTCGCGGTCACCGCGCGCTTCGACCGCGGGATCATCGGGATGAACTTCCGGCTCGTCGTGGACTTCGAGCGCGGCGCGGTCGCCTGGTGCCGGATCATCCCGCTCGGCGACCGCGACCGCCTCACGCACCCGCTGCCGCGCGCCTGCCGAACGTAGGCGCCGGCCGCGCGGTCCACGCGGCGAGGGCGACGAGCCCCGCCTCGACGGCGAGCGCCGCGAGCCCGAGCGGGTCCGCCCAGTCGCCGATGTCGTCGGTCGCGCCCGGCAGGCCGGTGGTGCGGCTGAGGACGTAGCCGGCGATCGGCAGCGCGGCGAGCGCCAGGACCGCCGGGCGCGCCCAGCGGTCGACGCCCAGGGCGAGGAGCGCGGCGAGCGCGAGGCAGGCAGCCGCGAGTGCCATGAAGAGCCAGAACACGCCGCGCGCGTCGTCCCACTCCGCGGGGGCGGCGGCGACGTGCAGCACCGCGACGGCGACGAGGCCGGCAGCGGCCGCGGAGCGCCAGAGCAGGGCCATCATGAGCTCACCGTGAGCGTGCCCTTCATCCCGGCCTGCTTGTGGCCCGGGACCGGGCAGTAGTAGAGGTAGGTGCCCTTCTTGAGCGTCACGGTGACGCTCGACGTGTTGCCGGGGGCCACGGTCGGGCCGTCGCTGTCGACGCCGTTGCCCTCGACGGCGATGCCGTGGTCCATGCCCGCCGACGACGGGTTGGCCATGCGGATCGTGACCTTGCCGGGCTTGGCCGTGAGCTTCGCCGTGTCGAAGCGGAGCTGGCCGCCGGGGTCGGCGGTGAGCTTGAGCAGCTGGCCCTGCCCGCCGGAGCTGGAGCTGGAGCTCGAGCTGGTCGTCGCCGCCGTGCTCGAACCGCTGCTGCCGCCGCCGCAACCGGCGATGACGAGCGCGACGGCCACCGGGGCGATCGCGAGAAGTGAGATGCGTTTGAACATGCGCTCACGGTGCCGCCTGTCGGGTACCGCCCGCCAGGGGACATTGGTCGCGGCACGGAGGTACCGGTGCGCTCGCGGCGGTCCGGCACAATCAGTACGTGAGACGTTCGATCCCTGCGACGGTGGCGGCGTTCGCCGCGCTCGGGCTGGCGGCCGTCGCGCTCGTCGCGGTGGGCGCCGGGCTCGCGATCCGCAGGACGACCGACCGCGAGGCGCTGCGCGGCGCCCGGCAGCTCACACGCATCACCGCGCTCAGCGCGATCGAGCCGGACCTCAGGGACTCGCTGCTCCGCGGCGACGCCGCGGCCCGCAAGCGGCTCGACGACGCCGTGCACACGCGCGTTCTCCGCTCGCCGGTCGTGCGCGTGAAGCTGTGGACGCGCGACGGCCGGATCGCCTACTCCGACGCGCCGAGGCTGATCGGCCGCCGCTTCGCGCTCGACGACGAGGAGCGGCGGGCCTTCGGCACCGGCCACGTCTACGCCGACATCAGCGACGCGAACCGGCCCGAGAACGTGTTCGAGCGCGGGCTCGGCAAGCTGCTGGAGGTCTACCTGCCGGTGCGTACGCCCGGCGGCCACCGGCTGCTCTACGAGGAGTACCTGCGCTACTCCGCGGTCGCCGAGCGCGGACGGCGGCAGTGGCTGGCGATCCTGCCGGGGTTCGGCGGCGCGCTGCTGATCCTGGCGCTCGCCCAGCTGCCGCTCGCCTGGTGGCTGGCGCGGCGACTGCGGCGCCGCGAGGAGGAGCGCGAGGGATTGCTGGTGCGGCTCGTCGAGTCGTCCGACCGCGAGCGCCGGCGGCTCGCCCACGCGCTGCACATCGGGCCCGTGCAGGCGGTCGCCGGCCTGGCCTGGCGGCTCGACGCCGCCGCCCGGCAGTCCGGTCCGCCGCTGGCCGGCACGCTCGAGGAAGGGGCGGCGGACGCGCGCGAGACCCTGCGCGAGATGCGCTCGGTGCTCGTCACGCTGCATCCGCCGAACCTGCGCCGCGTCGGCCTCGGCGCGGCGCTGGAGGACAGCGCGGCGCCGCTGCGGGTCGACGGCGTCGACGTCGACGTCGATGTCGCCGCCGAGCTCGCGCCTGACGCCGAGGCGCTCGTGTACCGCGTCGCCGACGAGGCGCTGCGCAACGCCCACCAGCACGCGCACCCAAGCCGCGTCGAGGTGCGCCTGTCGCGCGGCGACGGCCGCATGCGCCTCTCGGTCCGCGACGACGGTGACGGCTTCGCCGCCGGCGACCTCGCCGGGCGGCGCGCCGACGGCCACCGCGGCCTCGCGATCCTCGAGGACCTCGCCGCCGACGCCGGCGGGCGCCTCACCGTCGACAGCGCACCCGGCCGCGGCACCCGCCTCGAGCTCGAGGCGCCGAGCCGATGATCCGCGTCCTCGCCGCCGACGACCACCCGCTCGCGCTCGCGGGCCTGCGGCAGCTGCTCGCCGCGCTCGACGACATCGCGCTCGTCGGCGCCGCCGCGAGCGGGGAGGAGGCGGTCCGCCTCGCCGCCGAGCACGCGCCCGACGTGGTGCTGATGGACCTCGAGATGCCCGGCATGGATGGCATCCAGGCGACGCGCGAGCTGCTCGCCCGGCGGCCCGCGACGGCGGTCGTGGTGCTCACCTCGTTCTCCGACCGCGAGCGGATCCTCGCGGCGCTCGACGCCGGCGCCGTCGGCTACCTGCTCAAGGACGTCGAGCCCGACGAGCTCGCGCGCGCGATCCACGCCGCCGCCCGCGGGCAGTCGCCGCTGCATCCGCGTGCGGCGCGCGAGCTGCTCGACCAGCGCCAGGAGCTCGGGCCGCAGCTGACCGCGCGCGAGGAGGAGGTGCTCGCGCTGCTCGCGCACGGCCTGCCGAACAAGCTGATCGCCCGCCGGCTGTCGATCAGCGAGCGGACGGTCAAGGGCCACCTGACCCACGTCTTCGAGCGCATCGGCGTGACCGACCGCACGCAGGCGGCGCTCTGGGCACGCGAGCGCGGGCTCGGCTGAGACCGATATCGTCCGGCGTCGTGACCACCCGCATGTTCGGCGAGCGCGTGGAGCGGCGGGAGGACCACCGGCTGCTGATCGGCCAGGGGCGGTACACGGACGACTTCGAGCCGGACGCCGCGCACGCGGCCTTCGTCCGCTCCCAGTACGCGCACGCGCGGATCGCCGACATCGACGTCACCGGCGCGCTCGACGTCGAGGGCGTCCACGCCGTCTACACCTACGACGACCTCGACGGCCGCTTCGCGGACCCGCTGCCGCTGATCATCCCGCACGAGGCGATCGAGGACGGGCGCACGCAGTACGCGCTCGCGCGCGAGGAGGTCCGCTACGTCGGCGAGACGATCGCGATGGTCGTCGCCCGCGACCGCTACATCGCCGAGGACGCGGCGGACGCGATCGCCGTGCACTACGAGCCGCTCCCGGTCGTCGCCCACATCGAGGCGGCCGCGGCGGACGATCCGATCCTCGTGCACGCCGACCGCGCCGACAACGTCGTCGCGCGGGTGTCCGAGGAGCACGGCAACGTGGACGCCGGCTTCGCGCAGGCGACGAACGTCTACGAGTGGCGCCTGGAGATCGAGCGCAGCGCCGCCACGCCGCTGGAGGGCCGCGGCGTCGTCGCCCGGTTCGACGAGGAGGGCGGGCTTCTCGTCCACGACTCCACGCAGGCGCCGACCGGCATCCGCGCCGGCCTCGCGCGGCTGTTCGCGCTCGACATCAACCGCGTCCACGTGGTCGCCCCGGACGTCGGCGGCGGGTTCGGCGTCAAGGTCATCCAGTTCTATCCCGAGGAGGTCCTGGTCCCGCTCGCCGCGCACCGCCTCGGGATGGCGGTCAAGTGGACCGAGGACCGGCGCGAGCACTTCATCGGCTCCACGCACGAGCGCAAGCAGATCCACCACGTCCGCGTCGGGGCCGGCGACGACGGCCGCATCCTCGCGCTGGAGACCAGCTTCCTGCACGACAGCGGCGCCTACTGCCCGTACGGGCTGATCATCCCGGTGATCACCGCGGCGCAGCTGCCGGGGCCCTACCGGCTCGACAACTACCGGTACGACTTCACCGCGGTGTTCACGAACTGCGTGCCGACGTCGCCCTACCGCGGCGCGGGCCGCCCGCACGCGGCGTTCGTGATGGAGCGGATCATGGACCGCCTCGCCGCCGAGCTCGGCATCGACCGCGCGGAGATCCGGCGCCGCAACCTCATCCAGCCGGACGAGTTCCCCTACGACGTCGGCGTCACGTTCCAGGACGGCGGACCGACGGTGTACGACTCGGGCGAGTACGAGGCCGGGCTCGACCTGCTGCTGAAGGAGGTCGGCTGGGACGGCTTCGAGGAGCGGCGGGCGGCCGCGCGCGCCGAGGGCCGCACGATCGGCATCGGGATCGCCGCCTACGTCGAGGGGACCGGCATCGGCCCGTACGAGGGCGCGGCGATCGACGTCCACACCGACGGGACCGTGACCGTGGCGACCGGCCTGTCGACGCAGGGCCAGGGCCACCAGACGATCTTCGCCCAGATCGTCGCCGATGAGCTCGGCGTGCCGATCGAGCGCATCAACGTCACGACCGGCGACACGCGGCGCCTCGGCTGGGGCGTCGGCACGTTCGCGAGCCGCACCGCGGTGGTGTCGGGCAACGCGGTCCAGAAGGCAGCCGCCGCGGTGCGCCGGCAGGCGCTCGAGCTCGCCTCCCGCGTCCTCGAGGCCGATCCCGAGGACCTCGAGCTCGTCGACGGCGCCGTCGAGGTCGTCGGCGCGCCCGGCCGCGGCGTCCAGCTCGACCAGCTCGCCGGGATGGCGAACCCGCTGCGCTACGCGTTCGGCGAGGAGTCGGCCGAGACCGCACTGCTCACCCGGCGCGTCTACGCGTCACAGGAGGTCCCGCTCCCCGACGGGACGACGCCCGGCCTGAACGCGACCGAGTACTACAGCCCCAAGTGCGGCGTCTTCGGCTTCGGGATGCACGCCGCCGTCGTCGAGGTCGACGAGGCGACCTGCGACGTGCGCATCCTCGACTACGTCGTCCAGCACGACTGCGGGCGCATCATCAACCCGCGGATCGTCGACGGGCAGATGTACGGCGGGGTCGCGCAGGGGATCGGCGGCGCGCTGTACGAGCGGATGGCCTACGACGAGGAGGGCCAGCTGCAGAACGCGAGCTTCATGGACTTCCTGATGCCCTACGCCACCGAGGTCCCCGCGCCGTCGCTGCTCCACACCGAGACGCCGTCGCCCAACAACGTGCTCGGCGTCAAGGGCGTCGGCGAGGCCGGGACGATCCCCGTCGCCGGCGCGATCGCCAACGCGATCTCCGACGCGACCGGCGTGCAGATCGACAAGATGCCGATCTCGCCGTCGCAGCTGTTCGACCTCATACGATCCGACCGATGAGGCCCGTGATCGCAGCCGCGTTGCAGCTCGCGCCGGCGCCGAGCGCCGAGGAGAGCCTGCGGCGCGCCGTCGCGCTGATCGAGCGCTGCGTGGGGGAGACCGGCGCCGAGCTGCTCGTGCTCCCGGAGGCGATGACGACCGGGTTCTCCGGCCTGGACGCGGACGCGCTGTGGGAGGCGGTGAGCGACGTTCCGGGCGCGGTCAGCGACCCGATCGGCGAGGTCGCCCGCCGGCTCGGCGTCCACGTCGTGTTCGGCACCTACGAGCGCGGCGAGGACGCGGTGTTCAACTCGGCGGTGCTGGTCGGCCCGGACGGCGAGGTCGCGGGCGTCTACCGCAAGACGCACCTGTTCAGGACCGAGCGCGAGTGGTGCGTCGCGGGCGACGAGCCGGTGGTCGTCGACACCGTGCTCGGCCGGATCGGGCTGATCATCTGCTTCGACGGCGACTTCCCCGAGCTCGCCCGGATCGAGGCGGTCCAGGGAGCGGTGATCATCGCCCGGCCTTCGGCGTTGCTGCGCTCCGCCGACATCTGGGAGCTCACGAACCGCGCCCGCGCCTACGACAACCACGTCTTCGTGATCGGGGCCAACGCGATCGGCACCGACCGCGGCGGCGCCCACTACTTCGGCAACTCGATGATCGTCGGGCCGACCGCGAACGTGCTGTGCCGGGCGACGAGCCAGGAGGGCTGGGCCGCCGCGACACTCGACCCCGCCGAGTTCCGGGCGATCAGCCCCGGCTCGTCGGTGCCGCAGTCGTTCGACCACCTCGAGGACCGGAACGTGGGCCTGTACGCGCGCCACCGGGCCGAGCTCGAGACGCCCGCCCGCGCGCTGGCGTGACGATCCGCATCGGCATCGACACCGGTGGCACGTTCACTGACGTCGTGGCCCTTGATCCGGCCGGGCGCGTGATCAGCACGAAGGTGCCGTCGACCCCGAGCGATCCCTCGGTCGCGTTCCTGCGCGCGATCGAGAAGGCGATGGCGCTCGCGGACGCGCCGACCACCGCTGTCGGCGATGTCGCGCACGGCACGACCGTCGCCACCAACGCGCTGCTCGAGGACGACTTCGGCGGGCTCGGCTTCATCACCACGAAGGGCTTCCGCGCCGTGCTGGAGGTCGGCCGCCAGAGCGTGCCCGACAGCTACGGCAACTCGTACTTCTGGGTCAAGCCGGACCGGATAGTCCCCCTGCACCTCGTCCAGGAGGTCGAGGAGCGCGTCGACCGCGCCGGCGCCGTGGTCCGCGCGTTCGACGAGGCCGGCGCGCGGCAGGTCGCGCGCTGGTTCAAGGCGCAGGGGATCGCGACCGTCGGGGTCTGCTTCCTGCACTCGTACATGAACCCCGACCACGAGCGTCGCATGCGCGAGGCGCTCGCCGAGGAGCACCCGGACTGCACGGTCTCGCTGAGCTCGGACGTGCTGAGCGAGTACCGCGAGTACGAGCGGTCGGTCACCACGCTCGTCGACGCGTTCGTCAAGCCGCGCGTCGCCGCCTACGCGCGCTCGATCCACGAGCGCCTGCCCGCCCATCGCCCGCCGTTCTACATCATGAAGAGCAACGGCGGTGTGATCGCCGGCAGCGAGGTCCACGAGAAGCCGATCACGACGATCCTCTCGGGACCCGCCGCGGGCACGCTCGGCGCGGCGCTCGTCGCCGGCCAGGCCGGCTTCGAGCGGGTGATCACGCTCGACGGCGGCGGCACCTCGACCGACGTGGCCGTGGTGAGCGGCGGGCAGCCGAGCCTCACCACCGAGGGGTCGGTCGGCCGGTTCGCGGTCAAGGTCCCGATGGTCGACGTCATCACCGTCGGCACCGGCGGCGGCTCGATCGCCTGGGTGTCGCCGGAGGGGACGCTGAAGGTCGGCCCGCGCTCAGCGGGGGCGAGCCCGGGGCCGGCGTGCTACCCCGGCGGCGGCAACGAGCCGACGACGACCGACGCGTTCCTGCTGCTCGGGCACATCCCGGAGCACCTGCTCGGCGGCGAGATCCCGCTGCGCCGCGCCGCCGCCGAGGCCGTCTACGCGCGGCTGGCCGGGTCAGTGGGCCTCGGGCTGGAGGCGTGCGCCGCCGGCGTGCTCGAGATCGCCGCGTGGAACCAGGCGAACGCGATCCGCCAGGTCACCGTCAAGCGCGGGCTCGACGTGCGCGACTTCGACCTGTGCGCGTTCGGCGGCTCCGGCCCGCTCACGGCGTGCCGGCTCGTCGACATCCTCGGGCTGCAGGCCGTGCTCGTCCCGCGCGATCCCGGCAACCTCAGCGCGTTCGGGCTGCTGGCCACCGACCTGCGGACCGACCATGTCCAGACGCTGGTGCGCCGGCACGACCAGCTCGATCTCGGCGAGCTCGCGGGCGAGTTCGCGCGGCTCGAGGCGGCCGCCGTCGAGGCGCTCGAGCGGCAGGGCCACGGGCAGAACCGCTGCGCGCGCGGGGCCGACCTGCGCTACTTCGGCCAGGCGTTCGAGATCCACGTGCCCGCGCCGGACGGCCCGGTCGACGCAGGGTTCGTCGACGCGGTCGAGGCGCGCTTCCACGACGCGCACGAGCGCTCGTACGGCTACGGCTACCGCGACGACCCGAGCCAGGTCGTCGAGTGGGTGAACCTGCGCGTCACCGGCGTCGGCGCGATGGCGCGGCCGGAGCTGCGCCCGGTGGGCGCGGGCGGCGGCGACGCGGCCGCGGGGCGCCGGCCGGTGTTCTACGGCGACCGCTGGCACGACGCGCCGGTGTACGTGCGCGAGCGCCTAGGCGCGGGCGACGAGGTCGCCGGCCCGGCGGTGATCGAGGAGTTCGGCTCCACGCTGCCGGTCCACCCGTCGTTCGCCGCGCGCGTCGACGCGCTCGGCAACATCGTCGTCCGGAAGGCGTCATGACGATCGACCCGGTGCTCGTCGAGATCGTCCAGGGCACGCTCGCGTCGATCGAAGCGGAGGTCGAGGAGGCAATCGGCCGCACCGCCCGCTCGCCGATGATCCGCGACCAGCACGACTTCCGGGCCGGCATCCACGACCGCCGGCTGCACAAGCTCACCGGCCGGTCGTACTCCGCGCTCGTGCACCCGGTCGTGCGCGACTTCCCGCTGGCGACGATGCGCCCCGGCGACGTCTACTTCCACAACGACGTCTACCTCTCGGAGGGCGGCATCGGCCACCTGCCCGACCTGTGCGTGACCGTGCCGGTGTTCTGCGACGGCGACGTCGTCGCGTTTGTGCAGGCGTTCGGGCACCACGACGACATCGGCGGGATGGTCCCGGGCTCGATGCCGAGCAACGCCGAGTCGGCCTTCCAGGAGGGGCTGATGGTGCCGCCGGTGAAGCTGTTCGACGCCGGCGTCGCGAACGATGGAGTGCTGCGGATCGTCGCGCGCAACTCGCGCATGCCGGAGAGCCTGGCCGGCGACATCGACGCCGAGTGCGCGGCGACGCTGATGGGCGCGCGCCGGGTCGAGGAGCTGTTCCAGCGCTACGGCCGCGAGGCGGTCGAGGCGTGCTTCGACGCGATCATCGTCGCGACCACCGAGACGTTCCGGCGCGAGGTGCTCGCGAAGATCCCCGACGGCGAGTACCAGTGGGAGGACTACGCCGAGCACGACGGCGTCGACCCGCCGCGCCTGCACGCGCAGCGGATGACGCTCACCAAGGCCGGCGACCGCCTGATCATCGACTTCACCGGCACCGACCCGCAGGCGAAGGGCCCGATCAACCACGCCGGCGACTACGCGGACGGCAACTTCCTCAAGAAGTGGCTCGCGCCGATCCTGCGCAACCTCGCCGACACGCCCGAGCGGATGGCCGAGCTCGACGTCAACGAGGGCGTCGTGGACCTGATCGAGATGCGCTTCCCGCCGCCCGGCACGCTGCTGACCCCGGTGTTCCCGGCGCCGACCAACGCGCGCACGTTCGTGATCCTGCGGCTGCTCGGCGTGTTCGCCGGCGCGCTCGCGCAGGCCGTCGACGGCCGGATGCCGGCCGACCAGGAGACGATCCGCTACACGGGCATCACCGGCCGCGACGGCAACGGCGAGTGGTACCTCTACCGCGAGATCCTCGGTGGCGGCTCGGGCGGGCGCTACTACGCCGACGGCTCCGACACGATCCACATCGTCCCCGACTCGAAGAACCTCCCGGTCGAGTTCGTCGAGTCGCGCTACCCGGTGCGCGTCGAGCACCTCGGCCTGCGCGTCGACTCCGGCGGCCCGGGAGCGTTCCGCGGCGGGCTCGGCTACCGCAAGGACATCCGCGTGCTCGAAGACGCGACCTTCATGTCGATCGCCGACCGCTCGATCCTCGCCTGCTGGGGCGTGAAGGGCGGCAAGGCGGGGCTGCCGTTCCGCGTGACGATCGACCCGGGCGGCGCGAACGAGCGCGTGCTCAGCGGCCTCTGCGACGACGAGCCGATCGCCGCCGGCGAGGTCGTGCGCATCGAGACGACCGGCGGCGGCGGCTGGGGCGACCCGCTCGATCGCGACGCGGCGCTCGTGGCGGTCGACGTGCTCCAGGGGAAGGTCTCCGCCGACGCCGCCCGCGCCGATTACGGCGTCGTGCTGAGCGCGGACGGCGGCGTCGACGCCGACGCGTCGCGGCGGGCGCGCGAGGAGATCGGCGCGCGCCGCGGCGCGCCGCCGTTCTTCGACCGCGGCCCGGGCTACGAGCGCCTCGCCTAGTCAGCGCACGCGATCGGCGAGCCAGGCCAGTAGCGTCGCGCGCACGCCGCGCTCCGCGAGCAGCGCGACGCCGTGGCCCGGCGCCGCCGACTGGGCGATGTCCGACCGCACAGCGCCCTCGAGCATCCCCTCGGCGCTCACCGCCTCGCGCCGGTCGGAGATGAAGAGCACGTCATGCGGCCGGTAGCGGCCGTGGTCCTGCAGCCGCCAGATGTCCGCCGAGTCGGGCGGCGAGAGCGCCACGGCCGCGTCGACAGTCCGCCGGGCGCCGGTGGCCATCGCGAACACGAGTCGCAGGCCGCGAGCGCGGCCAGCACGAGGATCAGGACCGCGGCGCGGACGCTCGTCATCGCCGCGCGGCCGCCGCGCCGTCGAGCGCGTCCGGTCCGTCATAGTCCGGTGCGTTTGATGGCGGCCGAGCGAACGTCAACTGCGGCTGGGTAGGGAGGCTGGGGAGCCAGCGTTTCGTCGCAATCATGGCCGCGGTCGTCAAGAGTGCGACGAAGTGCTGGCTATAGGGGACGAACGTCGCACGCATCGCCGCGGGGCGCGCGAGTGCGACGAAATGCTGGTTGGCGCTGTGCATTTCGTCGCACCGATCGGCGCTGCCCGAGCGAGTGCGACGAAACGCACCGTAGAGGTGCACAACGTCGCCCGGATCGGTGCCGGCGCCACCAGTGCGACGAAATGCACACACCCGCCGGCGTCGCCGCCTCGCTTACCCAGTCGCAGTTGACGTTCGCCCGACCCGCCGCCGCGACAACAGCCGGGAGTTGGCGCGTTCGCGCTGTCGCGTTCTACGACCGCCTGGCCGCGCTGGCGCCGGACCCGGTCGTCGATCTCAACCGCGTGGTCGCGATCGCGATGACGGGTGACGTCGACGGCGGCCTCGCCCGGGTGGACGCGCTCGCCGACGCGCTCGACCGCTACCACTATTTCCACGCTGCGCGCGCCGACCTGCTGCGCCGCTGCGACGCCCACGACGCCGCTGCGGACGCCTACGCGCGGGCGCTCGAGCTCGCCGGCAACGGCGCCGAGCGAGCGTTCTTGGAGCGCAGGCTCGCGGACATCGCGTAGTCAGCCGCCGGTCCGTGCGGCGCGGGCGCCGACCGGCCGGGCGAGCAGCGCGGCGAGGCCGTCCTCGCCCGGATCGGGGATCGCGCACGGCGCCGCCGGTCGCGCCGAGCGACCACATCGCCTCGATCAGCGAGAGGAAGCGGGCGGCCGGCAGACCGGGCGCTGCGGGCGCGGCCACGATCTCGACGCGGACGTGCGCGGTGTCGTCGCCGCCGTTCCACCAGTCG
>DATDKF010000259.1:0-6906 GCA_036520135.1 Solirubrobacteraceae bacterium
GCGGCCGGCTTGGCGGACCAGGCGCATGGCTTCGGGGCGGCCGTCTCTGACGTGGCGGACGACGTCGCGGCTGTTTTGGGCGGGGACGCCCATGTCGGTGAGTTTGGCGGCCATGGCGCCGCCGCCGGCGATGGCTTCCAAACAGCCGAGGTTGCCGCAGCGGCAGATGACGTCGTCGTGGTCGGGGACGTGGATGTGGCCGATGTCGCCGGCGGCGCCTTGGGCGCCGCGGTGGATGCGTCCGTCGGTGATCACGCCGCAGCCGATGCCGGTGCCGACTTTGACGAAGAGCAGGTGTTGGGTGTCGCGCCAGCGTGACCAGTACTCGCCCAGCGCCATGATGTTCACGTCGTTGTCCACCAGCACGAGCGCCCCGTAGCGGGCGCGCAGGTGCGCGGCGACCCCGTAGCCGTCCCAGCCGGGCATGATCGGCGGCGCCACGGGCGTCCCGGTCGCGAACTCGACCGGCCCGGGGACGCCGACGCCGACGCCGCGCACGTCGCCGCGCTTGTGGCCGCTCTCGCTGAGCAGGGCGTCGAAGGTCTGCTCGAGCCAGGCGAGGACCGTGTCCGGGCCATCGGCGATCGTGATGTCGGTGCGCGTCTGCACCATGACATCGCCGGCGAGGTCGGTGACTGCGACGCGCGAGTGGGTGGCGCCGAGGTCGGCGGCCAGGACCGCCCCCGCGTTGCGGTTGAAGGCGAACGTCTTCGGCGGGCGGCCGCCGGTCGACGCGCTCGCGCCGGCCGGGATCACGAGCCGCTGCGCGAGCAGGGCGTCCATGCGCTGGGCGACCGTGGAACGCGCCAGCCCGGTCAGCGCGACGAGCTCCGCGCGGGTGCTCGCGCGGCCGTCACGGATGAGGCGGAGCATCGCTCCCGCGCCGGTGCCCGACGCCGAGCCGTTGCCGCCGGACGCGCTCGGCTCGTCACGGGACGCGGCGTCGAAACGCTGGTTCCCAGCGCCGTCTTCGGTAGCCAAGATGTCCGCCATCGCTGAGCAGTATGCCTCACGCGGCGGCTTGCGTCCGCCTTCGTTCTTAGATTGCGGAAATTGGTCGGCCCTCTTTGCAGCTTTTGCTTGACGCTCGACAAAAGTGGCGGTAGCGTCCGGGCGCATGGAGAGAGGGTTGCCGCGGGTGGCCGTGGACGAGCCGGCTGCCTCCGGAGTCGGAGGGCTGCGGGCGCGGGCGGAGGAGCTCGCCGACCGCTACGAGGATCTGGCCGCGGAGGCCGAGGCGGCCGCCGTGCGCTGGCGCTGGGCAACGCCGACGTCCGGCCACGGCGACGTCGAGCCGCTGCGGCTCGAGCGCATGGGATGCGCGCCCGGACGCTGGCTGCACCGCCCGCCGCCGCCGTGGCAGGAGCACGAGGCGATCGGATTCGACGCGCTCGGCCGGGTCGTGTGCGTGCGCCAGTACGACGCGACCGGCGCGGTGTGGCTGGAGCGGTTCTCGTCATGGTCGCGCGACGAGGTCGAGGTCGTCTGTTATCGCGCGCCGCTCGAGTGCGGCGAGCGCGAGCTGCCCGCCGAGCTGCAATCCGTCATGCGGATGCGGCTGGCCGGCGGCAAGCCGGTCGAGAGCGAGCGCTACATGCCGCCGACGGGATCCTGCTCGCGCGAGCGCTACCGGCACGAGGGTGGCCGGCTCGCGCGCGTGGAGGAGGACTCCTGCGACGAGGGGGGAGGGCTGGCCACCGTCGTGAAGGAGGTGGTCTACGGCGAGGACGGGCGCATCACGGGGGTTGACGCGCTCGGCACGGAGGGCCGCCACGCTGTGTGGCGGAACGGCGCTCAGCCGCACCCGGCCCGGAGGGACACCCGGCCCCCGGCGCCGGGGCGGCTCCGCCGCCACGTCTGCGTGTAGCGGCGCTTCGCCCCGGCGCGGTCGCCGCTACGACCCGTACCCGGCCGCCTGCCCCGCCTGGGCAAGCCGCTCGGCCATCTTGCGGTTCGCCTCGTCGATCATCTCGCCCTCGAACATCGCCGCGCCGCGCCCCTCGTCGCTCGCGCTCCGGTACGCGGCGAGCAGCGCCTCCGCCCGCTCCCACTCCTCGCGACTGGGCGTGAACACCTCGTTGACCACCGCGATCTGGCGCGGATGGATCGTCCACTTGCCGTCCATGCCCAGCGCTCGCGCCAGCCGGGATCGCTCGCGCAGGCCGTCCTCGTCGTCGAACGCCGCGTACGGGCCGTCGATCGCCTGGATGCCGGCCGCACGGGCGGCGACGACGAGGCGCGAGAAGACGTAGTTGAGGTGGTCGCCCGGGTAGCCCTCGGGCGCGCCGCCGATCGTCGTGATCGGGATGCCGACGGCGGCGCTGTAGTCGCCCGGCCCGAAGATCAGCGTCTCCATCCGCGCCGACGCGGCGGCGATCGCCTCGCAGGCGATCAGCCCCGTCGCGTCCTCGATCTGGGCCTCGATCCCGATCCGGCCGACCGGCAGCTCCCGGGCCAGCTCGATCTGCCTGAGCAGCTTGTCGGTCATCTCGACGTCGCCGGGCGTGCGGACCTTCGGGAGCATCACGGCGTCGAGGCGGTCGCCGGCGTGCTCGACCACGGCGATGAGGTCGCGGTAGTAGTGCGGCGTGTCGGTGCCGTTCACGCGCACGACCACGGTCTTGCCGCCGAAGTCCTGCTCGCGCAGGGCGGCGATCACGAGCTCCCGCGCGCGGTCCTTCTCGCTCGCGGCGACCGCGTCCTCGAGGTCGAGGAACACCTGGTCGGCCTCGAGGTCGGCGGCCTTGGCGAGGAAGCGCTCGTTGGATCCCGGGACGGCGTGGCAGGAGCGGCGGGGACGCTGCATGTGAGGCCGGGACCCTAACGCCGCCGCTACCCTCACCGCTCCGATGAGGACCGTGCTGTTGGCCACACTGGCGCTGCTGGTCGCCGCCCCTGCGGCGAGCGCCGCCACGACCGTCAGCATCAAGCTCAGCCCCGCCGAGACGCAGTTCGGGAGCACGACGCGGATCACCGGCACGGTCGCCATCGACGGCGTCGCGGCGAGCGGGCAGCCGGTCACGCTCGAGGGCCGCCCGTACCCCTACGTGGCCGAGTTCGCCCCGGTCGTGACCGGCGCGACGGGCCCCGCCGGCACGTACACGTTCGAGCAGGACCTCGACCACAACTGGCAGTTCCGCGTCGTCGCCACGGACGCGAAGTCCAAGCGCGTGCGCGCGTACGTGTTCCCCGACACCACGCTGTTCTTCAAGGCGCGCACCGAGCGCGTCATCAAGCTCACGCAGCGCTACCGGGTGCCCAAGGGCGTCCGGCTGAAGGCGCCGACGATCTTCTACGTCGGGCGGCGCGGCCGGGCCACGGCGCCGCGCGTCGCCACCGGCGAGCTCGAGCGGATCCGCGCCGGCCGCTATCGCTCGACCGCGGTCGTGCGCCTGCCCGCCGCCTGGCACGGGCGCTTCCGCTACGCGAGCTGCTTCCGCTATACGGGCGGGAGCGGGATGGGCAACCCGCGGGCGAGCTGCCCGCGGAAGTTTCGGTTTGGCTGATTCCGTCAGGACTTCGTCCGGACGGGCCAGATTCTCGGGCTCTTACGCTACAAATCCTCGGCGTTCTAGGCTACGAATCCTCAGGTTGGGATTGGCGGCGTCACCCGGGGCGTCACACCGCTATGCGATACCCGGGAGCCCGTAGGCCTCGGCCAGCTCCGGGTCCTTCTTCGCGAGCATCTCGGCGAGGTCGACCATCACGCGGCACTGCTTCCAGGTCGCGTCGTCCTGCATCTTGCCGTCGATCATGTGCACGCCGCGCCCGTCGGGGATCGCCTCGATGACCTTCTTGGCGAACGCGACCTCGTCGGGATCGGGGGAGAAGACCTTGCGGGCGATGTCGATCTGCACCGGGTGCAGCGACCACGTGCCGACGCAGCCCATCAGGTACGCGGCGCGGAACTGGGCCTCGCAGCCGTCGACGTCGCGGATGTCCCCGAACGGTCCGTAGAACGGGAGGATCCCGGCGCTGACGCAGGCGTCGACCATGCGGCCGATCGTGTAGTGCCAGAGGTCCTGCTGGGCGCTCTCGCGCGGCGCGTCGCCGTCGGGGTCGCTCAGGACCCGGTAGCCCGGATGCCCGCCGCCGACGCGGGTCGTCTTCATCCGCCGTGAGGCCGCGAGGTCGGCCGGGCCGAGACTCATCCCCTGCATCCGCGGCGAAGCCATGGCGATCTCCTCGACGTTGGCCACGCCCTGCGCGGTCTCGAGGATCGCGTGCACGAGCAGCGGCCGCTGCAGCTTGGCGCGGGCCTCGAGCTGGGCCAGCAGCCGGTCCACGTAGTGGATGTCCCACGGCCCCTCGACCTTGGGGATCATCACGACCTCGAGCCTGTCGCCGATCTCGGCGACGAGCTGGCTGAGGTCGTCGAGCACCCACGGCGACTCGAGCGAGTTCACGCGCGCCCACAGCGACGCCTGGCCGAGGTCGATCTCGCGGCCCACCCGGATCAGGCCGGCGCGCGCGGCCTCCTTGTGGTCGGCCGGGATCGCGTCCTCGAGGTTGCCGAGCAGGATGTCGGTCTTGGTCGCGATCTCGGCGGCCTTGGCGACCATCTTCTCATTCGAGAAGTCCAGGAAATGGATCATCCGCGACGGCTTGACGGGGATCTCGCGGAGCGGATCGGGAGCGCCGAGCGCGAGTGGTGCGAAGAAGGAACGGGGGCTACGCATGGGCGGCGGATCGTAGAGTCCCCAAGCCATGAGCACCCCAGTTGACACCGATCAGCGGAGCCGCGAGGCCTCCGGCGCGCATCCCTACGGCCGCTACTTCGAGGAGTTCGAGGTCGGCGCCGTCTACAAGCACTGGCCGGCCAAGACCGTGACCGAGGCGGACGACCACCTGTTCTGCCTGATCACGATGAACCACCACCCGCTGCACATCAACGACGTCTACGCGGCCGGCTCGCAGCAGGGCCGCAACGTCGTCGTCGGGCCGTACGTCTACTCGCTCGCGCTGGGCATGAGCGTGTCCGACATCTCCGGCAAGGCGATCGCCAACCTCGCCACCGAGGAGCTCAGCCACCCCGCGCCGGTGTTCCACGGCGACACGCTGTTCGCCGAGACCGAGGTGCTCGAAGTCCGGGAGTCGCGCTCCAAGCCCGATCGCGGCACGGTCAAGGTGCACACGCGGGTCCTCAACCAGGACGGCGTCCTGGTCGCGGAGTTCAAGCGCCTGGTTCTCGTGCCGAAGCGCCCGGGCTAGTGGACCCGTCCGCTAGCGGGCGCGGGCGGCCTGGCTACGCGGGCGGGCGCTCGACAGGCGGCGGCGGGCGGCGGCCACGGCGCGCCCGGCCGGGCCGCGCACGGCCAGGCCGGCGAACACGAGCACGGCCAGGCCGACCTCGAGGATCAGGGGCGTCGGGCTCGGGCCGGCGGCGGCCTCCGAGGCGGCGGACGCGGGCGCGGCGGTGATCAGGGCGGCGAAGATGCTGGCGGGGATGACGCGGCGCAGGAGCATGGGACGCACGATTCCCGCCGCCCCTTGTCGAATCCTTGGCGCGACCTTGGGGTCAGGCTTCGGGCGACTCGCCGGTCTTGACGAGCTCCGGAACCGGAATCCGCTGCGGCTTGCCGCTGCCGCGCCACAGGAGCCGCTGGGCGTACCAGTGGTTGCCGCGGCCGATGTGCTCCCAGCCGGCTGCTTCGAGCGCGTTCACGAGCGCCCGGACGCGGAGGGCGAGCTCGGGGGTCGGCGGCTCGGGATCGGCCATCAACGTCCAGCCCACGCTCGGCGACTCGCCGATCGGCTCGCGCTTGCCCGACCCGGGTGGCGCCGCCATCGCGCGGAACGTCGACTTACGGTAGCCAGCCTTCCAGCCGATCTCGCACGTCCATAGCTCGCGCGCCTCCTCGGGCCACGGCTTGGGGCGGGCGAACCGCCGGGCCGGGGCGGCCGTCGGAACGCTGGCGGCCGGGTCGGGCTGAGGCACGCGCGGCGGCGCGGGCTGCGGCGGGCGAGGGGCCGCCGCCGGCTTGCGCGCGCGGACCGGCTTGCGCGGCCGCGGCGGCCGCAGAGCCTCGGGCGCCTCGCCCAGCGGCGCGGTCGGATCCACCGCCTCGGCCGGCACGTCCTCGGGCCGCGGCACCTCGGGCAGCTCCGCGAGAGGCCCTTCGGCGGCGGCCTGCGCGATCGCGGCTTCGTCGGCGACGGGCGCCGCGATCTCGGGTTCGTCGTCGGCGACCGGCTCCGTCTGGGGTTCGTCGGCGACCGGCGGCGCGGCCTCGGGTTCCGCGTCGGTGGGCGGCGCGACCTCGGGTTCGTGGGCGGCGGCTGGTTTCGCGACCCTTCTCCGTCGGCGGCGGGTGGAGCGGCGTCGGCGTTCGGCGGCGGCACGCGATGCCGTCTCGGGTTCGTCGGCGACGGACGGCTCGACCTCGGCCTCGTCCGCGGCGGGCGCCTCGACTTCGGGTTCGTCGGCGACGGACGCCTCGGCGGCCGGCTCGACCGCGGGTTGGTCGGCGACAGGCGGCTCTACGACCGGCGCCTCGGCCGCCGGCTGCGCGACCTCGGGGTCGTCGGCGGCGCCTGGTTCCGCGATCTTTCTCCGTCGGCGGCGGGTGGAGCGGCGTCGGCGGTCGGCGGCGGCGGGCGGTGCGGTGGTCTCGGCTTCGTCGGCGACCGGCGGCTCCGTCGCGGGCTCGTCGTCGGCGGTCGGCTCGACGGCGGGTTCGTCGGCGACGGCCGGCGCGGCCTCGGGTTCGTCGGCGACGGGCGCGTCCACGGCCGGCGCCTCGGCGGCCGGCTGCGCAACCTCGGGTTCGTCCGCGACGGCCGGCTCGACCTCGGGTTCGTCCGCGACGGGCGCCTCGACCTCGGGTTCGTCCGCGACGGCCGGCGCGGCCTCGGGTTCGTCCGCGACGGGCGCCTGGACCTCGGGTTCGTCCGCGACGGGCGCCT
>DATDKF010000260.1:0-9405 GCA_036520135.1 Solirubrobacteraceae bacterium
GCGGCGAACCGCTGGCCGTAGAACGACCAGAAGCGCTCGGGCTCGCGGCGCCAGACCGAGATGTGGGCGACCTCCATCGGGTCGACGTTGGCCCACAGGCCGGTGCCGGGGGAACGGAAGTCGGGGATGCCGGACGGGACGGAGACGCCCGCCCCGGTGAGGGCGACGACCGACCTCGCCGAGCGGATCAGCTCGGCGAGGCGGTCGCGGGCGGTGCTCACCGGCCCTTGAACTCCGGGTTGCGCTTCTGCAGGAACGCGCCGATGCCCTCGCGGGCGTCCTCGGACGTGAACACGCCGATGAACGCCTCCTTCTCGACCTCGATGCCGTCGTCGAGGTCGCCCTGGTGCGAGGCGCGCTTGATCGCCTCGAGCGCGAGCGGCGCCTGGCGCGCGTACTTGCGGGCCCAAGCGAGCGCGGTGTCGAACAGCTCGTGGTCCGGCACCAGCCGGTTGACGAGCCCGAACTCGTACGCCTCCTCGGCCGAGATCGGCTCGCCGGTCGTGTTCATCTCCAGCGCCTTGGCCGGGCCGACCAGCCGCGGCAGCCGCTGCGTGCCGCCGAAGCCGGGGATGATCCCGAGGTTGATCTCGGGCTGGCCGAACGACGCCGAGTAGCCGGCCAGGCGCACGTCGCACGCCATCGCCATCTCGCAGCCGCCGCCGAGGGCGAGCCCGTTGACCGCGGCGATGGTCATCATCCGCGACTTCTCCCAGTCGCGGAACAGCTCGTGCGCGCGGCTGAGGAGCTCGCGGCCGCCGGCCTCGTCGAGCTGCGTGAACGCCTTGATGTCGGCGCCCGCGCAGAACAGCGCCGGGTTCGGGGAGGCGAGGATCATCGCCCGGGCTTCGCCGGCGGACTCGATCGCCCGCCACGCCGTCTCGAGCGCCTCAACCACCGCCGGCGCCAGTGAGTTAGCGGGCGGGTTGTCGAGCCACAGGATCGCCACCTCGCCGCGGCTGTCGAGCTTGACCGGCGCGGTCTCGAAGCCCTCGTCGGGCTGCGGGTACGGGTAAAAGCCCTGGCCGCTCTTGGCGCCGAGGCGGCCCTGCGCCACCAGCCGGCGCAGCACGAGCGGCGGCTCGAAGCCCTCGCCCCACTCCTGCTCGGCCTTCTCCAGCGCGGCCAGCACGTCGTCGAGCCCGCGGAAGTCCGCGCGCGCGAACGGGCCCGGGACCATGCCGGTGCCCATCATCAGCCCGAGGTCGATGTCGCGCACGCCGGCGATGCCCTCTTCGAGCACGAGGCAGGCCTCCACCAGCGCCTTGAGCTCGTAGCGCTCGGCGATCTTCTCGTTTACCTGTCCCACCCGCCCCGCGGTCTCAGGAGTGCTCATAGAACCCCTTCCCGGTCTTGGCGCCGAGCTCGCCGGCCTCGACCTTCTCCTCCATCCCGCGGTGCACGTAGAAGCGGTCGCCGTACGCCTCGCGCATGTCGTGCGCGACCTTCACGACCGTGTCAAGGCCCGACATGTCGGCGACCCGGAACGGCCCCATCGGCATCTGCGCCTTCTCGGTGATGAACTGGTCGAGCTGCTCGACGTCGATGCCGGTCTCGTCCTGGTACCGCCAGATCTCGCTGGCCGTCGACACCAGGATGCGGTTGACGACGAACCCCGGGCACTCGTGGCAGCGCACCGGCATCTTCTTGATCGCCTGGGCGAAGTTGGCAGCCGCCTGGGCGGTCTCCGGCGAGGTGTCCTCGCCCTCGATCACCTCGATCAGCCGCATGTAGGAAGCCGGCCAGAAGAAGTGGAAGCCCACGACCTTGTCGGGCCGGTTGGTGGCGTCGCCGATCTCGGTGATCGACAGGCCCGAGGTGTTGGAGGCGAGGATCGCGTGACCGGGCGTCGCGGCGTCCAGCTCCGCGAACACCGCGTGCTTGATCTCCATCTTCTCCGGCACGGCCTCGATGACGAAGTCGACATCGCCGAACTCGTCGTAATCGGTCGTGCCGGTGATCAGCGAGAGCGTGCGGTCCGCCTGGGCGGTCGCCTCCTCCTCGGAGATCTTGCCCTTCTTGACCAGCTTCGCGGCCTGGCCCTGCGTGACCTCGCGCGCCTTCTGCAATCCCGCGTCGACGAACCTCTCGTCGACGTCCTTGAGCACGACCGGGACGCCGGCGGCGGCGATGACCTGGGCGATCTCACCGCCCATCACCCCCGCGCCCACGACCCCTGCTTTGAACACGAACATGGCGGCCACCCTAGCCGAGTCAGGACCGCGTGACGTCCGCTCGCCGCTCGTGGCCGAAGCGCTCCAGGGTGCGCTGCAGCGAGTCTCGCAGCGCGCGGCGGATGAACACCAGATCGAGCAGCGGCGTGATCACCGAGCGCTGCTTAAGCGTGTACTCAAGGGTTAGATTCACGAGTACCTCGTCACCCTGCGGCTCGAACGCGACCTGCTGTGTGCCGTCGAGCCGCGCGTCCTCCACCGCCAGCGTCTGGCCGGCCCGCGCCTCGTACTCGGTCACCCGCTCGGAGACGCGGCCGCGACCCTGGGGCCGCGAGTCCCACAGCAGCCGGGCGCCCGCGTGCGGCCAGTCGCCCTCGAGCTTGGCGACGTGCCCGAAGCCGTCGATCCATGCCGCCCAGCGGTGCGGGTCGTACCAGAGCTCCTCGGCGTCGACCACCCGCCCGGGGACCGTGGTGGTGGCGCGGACCGTCGGCACGCGATGATTATCGGGTGTCCGCTCTCGACCTGGCGCTCGAGCTGGTCCGGCTCGACACGGTCAACCCGCCCGGCAACGAGACCGTGGCGATCGACCTGCTCGAAGGGCGGCTCGCCGCCGCGGGCTTCGACGTCGCGCGCCACGAGCACGCCCCCGGCCGGCCCAACCTGATCGCGCGATTGCCCGGCACCAACCCCGAGCGGCCGGCGCTGTGCATGACCGGCCACGTCGACACCGTCCCGCTCGGCGGCGCGCCGTGGAGCGTCAACCCGTACGGCGAGCTGCGCGACGGCCGCCTCAACGGCCGCGGAGCGAGCGACATGAAGGGCGGCGTGGCCGCGATCGTCGTCGCCGCCGAGCGTGTCGCGGCGCTCGGCCGCGGCGAGGCGGGCCTCGAGCTCGTGTTCACCGCCGCCGAGGAGACCGGCTGCGAGGGCGCGCGCTACCTGGCGGACGCGGGCGTCCTCGGCCGCGCCGGCGCGGTGCTGGTCGCCGAGCCGACCGGCGGCGCGCCGCACGTCGCCCACAAGGGCGTGCTGTTCGCCCGCGCATCGACCGAGGGCGTTTCCGCGCACGGCTCGGCGCCGCACCTGGGCCGCAACGCGATCTACCCGCTCGCACGGGCGGTCGCCGCGCTCGCCGACACGCGGTTCGACGTGCCCGCGCACCCGCTGCTCGGCGAGCCGACGCTCAACGTCGGCATGATCGCCGGCGGCTCCGGCGTGAACCTGGTGCCCGACCGCGCCGAGGCGCAGATCGACGTGCGCACCGTGCCGGGGCTGACCGGCGCCGCCGTGCTCGAGGTCCTGCGCGCGGCCGCCGGGCCGGAGGTGACCATCGAGCCTTGGATCGACCTCGCGCCCGTGGTCAGCGACCCGGACGACCGCTGGCTGCGCACCGTCTTCGAGGTCGCGCCCGCGGAGCCGGCAGCCGTCTCTTACTTCACCGACGCGGCGGCGCTCACGCCCGCCTACGGTGCCCCGCCCACCGTCATCTGGGGCCCGGGCGAGGCCGCCCAGGCGCACCAGACCGACGAGTGGGCCGACGCCGCGAAGATCGACGCGGCGGCGGACGACTTCTTCACGGTCGCCCGCCGCTGGTGTGGCGTCTAGGTCAGCCGAGCGAGATCGCGACCTGCTCGAGGAGATCCATCCCCTCCTGCATGCCGCCCTCCATGCCGGAGTCGATGATCATGTCGCGGACCTCCCGGGCCGGGACGTCCGTGAGGATCGTGAGCGTCGTGCGCCCGTCCTGCTCGGTGAACGTGACCGTGTTCACGACCTCGCCCTCGCCCTCGGGCACGCCCTCGTAGACCTCCGTGCAGACGATCCGCTCGTTCGGGACGATCTCGCGGTACTCGCCGTGGAAGGCGACCTCGTGGCCGCCGCTCGCGATCATCACGTACCGCCAGTAGCCGCCGACCCGCAGATCGACCTCGGCGTGCGTCACCTCGCCGCGCTTGCCCGCCCACCAGCGGCGTATCAGCTCGGGCGTGGTGTAGGCCTTGTAGACCAGGTTCCTGGGCGCGTCGAAGCCGCGCGTGATCAGGATCTGGGTATCGCTGGGAAGCGTCACGACCGCCGTACCGCTACTCACTGTCGCCACCTCGTTGCTCCTTGTCTTTGAGTTCCTCGAGCACGGCGTCCATCGCCTCGAAGCGGGCGCTCCACGTCTGCTCGAAGTTCTTGACCCAGTCATGGATGGGCTTCAGCGCGCGGCCGTTGAGCCGGTACATCCGCTGCCGCCCCTCATCGCGCACGTCCACGAGATCGACCTCCCTGAGCACCTTCAGGTGCTTGGACACCTGCGGCTGGGCCAGGCCGAGCAGCGCGACGAGGTCGTTGACGGGGCGCTCGCCGCCGGCGAGGACGTCCAGGATCTGCCGCCGACGGGGCTCCGCCACCGCGTTGAACGCGTCCGCCGTCGTCGCCGCTCGTGCCATGGCTAGCATCATATTCCTATATCGGCATATGTCAAGCGATCGGGAATTTCCGGGCCGCTCGGCCGGTCTACGTCGGTATGGATCTCGATGCCCTCGAAACCAGCTTCGACCTCGTCGCCCCGCACGGCGACGAGTTGGTCGACGATTTCTACGCGCGGCTGTTCGCCACCGCGCCCGACGTCGAGCCCCTCTTCGCGGGGGCCGACATGCGCGAGCAGAAGCTCAAGCTGCTCGGCACGCTCGTCCTGCTCCGCAGGTCGCTGCGCGACCTCGGCGCCGTCGTGCCGAAGCTGCGCGACCTCGGCGGCCGGCACGTCGCCTGGGGCGCTCGGCCCGAGCACTACGCCGTCGTCAAGGACGTGCTGATCGCCTCGATGGCGAGCGTCGCGGGCGGGGCATGGGCGCCCGAGCACACCCGCGCGTGGTCCGACGCGCTGGACGTCGTGGCCGGCGTGATGTTGGAGGGCGCGGCCGCCGTGTGAGACGATCGGCCGGTGGAGGAGACGATCACCGCCGGGACCGAGTTCGCGCGCGCCCTCGCCGAGAAGGACTTCGAGCGCATCCGCGCCCTGATGGACCCGCAGATCGACTTCCGCGGGATGACGCCGCGCCGCGTCTGGGAGGCCGGCACCCCCGATGAGTTGATCGGCACGGTGCTGCGCCAGTGGTTCGAGGACTCCGACGACATCCGGGCGCTCGAGCACCTCGAGACCGACATGGTGGTGGACCGCGAGCGGATCGGCTATCGCTTCAGCGTCCGCAGCCAGGACGGGGAGTTCCTCGTCGAGCAGCAGGCGTACCTGGAGGTCCGCGACGGGCGGATCTCGTGGATGCGCGTGCTGTGCTCGGGCTACCGCCCGGTTCAGTCGTAGCGATTGATCATCCGCACGTTGAGGGCGAGCATGATCGCGCCGAGCACGGCGACGACGAGGAAGCCGTAGGCGATCTTGCTCCACACGAGGTCCTCGAGGATGAGCGAGCGCAGCGCCTCCATCACGTAGGTGACGGGGTTGAACGTCGCCGCGATCTCCATCGGCCGGGTCAGCAGGTCGCGCGGCACGAAGTTCGGCGTGAGGAACAGCAGCGGGAAGAAGATCAGCCCGCCGGAGTTGGTCGCCGCGGCGCTGCGCGTCTTCATCGCGATCAGCTGCATGAAGCCGACGAACACGCACGCCCACAGCGCAGTCAGCAGGACGAGCAGCAGGAAGCCGAGCACGCCGCTGGCGATCGAGATGCCGAAGATGATGCCGAGCACGACGATCAGCGTCGAGATCAGCACGCCCTTGGCGAACTCGGCGATCAGGCGCCCGAGCACGAGCGCCGTGCGCGAGATCGGCGCCGCGCGCAGCTTGTCGAAGTAGCCGCCCTCGATGTCCTCGACCAGGAACAGCGCGGCGGTGCCGAACGACGCCGCGAGCAGCAGCGAGCTGGGCAGCTGGAACGCGCCGTAGCCCTGGCCGTGCAGGAAGTCGGTCGTCTCGCCCGGGAAGATCTTCGCGGCCTGGCCGACGTTGACGACCAGGAAGAAGAGCGGGATGAACAGCGTCGGGAACAGCGCCTCGGGGGTCCGCCAGCCCTCGCGGAGCGCGCGCTGCCCGAGCAGCCAGGCCTGCGCCATCACGCCACCTCCTGCACGTCGCCGGCGACGCGGCTGCGGGTGCGGCCCGTCGCGTCGAGGAACACGTCGTCGAGCGTCGGGTCGCTGCTGAGCCCCTGGCGCTCGCGCAGGTCGGCCTTGAGCTGGGCGGGCGTGCCCTCGCGCACGATCAGGCCGTCGTCGATGATCGCCAGCCGATCGCACAGCTGGTCGGCCTCCTCGAGGTACTGCGTGGTGAGGAAGACCGTCGTGCCGCGCTCGTTGATGCGCCGCACCTCGTCCCACACCGTGAGCCGGCTCGCGGGGTCGAGCCCCGTGGTCGGCTCGTCCAGGAACAGCACCTCGGGCCGGTGGACGAGCGCAGACGCGAGGTCGAGCCGGCGCTTCATGCCGCCGGAGTAGCCCTTGATGCGGCGGTCGGCCGCGTCCTCGAGCTCGACGAGCTCGAGCAGCTCCTCGGCGCGCCGGGCGGCCTCGGACGGCGAGACGCCGAACAGTCGGGCCTGCAGGACCAGCAGCTCGCGGCCGGTCTGCCGCGGGTCGAGCCCGGCCTCCTGCAGCGCGACGCCGATCCGGTGGCGAACCGCGTCGGGCTCCCGGGCGACGTCCAGGCCGGCGACGTGGGCGGAGCCCGCGGTGATCGAGAGCAGCGTGGTGAGCATGCGCACGGTCGTGGACTTGCCGGCGCCGTTGGGGCCGAGGAACCCGAACACCTCGCCGGCGTCGACCCGCAGGTCGACGCCCCGCACGGCCTCGATGTCGTCGTAGTGCTTGACCAGCCCCTGGGCGTCGACCGCGGCCGGACCGGTGTTGTTCGTTGCGCTCATACGGACGGCGGAAAGTAGCGATCCGGCAGGACGCCGTCTTCTCAAAACCTGCTGTCCTTCCGCCGGTGCAGCTCCAGTTCGACCCCGCCGAGATCCGCTCCCTGGCCGCCCGCTTCCCCACGGGCGACGACTCGCGCGTGGCCGCGCTTGGCGCCGGCGCAGCGCGGCGCGGGTACTACACGCGCGGCGAGTTCCTCGCGCTGTGCGGGTGGAAGTCGCCGCGCTCGCGCCCGCTCGTCGCCCGGAACTCGCGCGCCGCCGTGACGCGGGCCACGCGCCGCGCGCTGGCGGGCACCGAGCAGGAGCGGATCGAGGCGCTGCTGTCGCTGCGGGGCGTCGGCTTCCCCACCGCGTCGGTGCTCCTGCACTTCGCGGACCCCGCCGCCTACCCGATCCTCGACGTGCGGGCGCTCGAGGCGCTGGGCGTGACGCGCTCGAGCTACACGATCCCGTTCTGGCTCGAGTACCTGGCGACGTGCCGTGCGCTCGCCGCGGCGCACGGCGTGTCGCTGCGCACGCTCGACAAGGCGCTGTGGCAGTACTCGAAGGATCTCGCCTCGTCCGGGTGAGGCGGGGCCGCCGCCGGCGTGATCAGCTGGCGGCGATGACGCGCGAGCGCTGGATGGCATCGTTCTTCGCGACCGGGTCGCTGTGCTTCCTCGTCGGCCCGTTCCCGGGCTACGCGCAGCTCGTCGGCGCCGAGGCCGACGCGCTCACGTTCTTCGTCGGCTCGATCCTCTTCACCGCCGGCGGCGCGCTGCAGGTGTCGCTGGCCTGGCACGAGCGCGGCAGCGCGGCGTGGTGGGCCGCGACGATCCAGTCCGCCGGCACGCTGTTCTTCAACGCCACGACGTACCAGGCGCTGCACACGTCGGTCTCGAACGCCGACTACGACCGGCTGGTGTGGCGGCCGGACGCACTCGGCTCGGTCTGCTTCCTCGTCTCCGGGGTGATCGCGTACCGCGCGCGGCGGCCCGGCGACGGCTGGCCGCCCGCGGTCAACCTGCTCGGCTGCGTCTTCTTCGGGATCTCGGCGGTCGCCGGCTACGTGGTCCCGTCGCACGGCTCGATCCTCGATCTCGCCGCCGCGAACTGGAACACCGGCCTCGGGGCGGCGTGCTTCCTCGCCTGCGCGCTCGACACGCTGCGCGCTAAACCGTCGCCGGCTCCTCCACGCGCCGCGGGAGCAGCGTCTCGCGCGCGATGACGAGCCGCTGGATCTGCGACGTGCCCTCGTAGAGCTGCATGATCTTCGCGTCGCGCATCAGCTTCTCGACCGGGTAGTCCTTGATGAAGCCGTAGCCGCCGTAGACCTGCACCGCGTCGGTGGCGACCTCCATCGCGCTGTCAGCGGCGAACCGCTTCGCGTGCGAGGACTCGATCGTGTTGCGGCGACCCTGGTCGAGCAGGGCGGCCGACTGCCAGGTGGCGAGGCGCGAGAGGTGCACCTTCGTCGCCATGTCGGCGATCATGAACTGGATCGCCTGGTGCATCGCGATCGGCACGCCGAACTGGATGCGCTCCTTCGAGTAGTTCGTCGCGAACTCGAAGGCGGCGCGCGCGATGCCGGTGGCCATGGCCGCCACGCCGGGGCGCGTGCGGTCCAGCGTCATCATCGCGATCTTGAAGCCCTTGTTCTCCTCGCCGATCAGGTGGTCGGCCGGGATCTCGGTGTCGTTGAAGGTGATGGTCGCGGTGTTGGACGCCCGCTGGCCCATCTTGTCCTCCTTCTTGTCCACCGTGACCGTGTCGTCACGGGGCACCACGAAGGCGGAGATCCCGCGGTGGCCGGCGTCCTTGTCGGTCTTGGCGTAGACCGAGAACCAGTCCGCGTAGCCGCCGTTGGTGATGAAGCACTTGGACCCGTTGATGACGTACTTGTCGCCCTTGCGGACCGCCGTCGTGCGCATGCCCGAGACGTCCGAGCCGGCGTCGGGCTCGGTCAGGCAGAATGACGCCAGCGTGAACTCCTCGGTCAACATGCCGAGGTAGCGCTTCTTGAGCTCCTCGGAGCCGCCCAGCGCGAGCGGCGCCGACGCGAGGCCGTTGGCGCCGAGCGACGTGGCGATGCCCGAGCAGCCCCAGGAGAGCTCCTCCTCGATCAGCGTGCCCTCGAAGTAGGAGGCGCCCGCGCCGCCGTACTGCTCCGGGACGTGGGAGTTCATGAGGCCGAGCTCCCAGCCCTTCTTGAGGATCTCCTCGGGCCAGTCGCCGTCCTTGTCGTACTCCCAGGCCCGCGGCCGGATCTCCTTCGCCGCGAAGTCGTGCGCCATCTCGCGCAGCGCCTTCTGCTCGTCGGTCAGCGTGAAATCGACCATCGGTGCTCCTTGAAGGCGGCGCCCGCGACGGGGTCCGGCACGGGAGTCGCA
>DATDKF010000261.1:0-4269 GCA_036520135.1 Solirubrobacteraceae bacterium
CGGTGTCCGCGGCTCCGTGGCGGTGCTCCCTGATGGTCGGTGCCGGTGTCGCCTAACACACCGGCGGGCTGGACGGGTGGCGCCGCCTCTCAGGCGCGTACCCGTACCCCGACCCTAGCTCCGCCCGCGCGTCGTCGCAAGGATCTCCTGAGTGATGAGGACGCACGGGCACGACCGCCGGCCGGAGTCGGCGCGTGGACGCCACACGGCCGTAGACTCGCGGGCATCGAGCCGTCGTCGTCCGACCACGACTTCTCCGATCGCACACAGCAGGAAGCGCGGCTGCCGGCGCTGGTCGACTCCTCGCCGCTCGCGCTGGTGGAGTTCGGCCGCGACACGCGGATCCGGCTATGGAACCCGGCGGCCGAGCGCATCTTCGGCTGGTCGGCCGAGGAGATGCTGGGCCGCGACGGGCTGCCGATGGCGCCGCCCGCGAAGCGCGCCGAGAGCGAGGACCTGTTCGTGCGGGTGCTCGCGGGCGAGTTGGTGAACGACTACGAGACCGTCCGCCAGCGCAAGGACGGGACGCTGGTCCCGGTGTCGATCGCGGCCGCGCCTGTCAGGGACGGCTTCGGCCGGGTCGTCGGCAACATGGTCGCCTACACCGACATCTCCGAGCGCAAGCAGCAGGAGCAGCGGCTGCAGGCGCTGATCGACTCCTCGCCGCTCGCGCTCGTCGAGTTCGGCCTCGACACCCGCATCCGGCTGTGGAACCCCGCGGCGGAGCGGATCTTCGGCTGGGCGCCCGACGAGATGCTGGGCCGCGGCGGCCTGCCGATGGCGCCGCCGTCCAAGCGCGCGGAAAGCGAAGAGTTGTTCGCGCGGGTGCGCGACGGCGAGTCGATCAACGACTACGAGACCGTGCGCCTGTGCAAGGACGGGACGCTCGTCCCGGTCTCGATCGCGGCCGCGCCGGTCAGGGACGGATCCGGCCGGGTGGTCGGGAACCTGGTGGCGTACACCGACATCACCGAGCGCAAGGCGCAGGAGGCAGAGGTCCATCGGCTCAACGCCGAGCTCCACGACCGGCTCGAGGAGCTCGCCGCGTCGCGCGCACGGATCGTCACCGCCGGCGACGTCGAGCGGCGCCGGCTCGAGCGCAACCTGCACGACGGCGCGCAGCAGCGCCTCGTGACGCTGGCGCTGTCGCTGCGGCTCGCGCAGGCGAAGCTCGAGGCCGACCCGGCGGCCGCGCGCGCGATCCTCACGGACGCCGGCGATGAGCTCACGCTCGCGCTGGAGGAGCTGCGCGAGCTCGCCCGCGGGCTGCATCCAGCGGTGCTCACCGATCGCGGCCTGCGCGCCGCCGTCGAGATGCTCGCCGGTCGGGCGCCCGTCGCGGTCGAGATCGTGGACATCCCGGCCGAGCGGCTGCCGGAGCCGGTCGAGGCGGCCGCCTACTACCTGATCGCCGAAGCGCTCACCAACGTCGCGAAGTACGCGTGCGCGTCCACGGTCCGCGTCCGGGTGGCCGTCAACGGGCCGAGCGTCCAGGTCGAGGTGTCGGACGACGGCGTCGGCGGCGCCGATCCGGGCGCCGGGTCGGGCCTGCGGGGCCTGGCGGACCGGGTCGAGGCGCTGGGCGGCTCGCTCGAGGTCGTGAGCCCCGCGGGTGCGGGGACGACGCTGCGCGCCGCGTTGACGCGAGCCTGAGTCCTCCTGGTAAGACTGTGACGATGCACGTGCTCGTCGCCGGCGCCCACGGGCGGCTGGGAAGCCGCGTCGTGGCTCTCCTGCTCGCTCGCGGGCATGCCGTCCGCGCCCTCGTCCGCACCGACGCGCAGGCGGCGGCGCTCCGCGACGTGGGCGCCGAGGCCGTCGTCGCCGATCTGCGCGGCGACGTGGAGTGGGCAGCGGACGGGTGCGAAGCCGCCGTCTTCGCGGCGGGCGCGCGGCACCGTGCCGAGCTCGGGTCGATCGACGCCGGCGGCGCGGCGAAGTTCGCCGAGGCGGCGGACCGCTACGAGCTCTCACGCTTTGTGCTGCCGAGCGTGATCGGCGCCGATCGCCCCGAGCGGCGCGACGGCGGGGTCCGCGAGTTTCTTGCGGCCAAGCAGCACGCCGAGCGGCGGCTGGCGCGGCTCGGGCTGGCGTGGACGATCCTGCGCCTGGGTCGGTTGACCGAGGAAGCGGGCGACGGGCGCATCGACACCGTGGTGCGGGCCGGCGCGCCGGTGACGACGAGCCGCGACGACGCGGCGCTGGCGATCGTCGAGGCGCTCGCGCGCGGGCAGCTCGCGCGCCGCGTTGTGAACGTTGTCGACGGCGACCGGCCGGTCGCGGACGCCCTCGACGCCGTCGAGCCGCTCCCGCTGCCGCCGCCGCAGCCGCCGCCCACGGGCGCGGCGGCGCCGCTCGGCGCGGCGCAGGCCGACAACCCGCCGGACGATCCCGACATGATCGCGGCCGACGCCGAGCCGCTCGACGCCGACGTCGACTGGGAGGGGGACGGGCCTGTGCCGCCGGCGCCGGTCGGCAACGAGGATCCGGCCCCCGGCATTCCCTAGACGCGCGCTAACATTTAGTAAGCAATGGGAAGGGTCTGGGTACTCGACACGGAGACCAAGGGCACGGGCGCCGAGATGGTCCCGCTCGACACGGTGCTCAAGAAGCCGGCGCCGAGCCGCGAGCCGCTGTTCGTCCCGCCCAGGCGCAAGCCGCGCGAGCCGAAGCGAGCCGAGCCGCGGCCGCCTCGCAGCTTCAGGATCGTCGACGTGGCGACACGGGCCGTGCTCGCCGACGGTGTGGGCGCCCGGGAAGCCGTGGGCGCGCTGAACGACGTCCGCAGCATCGTCGACGTGCACGTCTTCGTCTGGGAGCCGAAGGCCGAGCGGTGGCGACTGCTCACGCTCGCGGAGCAGCGGACGATGTGGGACCGCCGCTCCCCGTAACGACCGCGGCCGGGACGCGCGCAAAAGCGCCGGCGTGGTCGCGGGCGAACGCGGCGAAGGTGCGCGGCTCGCGCCCGGTGAGGACCCGGACGGTGTCGGTCGTGTCCGCTAACGCGCCGTCGCGGATCAACGCGAAGGCCCGGTCGAGATGGTCGACGAGCCACTCGGGCATGCCCGTAGCCGCCAGCTGCTCGCGCCCGCCTCCGGCCGCGCGCTCAGCGAGTACATGCTCAGCGGCCGCCGGACTCCGGTACTGGTCCCGTTCCGTGTGGAGCGGTTTGCGGCTGCTTCGGGAGCAGTCGGTGGCCGTCGACGACGGCGGTGGCGAGGTCGATGAGCTTGCGGTTGTCGATACGCGAATGCTCGCGCAGCAGCTCGAACGCGCGCTCCCCGCCAATCGCATGGCGTTCCATCAGAATCCCCTTCGCGCATTCGATGGTCGCGCGGCGCCCGAACGCCCCTTCGAGGTCGTGGTACTCGGCGAAGCGGCGCAGGACGATGTCGATCGAGCTCTGCCAGTCCTCGACGTCGGCGTCGCTGATGTGGGCGAAGACGCCGCGCTTGGACGCCTCCTTGATGAAGTCGGGATCGCGCGCGTGCAGGAGCACGATGACCGGGCACGCTGATTGCCGGACGATCCTGTCGATCAGCTCGAGCGCATGCTCCGAGCTCTCTCCGAGGCCGACGAGCGCGACGTCGGGCCGCTCGCGGACGGTCACGGCGCCGACGTCCTCGACCTCGATCTCGCGTGCGATCACCTCGTGGCCGAGCGCGACCACGACCGAAGCGACGAGAGCCAGGCGGTCCTTGCGCTCGTTCGCGATGAGGACCCGGAGATGTTCGGTCTCGCGGTAGGTCATGAGCCGCTCAGACGTGGTCGAGTCTAGTCGCGCAGGGCGCTGCGACGTTGGCCTCGGGTGTTCGACGACGCTCACCGCCCAGCCGCCGTGTCCGCGCCGGGATGCGCGCGGAACCCCAGCGCTACGTCCTGTCCCAGGTCCGGTCGTCGGGACCCATCTCCCGCGGCGGACTCCGCCCGCGAGAACTGGATCGAGGAACGCGGCGGCCGCGCGGTGGCCGGACTGGAGCTTTCCGCGACGGCGCTGTCCGCGGCCGCCGCCGAGGTCGGCGTCATGCCCCGCTCGCTCGACGGCGAACTCGAAGCCGTCGTCGAGCTCCAGCGCGGCGGCGTCGATCAGGAGCTCGACGGCGTCCTCCTCGTCGAGCGTCGAGTCGACTAGAGGGTGAGCTGCACGACCTTGCCGGTGGCGTCGGCCACCCACGCCGAGTACTGGTCCATCGCGATGGCGACGGGCTCCTTGCCCGCCGGGACCGGATCCCCGATCCGGCCGCCGGTCTTCGGATCGAGCCGCAAGAT
>DATDKF010000262.1:0-9034 GCA_036520135.1 Solirubrobacteraceae bacterium
AGGCGAACTCGCCAGGGACCGCCGACGAGGCCGACCTCGTCGCTTCCCTACCCAGCCCGAAGTTCGCCGAGCCCGCCGACCAGACCAGGCCCTGACGGCACGGCCACGGCCCCGTCGACCGCCGCGAAGATCCCGTCGAACCCTTCGAACGCCCCCAGCGTGGCGAGCCCGCAGTACGCCACCGGACCCGACGCGCGCAGCCCCGCGGCCGCGTGCAGGCCGGCGGCGATCCCCAGCGGACCGTCGAGGTTCGACGCAACGTAGACCTTCGTGCCCGCGGCCCGCGCCGCGCGGGCGTCGCGCAAGAGCCCCGAGATGCCGCCGCAGCGGCCGATCTTCAAGCAGACGGCATCGGCGGCGCCCGAGCCCGGGGCGCCGCGCTCGGCGGCGGTCTCGTCCATCGCCAAGGGCACCGGCGACTTGGCGCGCACCGCGCGCAGCGCCTCGACGCCGTGGATCGGCTCCTCGCACAGCTCGATCCCCGCCGGCGCGAGCGCGCGCAGGTTGGCCAGCGCCTCCTCGACGGTCTCCCAGGCGCCGTTGGCGTCGACGCGGATCGCCATCGCGTCGCCGGCCGCTGCGCGCACGGCGGCCACGCGCCCTGCGTCGTCGCCGATCCCGACCTTCATCTTCACGCAGCGGAACCCCGCCGCCGCGGCCTTCGCGGCGGCCTCGGCGGCGGACGCCCGGTCGGCGGCGCGCAGCGTCGCGTTGACCGCCACCGAGTCGAGCGCCCCCGCCGCGATCAACTGAGCGACCGGGAAGCCGGTCCGGCGCCCCGCGCGGTCCCAGAGCGCGAGGTCGACCGCGGCCAGCGCGTGCGGCAGCGGGCGCTCGGCGGCGCAGGCGGCCAGCAGCTCGGCGTGCGTCGACCGCGGCGAGGCGCGCGCGAGCACCGCGCCGTATACGTCGAGCGCGGACTGCACGGCGGCGATCGAGATCCCGTCGTAGCCCTCGAGCGGCGCGGCCTCGCCCTCGCCGTAGTCGCCGCTGCCGAAGTCGACCCGCACTCGCAGCAGCTCGCGGTCGCTCAGCTCGCCCCACGCCGCCTTGAGCGGCGAGCGGAGTCGGAGGCTGACGCGGCGGACGGTGAGCTCGGCCATCAGCTCGCCAGGATTCCCGCCGACAAGAGCGCGCAGAACACGAGTTGGAGCATCCCGGTCCGCGCCAGCGCGCCGTTCAACGACGGCCCGTCGGACCGGTTGCGGACCACGCGCACGGCCGGAACGGCGAGCGGCAGCGCCAGCCACGGCAGCAGCACCCACGCGGTCAGGTCCGGCGACCCCGCCAGCCACGGCACCGGCACCGTCAGGAACGCGAGATAGACCATCAGCGCGTACAGCCCGCGCGCCCTCGAGCGCCCCAGCCGCACGGCCAGCGTCCGCTTGCCGGCCCGCCGGTCGGTCTCGAGGTCGCGCACGTTGTTGACGACCAGGATCGACGACGCCAGCAGCCCGACCGGCACCGCCAGCACGAACGCCTCCCACGTCAGCTCCTCGACCTGCGCGAAATAGGAGCCGGTGACGGCCACGACGCCGAAGAAGAGGAACACGAACACCTCGCCGAGGCCCTCGTAGCCGTACGGCCGCGGGCCGCCGGTGTAGAGCACGCCCGCGAGGATCGAGGCGGCGCCGACCAGCAGCAGCTCCCAGCCGGCCGTCGCGATCAGGTACGCGCCGGCCGCGACCGCCACGCCGAACGCGATGTACGTCGCCACGAGCACCTGGCGCGGCGGGACGAGCCCGCCCGCGGTGACCCGCACCGGGCCGAGCCGGTCCTCGGTGTCGGCCCCGCGGCGCGCGTCCGAGTAGTCGTTGGACAGGTTCGTGCCGACCTGGATGAACAGCGCGCCGACCATCGCGGCCACGAAGGTGAGCCATTTGAACGTGCCCTCGGTCGCGGCGAGCGCGGTGCCGACGAGCACGGGTGCGACAGCCGCCGGCAGCGTCCGCGGCCGGGCCGCCATGAGCCAGATGTGGAGCGGACTCAAGGCCGTTTGGGGAACTGCGAGAAGTCGGGCTCGCGCTTGGCCTTGTAGGCCTCGCGCCCTTCGCGCGCCTCCTCGGAGGCGTAGAAGAGGAGGTTGGTGTCGTGCGCGAGCTGCTGGATGCCGCTCAGCCCGTCCTCCGCCGCGTGGAAGCTGGCCTTCAGCAGCCGCAGAGAGAAGGGGGAGAGCGCCAGCATCTCGCGACACCAGTTCACCGTCTCGGCCTCGAGGTCCTGCAGCGGCACCACGGTGTTCACGAGCCCCATCTCGAGCGCCTGCTGGGCGTCGTACTGGCGGCACAGGAACCAGATCTCCTTGGCCTTCTTCGGGCCGACGAGGTTGGAGAGCAGCCCGGCGCCGAACCCCCCGTCGAACGACCCGACGCGCGGCCCGGTCTGCCCGAAGCGCGCGTTGTCGGCGGCGATCGTGAGGTCGCAGACGAGGTGCAGGACGTGCCCGCCGCCGACCGCGTAGCCCGCGACCATCGCGACGACGGGCTTCGGCAGCCGGCGGATCTGCACGTGCAGGTCGGTGACGTGGAAGCGCCCGACCGACTGGCCCTCAGCCAGGTAGCCGGTGTCGCCGCGCACGCGCTGGTCGCCGCCCGAGCAGAACGCGAGCGGCCCCTCGCCGGTGAGGATGATCACACCGACCGTCGTGTCCTCGCGGGCGCGCTCGAGCGCCGCCGAGATCTCTACGATCGTCTGCGGCCGGAACGCGTTGCGGACCTCCGGCCGGTTGATCGTGATCTTCGCGATCCCATCGCCGGACGTCTCGTAGCGGATGTCCTCGTATTCGCCGGAGGGGGTCCAGGTGACGGTCAAGGCCAAGACACTAGCCTGCGGTCGATGCCATGGCTTGAGCGGGCCGCCGCGCTGCGCCCAGACCGCGTCGCGGTCGAGGCGCCGGACGGGCGCTTGACCTACGCGGAGCTGCTCGACGCGGCGCGCCGCGAGGCGCGCGACCTGCACGGCCGCGTGCCGATCGACCTGCCGCCGGGCCTGCCGCTCGCGATCCGCCTGCACGCCTGCCTGCTCGCCGGCGCCCCCGCGATGCCGGTCGACCAGCGGCTCGGCGAGCGGGAGCGACGGGCGATCCTGGCCGCCGACGCCCCCGACGGCGCCGCGCTGATCGTCCATACCTCGGGGACGACCGGCGCGCCGCGGCCGGTCGCGCTCACCGCGGCGAACATCGAGGCCAACGCGCTCGGCTCGGCGGTCGCGCTCGGGCTCGACCCGCACGAGCGCTGGCTGTGCCCGCTGCCGCTCAGCCACGTCGGCGGCCTGATGGTGCTGCTGCGCTCGGTCATCTACGCCACCACCGCGGTGATCGGCCCGCCCGACACGCCCGACGTCACGCTCGCCTCGCTCGTCCCCACCCAGCTCGCCCGCCTGCTCGACGCGGGCGCGCGCCCGCCCGCGCGCGCCGTCCTGCTCGGCGGCGCCCCGGCCGAACCGGCACTCCTGACCCGCGCCAAGGACGCCGGCTGGCGCGTCGCCCCGACCTACGGCCTGACGCAGGCGTGCTCGCAGGTCACGGTCGGCGAGATCGGCGACACCGAGACGTCGGGCTTTGCGCTGCCGGGCCTCGCCGTCGAGATCGCCGACGACGGCGAGATCCTCGTCACCGGCGCGACGGTCGCCGGCGGCGGCACACTGCGCACCGGCGACCTCGGGCGCCTCGACGAGCGCGGCCGCCTGATCGTCGTCGGCCGCAAGAGCGACACGATCGTCACCGGCGGCGAGAACGTCGCCCCGGCCGAGGTCGAGGCCGTCCTGCTCGAGCACCCCGCGGTCGCCGACGCCGGCGTGTTCGCCCGCCCGCACCCCGAGTGGGGCGAGGCGCTCATCGCCCGCGTCGTCCTGCGCGCCGACGCGAGCCCCGACGAGCTGCGCGCGTTCGCCGCCGAGCGGCTCGCGCGGTTCAAGGTGCCCAAGGCGGTCGAGCTCGCGGACGCGCTCCCGCGGACCGATTCCGGCAAGCTGCTGCGAAGGAAGCTGGCATGACACGGCACGACTGGGCGAACATCGCGACGGGCTGGGAGCGCCAGGCCGACGCGTTCCGGCGCAACACGATGCCGGTCGCCTCGTGGATGATCGACCACACCGCCCCGCAGGTCGGCCAGACCGTGCTCGACCTCGCGGCCGGCATCGGCGACACCGGCTTCCTCGCCGCCGAGCTGATCGAGCCGGGCGGGACGCTGATCACGTCCGACGCCGTGCCGGAGATGCTGTCCGCCGCCCAGCGGCGCGCCGAGGCGCTCGGCATCAAGAACGTGCGCTTCAAGCAGATCGATGCCTCGCAGCCGATCGACCTCGAGGCCGCGAGCCTCGACATCGTGCTGTGCCGCTGGGGCTACATGCTCATGGACGACCCCGAGAACGCGCTGCGCGAGACGCGCCGCATCCTGAGGCCCGGGGGGCGCGTCGCGCTCGCGGCCTGGACCACCGCCGAGGACAACCCGTGGAGCTCGCTGCCCGTCGCCCTGCTGCTCGAGCGCGGGCTGGTCGACCCGATCGAGGCCGGACGCGGCGGGCAGTTCGCGTGGGGGGAGGAGGGCATCGTCGCCGACCACTTCGACGCGGCCGGCTTCGTCGAGTACGAGGTCGAGGCGCTCGACTTCCCGATCCGCTACCCGTCGGTGGAGGGGTGGTGGGCGACGACGCGGTCGATGGGCATCCGCGCCCACGACGCCCGCATCCCGGATCGCGAGGAGTGGCTTGCCGCGCTCGCCGCCGCGGCAAAGGACTGGACCGCCGACGACGGCGGCCTCGCGATCCCGGCCAGGACGTGGGTTGCGGCCGCCACGGGATAACCTGCGGCGGCCATGATCTACGACGACGACGCCGACCTGAACCTGCTGCAGGGCAAGACCGTGGCCGTCCTCGGCTACGGCTCCCAGGGGCACGCGCACTCCCTCAACCTCAAGGACTCCGGCGTCGACGTCGTCGTCGGGCTCCGCCCGGACTCGTCCTCGGTCGAGCAGGCCCGCTCGCAGGGGCTCGAGGTGACCGACATCGCCGACGCCGCCTCGCGCGGCGACGTCGTGATGGTCCTGCTGCCCGACGAGCGCCACCACGACGTCTGGGAGGAGTCGATCCGCGACGGGATCGCCCCCGGCAACACGCTGCTGTTCGGCCACGGCTTCTCGATCCACTACGGCGAGGTCGAGCCGCCGCCCGAGGTCAACGTCGCGCTGATCGCCCCCAAGGGCCCCGGGCACCTCGTCCGCCGCCAGTTCCTCGAGGGAAGCGGTGTGCCCGGCCTCGTCGCGGTCCACGCCGACCCGGCCGGCAACACGCTCAACCTCGCGCTCGCCTACGCCAAGGGCATCGGCTGCACGCGCGGCGGGGTGATCGAGACCACGTTCAAGGACGAGACCGAGACCGACCTGTTCGGCGAGCAGGCCGTGCTCTGCGGCGGGGTGTCCGAGCTCGTCCAGGCGGGCTACGAGACGCTCGTCGACGCCGGCTATGACTCCAAGCTCGCGTACTTCGAGTGCCTGCACGAGCTCAAGCTGATCGTCGACCTGATGTACGAGAAGGGCATCTCCGGAATGCGCTTCTCGGTGTCCAACACCGCCGAGTACGGCGACTACACGCGCGGCAAGCGGGTCATCTCCGACGCCACCCGGCAGGCCATGAAGGACGTCCTGGGCGAGATCCAGTCGGGCGCCTTCGCGCGCGAGTGGATCGCCGAGAACCGCGCCGGCCAGGAGAACTTCAAGCGGATGCGCGAGGAGCAGGCCGGCCATCGGATCGAGCGCGAGGGCAAGGAGCTCCGCTCGATGATGGACTGGATCGAGACCGAGTTCTGAGCGACGAGCAGACCAACTCAGGCTGGCTCCCCCCGCGCGCGCCGGGAGGCGAGCCGCCGCCGCAGTTCGCGCCCGCGCCGCCCGAGCCGGCGGCGCCCGAGCCCGAGCTGGCGGCCTGGGGCGCGACGTCCGAGCGGCCGCCGTACGCGCGTCCGGCGTCGGAGCCGGGCAACGCGCTGTCGACGACCTCGCTCGTGCTCGGCGTCCTCGGCCTGCTGATCGTCTTCCCGTCGTTCGGGCTGCTGTTCCCGCTGTCGCTCCCGTTCTCGATCGCGGCGTGGGTGACCGGCACGATCGGGCGCCGCCAGGTCGCGGCCGGCCACACCAAGGTCGGCGACGGGCTTGCGCACGCCGGCGTCGTGCTCGGGATCGTCGGCGTCGTCCTCGGCGTGCTCGCCGCGATCGTCTGGATCATCCTGCTGGCGTCCGGCCTCGACCTCGAGGAGCTCCGCCGCGACCTCGACCGCGGCCGCTAACCTCCGGCGCGACCTCCCCACCAGACAAGGCTCTCCCGCGCATGACGCCGAACCCGTTCACCAAGCAGTACCTGATGACCGCCGGGCCGACGCCGATCCCGCCGGCGGTCTCGCAGGCGATGGCCGCGCCGATGCTCTACCACCGCGCGCCGGCCTTCGACGCGCTGTACGAGCGCGTGCTGAGCGCCCTGCCCTCGGTCTTCCGCACGCAGAACGACGTGCTCGCGTTCGCCGCCAGCGGGTCCGGCGCGCTCGAGTCGGCCGTCGCCAACCTTGTGCGCCCCGGCGACCGCGTACTGGCCTGCGCCGCCGGGAAGTTCGGCGAGCGCTGGATCCAGCTGGGGGAGGCCTACGGCGCCGAGATCGTCGGCTACGAGCCCGGCTGGGGCGAGCGGCTCGACCCCGCGGAGATCGACCGGCTGCTGAGTGAGAACGACGGCGTGCGGGTCGCGTTCGCGACGCTCAGCGAGACGTCGACCGGCATCGTGCACGACATCCAGGCGATCGCCGAGGTCGCGCGCCGCCACGACGTCATCCTCGCCGTCGACGCCGTCTCCGGCCTGGGCGCGACCGAGCTGCGCCAGGATGAGTGGGGCGTCGACGTCGTCGTCGGCGGCTCCCAGAAGGCGCTTATGTGCCCGCCCGGGCTCGCGTTCGCGTCGGTCTCCGAGCGCGCCCTCGAGTACGCCGCCGAGCGCGGCGAAGGCCGCTACTACTTCGACTGGGGCCGCACGGTCAAGAGCCAGCGCAAGGGCGCCAGCCCGTTCACGCCCGCCGTGTCGCTTTTCCTCGGGCTCGACGTCGCGCTCAAGCTGATCGCCGAGGAGGGGCTGGACAACGTCCTCGCCCGCCATCAGATCCTCGCGCGCGCCACGCGCGCCGGCGTCGCGGCGATCGGGCTCGACCTGTTCGGCGACCCCGACGAGCGCTCCACCGTGGTGACCGCGGTCGAGCTGCCGGACGACGTCGACGGCGGCAAGGTCCCCGGCGCGCTGCGCAAGCTCGGCATCACGGCCAACGGCGGGCAGGACCACCTCAAGGGCCGGATCGTGCGGATCGCCCACTGCGGCTACTTCGGGGCGTTCGACATCGTCACGTCGCTGTCGGGGCTGGAGATGGTGCTCGCGCAGCTCGGCCGCGAGGTCGACCACGGCGCCGCCGCCGGCGCCGCGCAGAAGGTGTTCCTCGAGGCCGGGGTCCCCGCCGCCGCGTGAGCGTCCTCGACGCGCCCCACCGCGTCCTCGTCAAGGAGAAGATCGCCGACTCCGGCGTGGCGCTGCTGCGCGAGCGCTTCGACGTCGACCTCGGGCTCGACTGGGACGACGCGCAGCTCGCCGAGCGGATCGGCGCCTACGACGCGATCCTCATCCGCTCGGCGACCAAGCTGACCGCCGACCTGATCGCCCGCGGCGAGAACCTGAAGGTGATCGGCCGCGCCGGCGTCGGCGTCGACAACGTCGACGTGGAGGCGGCCACCAAGCGCGGAATCATCGTTGCCAACGCGCCGCAGTCGAACGTGATCACCGCGGCCGAGCACACCGTGGCGCTGCTGCTGGCGCTCGCGCGCAACGTCCCGCAGGCGCACGCGGCGCTCGTCGGCGGCCGCTGGGAGCGCTCGAAGTGGGGCGGAGTCGAGCTCTACGAGAAGACGCTCGGGCTGCTCGGGTTCGGCCGCATCGGCCAGCTCGTGGCCGCCCGCGCGCAGGGCTTCGGCATGCACGTCGTGGCGTTCGACCCCTACGTCTCGGCGGCGCGCTTCCGCGAGCTCGGCGTCGAGAAGGCCGAGTCCTCGGACGACCTGTACGCGCACGCCGACTTCATCTCTATCCACCTGCCCACGACGCCCGAGACGCGCGGCTGGCTCGACGCCGCGGCGCTGGCCAAGTGCCGCGACGGCGTTCGGATCATCAACTGCGCGCGCGGCGAGCTGGTCGACGACGACGCGCTCAAGGCGGCGCTGGACTCCGGCAAGGTCGCCGGCGCGGCGCTCGACGTGTTCGCCAACGAGCCGGTCACCGACCACCCGCTGTTCGGCTATCCCAACGTGGTCGTCACGCCGCACCTGGCCGCCTCGACGACCGAGGCGCAGGACCGCGCGGGCGTGCAGACCGCCGAGCAGGTCGTCGCCGCGCTCACCGGCGGCGTCGTGTCGACCGCGGTGAACATCCCCGCCGTCAGCGCCGAGGACATGGAGGTCCTGGGCCCGTTCCTGCCGCTCGCACGCGCGCTCGGCCGCGTCGGCGTGGGGCTCGCCGAGTCGTCGAGCGTCGACCGGATCGAGGTCGAGTACCTCGGCCGGATCGCCGAGCGCGACGTCCGCCTGCTCACGTTGTCGGTGCTCAACGGCGTGCTCGCCGGCCACACCGACGAGGAGGTCAACCTCGTCAACGCGCCGGCGCTCGCCGAGGAGCGCGGCATACAGGTCTCCGAGCGGCGCGAGGCGATCGCGCGCGACTTCACCGACCTCGTGCGGATCACGTTCGTGTGCGGGGAGGACCGCACGCGCGTCGTCGGCACCACGCTCGGCCGGCTGCACCGCCCGCACCTGCTCGAGGCGTGGGGCCAGCGCTTCAACCTGCAGATGGACGAGGGCCACCTGGCCCTGTTCCGCTACCGCGACGTGCCCGGCATGGTCGGCCGCGTCGGCACCGCGTTCGGCCGGCACGGCGTGAACATCAACGCCGCCGCGGTCGGGCGCCAGCCGCCCGGCGAGGACGGCGGCCCCCGCAGCGAGCTGGCCGTCATGGCCGTGAC